>DHJA01000234.1:22461-27185 GCA_002404095.1 Planctomycetaceae bacterium UBA4732 | reverse complement strand
AAGTACGAGTGACGTTGCACTAGAGCGTCCGGAACAGGTCCGGCGACTCGAACACCGCGTTGAGGTCGCGCATCGGATCCTTGCCGATGGTTTCTTGCAGGCGGCTTGCCTCGACCTCGACGACCATGTTGACCGGCTTCAGATCGTGGTTCAGTCGGAAGGCGCTTTCCCCCTCCAACTCTTCGCGGCCGCGGAAGTGGACCGGGGTCAAGACCGGCCCCGCCGGCGTGGCTCTTTCCTCGTACACGATTTCGCGCCCGTCGTCGAAATCGTGACCCCGGTCGCGGTCGTGAGACGGCCGCAGGAAATGCTGGAAGACGTAGTCGGCGACCTTGTTGCCCTCGTTGATGCCATTCACCTTGTCGAAATGCCAGTGGATGCCGAGGTAGATGCGGCTCTGGCCGTTCTCTTCCCTGGCCTGGCTGAAGCTGTCGTAGGAGCGCGGCCGCAGCGGGCGAACGATGCCGTTCTGGTCCACCGTGATGGTATTGAACTCGTCGGAGATGATGGTGAAGTGGATGTCGTCCCGGCCGTAGAAGCGGATCAAGGTCTCGAACAGGGCGCCGCCGATGGCGGCGTGGCCGGAGGTGTACGACGGGAACGGCGGGGTGAAGTTGGTGCCAGCGCCGTTGTCCGCCGGCGCCCCGAACGGCTGCCAGTTGGGGTCGCCCTGGCCTACCAGGAAGGGGTTGCCGGAGCCGAGGCTGGTCGGGCCGGTGCCCGGGTCGTTCTCGCGGATGCCGGTGACGGGTCGCCAGTAACTGAAGTCGTACTTGGTGTCCCAGCAAGTGATGGCGGCGTCGGCCATGGCGATGTTGGCCAGTGCGAACAGGCGGGCGTTCTCATCGACGGTGTTGTGTTCCTGCTTGGCGATGACCGCGGCGATCTGGTTGTAGAAGCGGATCGGGGCGCAGAGGCCCGGCGAGACGTCGTAGCCCCAGAAGAGGCCGATCTCGGTCTGGTCGGCGGTGCGGATGGTGGGCGTGTTGACGCCGCCGCCGACGGCCTTGACCTCGTTGTAGGCGTCGGCGTACTCCTGGCTGGTGATCGACGGCGGGGGAGGAGCCGCGAAGGTCTCGGCGCTGGGGACGGCGAAGGGGGTGACGCCGCCCCAGTCCGGCGTCAGGGGGGTGGCGGTCGGGTGCAAGGGGTCCGGCCGCCACTGGCCCGGCTGCTGGCCGTAGGTGTAATTGACCGGCTGGCCGGCCGCATCGATCTGCGAGCCGTCGTGGGAGCGGACGGCCAAGATGGCGGCGGCGGTGATGCGCCCGACGACGACCCCTTCCACGGCAGAGGTGGTATTATGGACGCCCTGGAGGTCCGACGCGAGCTGGGCGTCGAACGTCGATTTCAGGTAAGGGTACAGGGAGGACAGGGTGTCGTGGGCCGCCTGGGCCACCGCGGCCGTGATGGACGCATCGCGGGGCGCGTTCACCTCGACGAGGTACGGAGTACCCGACCGGTCGATCGAGTTGACGGCGTCGTAGACCGCGATCTGTTCGATCGCCAGGACGCGCGAAAGTCGGGTGGGCCCGAACTGGAGGTGGGGGGCCGTGAGGCCGTGGTCGATCACGGCGGCCTGGATGGCGATGGCGTTCCATTCCAGGACCGGGTCGGCGG
Organism: Planctomycetaceae bacterium UBA4732; assembly: GCA_002404095.1. Classification (GTDB taxonomy): domain Bacteria; phylum Planctomycetota; class Planctomycetia; order Gemmatales; family Gemmataceae; genus UBA4732. Next base: position 25,565 of record DHJA01000234.1, on the reverse strand, counting down.
ACATCAGCGACGGGTCGGCGGACATCAGGCAGCGATCTTCGAGACGCTCCAGCACCAACGGAGGTGGCTTTTGGGGGCTGCGCGGAGAGTGAAGCGGACGGCGGGCGGCGCGCGCGCCGAAGAAGAGACGGGTAAACATGCTGCAACTCCTGTTTGGGTGATCGGAACCGGAAAGACCACGCATCCGTTCGGCTGCCAGGACCGCGCAGTCGTCGTCCTGGCTCTGGGCTTGTCGGAAAAACAGTAACTGAAGAGTCGGTGGCACGGCCTTCTAGGCCGCTGCCCCCCGCCGGCCGGCCCACGCTCACGACGTATGACTTCCGAAGGCCGTGATGGTCGTCAGCGCGTCGAAAAACTGGTCGATTTCCTCGGGCTGGTTGTAGAGGTAAACCGAGAGCCGGACTGTGGCCGGGAACTGACACTGTTCGTGCAGCGGCTCGGCGCAATGGAACCCCGAGCGCGCACAGATCCCGAACCTATCGCTCAGCGCCCGCGCTAAGACGTGCGATGGCGTGCCCATGATAGTGAAGCTGAGCGGGCCTGCCTGCCCGCCTTGAGGCTCGGGAGGCCCGAGGATGCGGGCGCCAGGAAGGTCCCGCAGGCGGGATCTGGCCCAAGCGTACAGCAGGCGGTCATGGTTCTCAATCTCATGAAGCCCAATGCGCTCCAGATAATCCACGGCTGCGCCGAACCCGACTACCGCCTCCACAGCGGGAGTTCCGGCCTCGAACCGCCAGGGGGCCTGCTTGGGCAGGGGCGACCCTTTTCGGACCTGCTCGACAGTCCCGCCGCCCTTCAGATACCAGTCGAGTTCGGCAAGGCGCTCCGCTTTCCCGTAGAGCGCACCGACCCCGCTCGGGCCGCACATCTTGTGGCTGCTGAACGCGAGGAAGTCGCAATCCAGTTCCTGAACGTCGATCGGGAGGTGCGGGGCTGACTGGGCCGCGTCGAGGACGAGGACGGCGCCGGCCGCGTGGGCCGCGTCGGCCAAGCGCCGCGCGTCGATCCGGCCGCCCGTTACGTTCGAGACGTGGGAGACCGCGACCACGGAAATCCCCCCTCGGGCCAACTCGCGCAGGAAGGCTTCCTCGTCCAGGCTGCCGTCGGCACGGGGGGAAACCTGCTTGACTCCCTCAAGGCCCCAGGGGAGCAGGTTGGAGTGGTGTTCCCCCAGGGATACCAGGACTCGGCCCTTCCGCGGGTAACATCGCGCCACCAGGTTGAGCGCCTCGGTGGTGTTCCGAAGCAGGATCACTTCGTGCGCCTCGGCCCCGATCAGCCGGGCGACCTTGCGCCGCGCCCCCTCGAACAACTCGGTGGCCTCGTCGCCGAGCAGGTGTACGGAGCGATGCACGTTGGCGCTGTGCAGCCCCATAACGTCGGCCACCGCCTGAATGACTTGCCGCGGCTTCAGGGAAGTGGCAGCGCTGTCGAGGTAGACGATCGGCTTGCCCGGCGAGTGTTCCCGGGACAGCAGCGGAAAGTCCGCGCGCAGGGACGGCGGAAGTAGCGCGGCAGGCGTCATAGCAAGTCCCCCGCGGAAGCAGCCGGGAAGACAAAGCGATACTTGCCGTTGGGCTCGGGCTGAACGAAGGGGGCCAACCGCGCCCGGACTTTGCCGACGCCCGTGTGCAGCGCGGCAAAACGCTCCTGCCACGCCCGCAAATCAGGAGCATGCCCACCCGGCCGGGCGACTACCGCGGCCTCGAACGATCTCGGCGTCGTTTCCTCGACGCGGAAGTTGGCGATCGCTGGGTCGGCGAAAAAGGTGTCGGCCACGTCGCTCGCCGTCAGATTGCCCGCCGGAGAGTCGAGTACTTCCTGGACGCGGCCCAGAACCTCCAGGCGCGCCGTCGTGCGTCCACAGGGGCAAGGCCCCGCGTAAAGCCGACCCACGTCGCCGACGTCGTAGCGGAGCAAAGGCATCGTCGTGTTGATCAGGTCCGTCATGACGAGGCGTCCGACCTGGCCCGGTTCCGCCGGCCGGCCTTGCCGGATCGCCTCAATGATAAAGAGGTCTTCAAAAATGTGCATGCCCGGTGAGTGGCCGCAAGAGGCGGCGACCGTACCCAACTCGCTAGTGCCGTATTTGTCGCCGAACCGGGCGCCCAGGCCGGCGCCGATCCGCGCCGCCATGGCGGGGGACGCAAGCCCGCCGAAGGGGGCGGCCACCCGGAGGCCCTTGAGCGTCCGCTCGCGGTCGCGGCATGAGTCGGCCAGCCACATTAGATAGAGCGGATAGCCGCGGAGGTAAGCCGGCCGGACCTGCGCGATCTGGTCGAGATAGAGGCCGAGAGTTTGGGCCAGCGGGCCGGACGGCGCCGGGGCGATGGGCGGCAAAGTGAGCAACCGCAGGACGAATTGGCGTTCAAAGCGGCCGCGAAGTTCCGTCCGGGCCTCCCGACCGAAGAGCTTGCCCTTGCGCAGGGCGTGCCAGGCGTAGCGACCGAACGTCGGGGGGGAACCATCGACGAGACCGCAGACCACGTTGCAGGCGTCCGGGGGAATCTCGACAGTGGAAACGCCGACATCCTCGCCGAGGAGGAGCCGCAGCGCGTGCAACTCACTGCTGCGGCATTGGTCGCGCTTGACGAAGTCGGCAATAACCGTCATCCGGTCCGTCGTCCCGGCGGTCGAGAGGTAGCGCCAGTCCGCGGCGTCCTGACTCGTGGTGACGCCGGTGGGGAAGTGCCGGCGGAAATCGGCCTTGGAAACCGGACGCAACCCTTCCAAAAACGACCGTGACTCCTCTGGAGAGATAAGCCGGGCGGTCAGCCCCGCTTCTTCCAGGCGCTGGCGGTGCAGCGCCGAGCCAAGGGCCGCGTTCAAGACCTCACTCAGCCTCCGGTTCCGTAGAGCCTCGCGTTCTTCCCCGCCCCAACGCTCGTACCGAAGCGAATCCGCATAATACGACCAGAACCGGGTCCGGGTAAGGCGTTCGGCAAGTGGGAACAGGAGTTTGCGGAGAAGCGCCGGAACAAACATGGTGCAAAGGCTTTCTGTCTGGACGGGTGTCGGCCCTAGTGCTTCGTCACGCATGGATTGATGGGTGGGACGGGCTTCTAGCCCGTCCGGTCCGGTTCCGCTGGACGGGCTAGAAGCCC
>DHJA01000234.1:19425-22390 GCA_002404095.1 Planctomycetaceae bacterium UBA4732 | reverse complement strand
AGTACGAGTGACGTTGCACTAGTCGTCCGCGAAGAGAAGCAAGGGGCACGCTCTCGCCGCCGGCCTCGCGCATTCGGAGGAGGACGTTTCGGAAGATCCCCTCGCCGTGACGTTCTTTCTGTGTAGGGTAACGATCTCTTGTCGACCGTCTCGCAAGGTTGCCTCTGGAGAGACCACACGCGATGGACCAGTCCGTTATTGACCCACAATCCCTGCCCATCGAACTCACCGTCACGGCAGCCGGTTCGGATCGGCGCCACGAACCCGTCACCTGCGGCGTTCCCTGGCTGCGGGGTTTACTCCCCGATCCGGCGAATCTGCGCCTATGTGACGAAGAGGGACGCGGTGTGCCATTCCAGGCGCGGGCGCTGAACCGTTGGCCGGACGGTAGCGTGCGTTGGTCCTTACTCGACTGGCAGGCCGAAGTCCGCGGTTCGGCGGCTTTTCGCTTGACCATCGCCCCGGAAGCCCCGGTGGCGGCCGCCGAAGGGCCGCGGCTGCGGACGGAAGCCGGCGAGGGCGAGGTCCATGTTGACACAGGAGCGGCCCAGTTCCGCCTGCGGACGGCCGGACGCTTCCCCTTCGATTCCGTCCTCGCAAGCGGCGTGGAGGCGGCGGACGCGGCGCGGACGCGATTCGTAGTCGAGGATGAGAACGGTCATGTTTACGAGCCTGTCGTCCGCCGGCTGGAGGTCGAGGAATCGGGACCGCTGCGGGCGGTGGTCCTCGTCGAAGGCGACCTAGTCCGGCCGGGCGACGAGCCGCTTCTGCACTTCATCGCCCGCCTGCACTTCTTCGCCGGTTCCCCGGCGGTACGTTTCGTGATAACGCTCCGCAACCCGCGAAAGGCCGATCATCCGGGCGGCCTGTGGGATCTCGGCAACGGCGGCTCCGTCTACCTGCGCGACGCCTCGCTCACCCTCGCCCTCCCGCCGGGGGATGAACTCCCCGTGATCCGCTGCTCCGCGGAAGTCGGCGCCCCCTTCGTGACGGCCGGCGTCTCGCTGGAACTGTACCAGGATTCCAGCGGCGGCGAGAACTGGCGGAGTCACAACCACCTGAACCGCAAGCGCGTCGTGCCCCACACGTTCCGCGGCTACCGGCTTCGCCAGGACGGGTCCGAACAATCCGGCTTTCGCGCGACCCCGGCCGTTGTGCTCACGCGCGGCGGCCGAACGCTCGCCGTCGCCTCGGAGTATTTCTGGCAAAACTTCCCCAAGGCGGTGGAGGCGACGCCCGACTCGTTGACGCTGCGACTTTTCCCGCGCCAATCGGCCGATGTTCACGAAATTCAGGGCGGAGAACAGAAGACGCACGAGTTCACCGCTGCATTCGGCCCGGACGCAATCACGGCCGAGCCGCTGTCGTGGGCGCGGCAGCCGGCTGAGGCGCGCGCCGCCCCGGCCTGGTACTGCGCGGCCGGCGTCGTGCCTTATCTCACGCCGCGCGCCAACGACCCGCACCGCGAGTACCTACAGCTGGTGGACGCGGCCGTCGAGGGCGGCGACACCTTTGAGCGCAAGCGCGAGGTGATTGACGAGTACGGCTGGCGACACTTTGGCGACATTTACGGCGACCACGAGGCGGTCTTCCACAAGGGGCCGAGTAGGGGCGGGGTAACCCCGCCCCTACTGACCTCGCACTACAACAACCAGTATGACCCGGTGGCCGGCCTCGGATATCAGTTTATGCGGAGCGGCGACCTCCGCTGGCGTCGGCTGATGCGCGAGCTGGCCGCCCACGTCATCGACATCGACGTCTACCACACCGACCGCGACAAGTCGGCTTACAACCACGGCCTGTTCTGGCACACCTTCCACTATGTGGACGCCGACACGGGGACGCACCGCTCCTACCCGAAGGCGGCGAAGGTGTGCGGCGGCGGCCCGGCCAACGAGCAAAACTACACGACCGGGCTGATGCTGCACTACTTCCTTACGGGAGATCCGCTGGCGCGGGAAACCGCGGTCGGCCTGGCGCAATGGGTGATCGACAGGGACGACGGTAGCAAGACCCCTTTCCGATGGCTGGCGGGCGGCGCGACCGGACTGGCCAGTTCCAGTCGGACGCCGTCGTACCACGGGCCGGGCCGCGGCGCGGCCAATTCGGTCCTGGCCCTGCTGGACGGACACCGCCTGACGGGGGAGGCCCGATTCCTGGCCAAGGCCGAGGAGCTGATCCGCCGCTGCATCCACCCGTCCGACGACGTGCCTGCGCGCAACCTCCTTGATGCCGAGAACCGCTGGTTCTACACGATGTTCCTCCAGGCTCTGGGACGCTACCTGGACTACAAGGCGGAGCTTGGCCAACTCGATTTCCCGTACGCCTACGCGCGAGCCAGCCTACTGCATTACGCCCGCTGGATGGCCGACCACGAGTACCCGTACCTCGAAAAGCCCGACATCCTGGAATACCCGACGGAAACCTGGGCGGCCCAGGACATGCGCAAGAGCGAGGTATTCGATTACGCCGCCCGCCACACGGCCGGGGCCGAGCGCCAGCGCTTTCAGAACCGCGCTGAGTTCTTCTTCCGCTACGCCGCCACGACGTTGAGCGGGATGCCGACGCGGACGCTGTGCCGGCCGGTGGTGCTGTTGCTGTCGTATGGTTTTCAGCACGCTTACTTCCTTCGGCATCCGGACGCGAGCGCCTCGCCGCCGTCGCAAACGCCGACGGACTTCGGCCGGCCTGAGGTCTTCGTGCCGCAAAAGGCGCGGGCAAAGAAGCGACTCGTCTTGCTCACCGGGGCGGCGACCGCCCTCCTCGTCCTAGGCGCGATCAGTGCGGCTGCCTACTGGCTAGCACTCTAAACAGCGTCGCATCGCATCCGCCAAACCCGCTAGAACGAACGCCCTGAGAAACTGCAACGCCTTTATTGCACGGCAAGGCCAGGCCGGAGGACGCCCCAAGTCCTTTCGTTGCAACATATTCTTGTAAAGGATCCTCAGAGCCTGTGCGAAAAGGG
>DHJA01000234.1:9672-19311 GCA_002404095.1 Planctomycetaceae bacterium UBA4732 | reverse complement strand
GCCCTTTTCGCACAGGCTCTCAGACCTGGCTGTCAGCAACTGGCCCTTCTGAAGGGGCGAAACAGCGTCATTGGTTACCCGATGGTTGCAATAGAACGGCCCTTTCGTTGTCATAAGGACCACCTATCAAGCACCAACGGAAACCATCTCAGCATCCGCGGAAAACCGATTCCACCGAACCGCTGTCACGGCGTAAAAGTACCGTCCCCATTCACTCGCCGCGACCGGAGCACCCGGGCCGGAACCCCATCGCGACGGCGCCGTCCGGCAACGGCTTGCTCACCAATGCCTCGGCCCCGACCACGGTGTCGCGTCCAAGGTCGCCTTATCGTGCTGTAGGTGAGCAGGTCAAATCGTGGCGCACTCTAGCCAACGGCGTTGAACCAGACCACCGCATGCTGATTGAGCACCGAGATGTCAGGCGCCGGCGGCTGGACGAGTGCTGGGTCGAGTGGTCAGGGATAATCAACAAAGGCACAATTTCGCGGGCGCCACCAAGGCTGTCTACCTATCCCCGCAGCAGGTGCTCGCTTTACCGTATCTCTTTCGCTGCCGAGTCTTCCCCGGCGGGTCGCAAATAGATTTCAACTGCGTATTCATAATAATCGTAGCGATGCTGCTGAATCAGTCCGACGCGCCTGCAATGCGCGTCAAGCCACTTTCGCATCGCTGGAACCAATCCCGTCCGGCCCACAGGAACAACAATCCACACGCGGCCTTCTCGTCCCGCTTCAGTTTCATCGCCCAAGAAAGGGTCCGTCGTTCGTAGGCCGGTGATCGGTTTGGGGGCCTTTAGATATCGGCTCAATAGGCCGGGGCTGACGGCCGCAATCCGGTCCCCCGGTTGCCAGTTGTCCGAAACCCATTGGGCGGCAGAGCGGTAATCATAACGGGAGCCGTCCATATAGTAACTGGCGATGTCCGGAGCCTGAAGCAGACAAGCTACGCCAAACCAGACGCAAGCCGTTGCCAGGCTCTGAATGCGAATCAGTTCAAAAACCTTCCCGACCGCGCGCCCGGCAAGCAGAAACACACCGAGCGTAAGCGGGAAGGTATAAGCGGGGTGGTAAACGACCATGAGGGGCAGAACCACGGTTGAGGCGGCCCACACACCCGCCCAAGTAAGCCAATATACGCCCTCCCCATCCCGCGTAGCGACCACGTCCGCCGCCCCCAACAGGGCCAGTAGCGCGTTCGGCCACCCGATTTGCAGCACCGCGCCCATAATGCTATGCAACATTCCGTACCCCCAACCACCGCCCGCATTCCACCCGCGGCCAAAGCGCATCACCTGCACGGCCACGATGATTCCTGCTATTAGTGTTGAAGTCATTGCAAGGATTGCCAGTGGGGTAACAGTCCTCCTTTGCCGCGCCCATCCGGATAAGATTATTGCCACGACCAGTCCTGCTGAGACGAGGCCCTGCAGGGTATGGACCAAGGTGGCAGCCACCGCCAGACCACACGCCACACACATAACCGACAAGGACTGTTGGCGCGCGGCAACGGCGCCAAACAGCATCGCCGCTGAGGAAAAAAGCCACGCCGCAATGTAAAACCGGTTCTCCTGACTATGGAAAAGGTGATCCGGCGACAAGGCTATGAGAACAACTGCGGCAGCAGCAGCCGGCCGGCCCCACGTCCTAACGATGGTCACGAAGATGAGAAGCACCCCAAGGACGCCCAACAAGGCCGAGGGGACGCGACTTCCAAACTCGTCTCGGCCCAAGATCCCGTACCCCAAGTGTGGGATTATATAAGCAAGTGGAATTAAACGCGGCAACCGGTTGATCTGACTGTCCGCAGATTCATCGGCCGCGCCGAACAAGGAATCGTGTTCGGCGATAGTCGCTGTTTCATCAGCCGTGAAAGACCAATCGCCAATCCGGTAGAAGCGCAGCCCCGAGGCCAATACAACAGCGCATAGAATAATGGCTGCGGTCATAAAAACGGGCTTTCCTGGAACGCCACTGCAAAGATTTTGACGAACTTTAATCGGCGCCGCCTTCATTCCACTTCACTCCCGATGCTAGCGCGTTGCGGTTCCGCGGGTATCGCCTCGCCAAGCGCGGCTTCAGGCTGAATGGAAATGGTCCGATCTTGGGATGCGATCTCCGCGCCACGCTGGCGCACGACCCGGGCCGGAACCCCCGCCGCGACGACGCCTTCCGGCAGCGCCTGGGTCACTACCGCCCCGGCCCCGACCACGGTGTCGCGTCCCACATCCGCCATAACCACCGCCGCGCTGCCGATCCACGCTCCCGCGCCGATCTGCACTACCGCTGTTGCACCGATCTGCTCGCGGATGGGCCGCGACAAGTCGTCAATGCCGTGCGTCCGCGCCCCACTGGTGAGGTAGACGCCCGCCGCTAGCAAGGCGTCCCGTCCGATATGGGCAAGGCCGATATGGCAGCGTGGTCCTATGTAGACATTCGGGCCGACGCGGGCCCCTGTCTTGGAAAACAATACGCCGAAGCCGATGACCGCAGTCGGATGACACTCGGCCAGGGTCCAGGCCAGGAAGGCACGGCGCAGGTATTGGCCGGCCAGTCCGGGCAGCAGCGACAGCGCCTCGCTGGACCCCTCCAGGGCGCGGTCGGGGCCGATTAGCAGCGCCCATAGCCAATGCCACAACAGGAAGGGACTGACGACGACGAGAGCCGCGAGTCGGGCCGCCGCCTTGACCAGTTCGCGCGGCCCCGTTCGCGATGCCAGATTTGTAACGGCGGGGGCGGGCGGGTCACAGGTCACGTGAGCCATCGTTTTCCCCGTTTCGCCCGCCCAACTGCTGGTAGAGGCGCCAGTAAGCGTTGATCGTTCGGGATAGCTGATAGCGTTCCTCGACCCGGGCGTGGCCGGCCTCCCCCATTGCGGCAGCCACGGCGGGGTCGCCGACCAGGCACAGGAAGGCGTCCGCCGTCGCGGCGACATCCCTCCGTGGGACGAGCAGCCCTTCGACGCCATCGCGGACGATCTCTGGGTTGCCTCCGACGGCCGTGACCACAACCGGCAGCCGCGAGGCCATCGCCTCCAGGAGTGTCAGCGACGCCGCCTCGCTCACCGAGGTCAGCGTGAACGCATCGACCGCACGCAAGAGTTCCGGCACGTCGGAGCGGACGCCGAGGAAGCGGACCCGGCCCGTGATCCCGAGGCGTTCGACGAGCGCTTCCAATTCCCCTCGCAGCGGGCCGTCGCCGGCAAGGAGCAGGTCCGCGTCATCGCGGGCGGCGGCGATGCGCGCGAAAGCGTGGAGCAGCGTGGCATGATCCTTGACCGGATGAAATCGCGCCACACAAGCCAGATAATAACGACTGGGGTCTAAGCCCAGGCTGCGGCGCAGCGCGATCCGATCCGTGACCGGGTTGTAGCGGGATAGGTCGATGCCGTTCTCGATCACCTCGACGCGCCGCGCTGGGAAGCCGTCGATTCGGTGAAGGCTGTCGGCGCTGAAGGCGCAACAGGCGTTAATGGCGTCCGCGGACCGGTGCAGCAAGACGCGGTTGGTGATGCGGCGGAGACGCGAAACGATATCGGGATAATGTCTTCCATGCTCGGTAAAAATGAGGCGGGGCGATTTTGGGAACAACAATAGCTTGGCGAGGGCCGCATAGAAGAACGGCGTGTACTGGTGGGCGTGGACTACTTCAACGCCGCGGGCGCGGAGTTCGCGGGCCAGTCGCCACGCAACGCGCCAGTCGCGGCCCGGCCGCCGGCCCAGGCAGACGACCTCGACGCCCTCCGCCCGCAACCGCTCTCCGAGTGCGCCGATGGCATCGAGACAGAAGATCGTCGGGACGATACGACCTGCCAACCGTCGAACCGTTTCCGCGACAAGCATTTCGGCCCCGGCGACCTGCATGACATGCAGGACGAACCCGACGCGTACCGTACTGGACGCGCGGGGGCGGGCGGCACTTCGGAAGCCGAGGACCATCGACATCGGACCTCCGGTTGGCTGAGGCTGGGTGTGTGTGTCAACCGTTGGCGGGTTGAACCGCGCCCGCAGCGGCGCGCTGTTTCAGACAATGGTAGAGAGACATTTTGTCGCGGGTAAACTCCGCCGGGTTCTCCGCAACGGCTCGGACATACGGCCCTTCGTACACCGCCAGGTCGTTCATGAACTGCGGATCCTTCCAATCGTGAGGGAACCAATCGAAAAGGAAGGTCGGGAGGTTGAACCAGTTCTTGGGCCGAGCGGCCCTGCCCCGGTACAGGTTGGCGAGGACGTTGCGCCACTTCTGCCGGAGGCGAGCGGGATTTCGGACGAACCCGAAATGGTGGCAGTTGAATTCGACCTTGGGTTCTCCCATTGCCTCCGGATCCGTCTTCAAGCGGACGTTGGAGCCATCGCCGCATACCTCTACTTCTGGAAGGTTTCGATGGATGTTGCGTTTGACATCGGGCCAGGGAACCTTCTCAGGATGCTCGTGGAACACCTTGTAATTGCCGTAGAAATTGATCATTCGTAATGGATGGATCACGGCGGCGGATCGCTCCAAACGGGCGCGGAGCGATTCAAACTCCCACTCCGGTATGAATTCATCGCAGTCGAGGTTAATGCACCACTCGCCCCGGCATTTCGAGCGGGCGTCGTTTTTGAATCGCGTAATCCATCCGAGATCCGTCGGCTTCCCCCAGTCGCTGCGAAACACTTTGATCTTAGGATCGATGGCGGAGATCCGCTCGTAGGTTCCGTCCGTTGAGAACCCGTCGTTGACTATAATTTCGTCGGCCAACGGCAGGTGATGTTTCAGCATTTCCACGACGTGGTAGTCGTAGAAAAGGCCGTCCCGGACTGACGTATAGATTGAAAGCAGCACGAGAATACTCCCAAAAGTGGCGACTTGAGCGCCGACGCCCGTCTTAGACTCTTCTGAGATATCCCATGGGATTATAAGTCACGAAGAACTTCTCCCGCTCGGAGTCAATCACGAAGTCTTTGCTTTCGCGCATGAACTCCTGGATGGCCTCCATGGGGCCAGGCCCGAACGACGGCAGCACCGGGTGTCCGTTGATGTTTGAGTCCTCGACTACCAGATAATTGCCTCGGGAAACCAGAGGCCCATAAAGTCGGAGTTCCTTTAGGACGTGTTCGCACGCATGGTTGGAGTCCAAAACGACCATTACGCGCTTCGCGTCGGCGATGTGTGTCCGGACCTGAGATACGATCTCCGGATCGATTGAGGAGCCAACGAGGTAGCGGATGCGGGGATGATCGACAAGGCCTGGCCTCCGCTGCATGTCGATCGTGACGATCCGCCCATTCTGTAACAGATCACAGACGGAGGCGTAGAAAAAGGCAGAGCCGCCGAGAGCAGTTCCACACTCGACGATGACGTCGGGCCGCGTTTCAAAAAGGATCTCCTGGTAGACCCACAGGTCGAGGGGACACTTCCAGACCGGCTTACCCAACCAGTTAGTGCGGCGATCAACGCCGCTGCCGTAGTAGAGTTGGTGGAAACGCCTGGCAATCCGCCTCTTCAGGAAGCGGCGGTCGAGGGCGGTTCGGAGGCGGTAAGAGGCGTTGCGGAGGCTGGCGAACAGAGATCTCATCGGTTGTCACCCTAAAAGGAATGCGTCTGGGGAAGAATTCGGACGACCCATGGCCGACTCAAAACTAACGTCTTCCGGAAAGCAGCCGGACGGGTCAGTCGGCGGCGATCGCCTTCAATGCCTCCGGTTCGGGCGCGTGGGCCTCTTGCCGAACCAATGCAGACGTCACTGCGGGAAGTTGGGCCCCGAGCAGTATTAAGATGTATTGGGCTTCAAGCATCTCGCAGGACAGAAAGATGGCGGCTGTGCAGAACACCAGTAAGGCGCCCTCGATCCCACATGCGGCCGCGTACGCCTCGCACGACTCAGGGTCGCCGGCCGATTTGGTGGCGCGGCGGACGCGCCGCAACCCCCACCATGTCGCGCCCAGCGCCGCCATGTACAGACCTGCCCCGACGAAACCATTGTCGGCGGCGATCTGCAAATACTGGTCGTGAATGGCCCGGTTCTCCATATCCATCCCGTACTGGTGAACGAGCTGCATCGACTTCCGCACGCCGGCGCCGAAAATCGGGTAATCTTGCGCGATGCGCCATCCAGCCTCCCAACTCTGGAACCGGCTTTGCGCGCTAGCGTCCTCGTCGCTTTTCTCGATTGTGAAAAATCGTGCGCGGATCTCTTTGCCCGCCAAAAAAGGGACAAGGGCGGCGACGGCGACCGCGATCACGGCAAGGTGCAGGCGTTTGCGACTCCGGAAAAAGAAGAGGGGGCTGCACACGAGAAGCGAGACCATCGCCCCGCGTGAATACGTCATTAACACCGCGTGGATGAGGACCGGGATCAAGCCCAGGTACAACCAGCGCCACCACTTGCGCAGCCCTTCCCAGGCGAAATAACAGAGAGGCACGCCCAAGGCCAGCAGCAGTCCTGCGCCGTTGTTGTCGGTGCCGCCGTAGCCATCCCTGGCGATCCCAAGGTAGCCATTCACGAAGTAAAGATAGTTGACCTCGTAGGCGATATAGCCCAGAGCCGAAGCGGCGATGAGCACCAAGATCCAAACCTGGCGCACGCTTCGGATCACTAGAGAGGCGATAATGAACATGGTGAAGTGCTTGGCGTAGTCCACCATGTACAAGGTTCCCAGTTCGGAAGGCCCCATGACCAAAAAGCTGACGCAAATCCATACGCCGAATAGGAGCACGAGCACGTGGGCGCTGTTCCACCGAGGCCTCTCCGGGATTGGGGATTCAACGCCGCCCTGCCCTTGCCGGGCGGGTCGGACGCCGAGCAGCGTCGCCGCGATGGTCGCCCAGGCCACGTACAACGACCAGGGAACTCCCGCGGGCAAGGACCACCACCACATGAACTGCGGCCGTAGGATCGCGAACAGGTAATAGACCGCCAACCCATAGAATGGGCTGATCGTCAGCGACCCTACGACGCCAATCAGCGTCAACGCGATCATGAAAATTAGCTGCTTCATGCCGAACGCCTTGCCTGTAGCATGGATTCCAGCCCCGCCGCCGCCGACCGGGCGGCCGCCTGCCACGTGTGTTGCTCCGTCACCCACCGCCGTGCGGCGTCGCCGAGCCGGCGGCGGAGATCGGCGTCTGCCCACAACGCCGTCAACTCGCGCGTCCACTCCACAGGCGTGCGGGCCTGCCGCAGCACCCCCTCAAGTGGACCTTGCAACCCGCTGCAGGCGTGCGGCGTACAAACAATGGGTTTGCCCATCGCCGCCGCCTCCAGCAGCTTGTTTTTGACGCCGCCTCCGCTTACAAACGGCAACACCACCACCTCGTGTGCCGCAATCTCGTCGCGCAGGTCGGGCAGGTCGGGAATAAGACTTACGCCCTCCACCGACCCCAATTCATTTGCCCGGGGCGTCGGTTGAAACCCATAAATGGTGAAGGCTGCGTCCGGACGCGCCCGCCGCACTGTCGGCCAGACCCGTCCGCAGAACCACTCAAGAGCCTGGAGGTTAGGGCCGAAGTCGAGACGCCCCCAAAAGGCGCAGCTCTTGGGGCGCTGCGGCTTTTCGCGCGGGGCGAAATGTTCGCCGTTGACGCCGTAGTACAGGACTTCCACCCGCGTCCCAGTCACCCACCGCATCCAGCGCCGATCCATCTCGGATACGACCCAAACGGCGTCGAGCATGCCTTTATAAGCTCGCTCATACAGACCCTTGATCACGCCTGCCTTGATGTCGCCCCACGTCGATGGTCTCAAGAGGCGGACCTGCGAAAGGTGATGCCAGGCCCACTCGTCGGCCGCATACCAGACGCGCAGCGGGCCTTCCACCGCGCCCAAGTATGGTAGCACGTCTAGGCCCACTACCACCACGGCATCCGCCCGAAATTCCGCCGCGGCTCGCCCGACGGCCCGCTGGCGGTTCGGATCAATACCCCAGTAGTTGCGGAAGCGTTCCTGTAGGCGCGTGAGCCGCGGCTCCGGGCCGGCGACGAACTCGCCGTCGGGGGCGAAAGTACGGCGAAAGTCCAGGTCCAACCCAGCGACCGCCTCGGAAACCGGCTCGGCTGCGGTCATGAGGCCGATTGTGTGTCCCTGACCGGCCAGCGCCTGCATCATGTAAAAGCAGTGGATGTCGTGGCCGCTGGCGCGTGGCCACGCCAAGCCCTCCTTGACGAACAGAACGCGAAGCCCCGGCGGGGCCGCAGGCTCAATCACGGCCAAAATCCTCTTGCAAGATGTTTTTAATGCCTTGTTCCAGGGACACTTGCGGCTCCCACCCCAGCGCCCGCAGCGCCGCCGGGTCGGCCTGGGATAACATGATTTCGTTCTCCCGATAAGGCAGCGCGCCGAACCGCAACTCCGAGCAAGAGCCCGTCACGCGATGGATGGTCTCCACAAACTCCCGGATGGAAACGGCCCGCCCGGAACCGCAGTCGAGGGTGACGAAGCCCTCCGGCAGGCGCTCCGGGCCGTCGAGCAGAGTGTGGACTGCGGTGACGAAGTCCTGTACGTAAAGGAAATCCTTTCGCTGCTCCCCCGGCGTCAGCAGGATGTCCGCGTCCGAGGCGCGGCAGGTGCGGATGATCTGCGGTACGAACTTGGACGGGTGGTCGCCCGGTCCGTAGGGGTGGTAGAGCCGCAGGTTCACGAAGCGCATGCTCGAAGGAGTCAGCAGCCGACCCCATTCTGTGAAGTGCTGCTTGGATAGCGTGTACGACTGCAGGTACTTGTAATCTAGGGTGTAAGTGTTGGCGGCGTTGACGAACATGCCTACGCCTGAGCGAACCGCACGCTCCAGCAGCGCAAGCGGGAAGACCACGTTCGTGGCGACCACCTGGCTCGGCGGCTCATCCTGCCGCCCGTAGGTAGTGGCCAGGTGGATGACCGCGTCCGGCGCCCGGACATCGAAGAGCCTGTCGAGCGACTCGCGGTCCACGTCATGGAACGTGACGTGCTCGGCAACGTCTCGCAATCGGGACAGGTCGGAGGTGGAGCGCTTGAGGCCGTGGACCTCCCAACCCCGCCGCACCAGCGACCGCGCCATGTGGCTGCCCAGAAACCCCGTGACGCCGGTGATACAGGCGACTTTCATATTTCCAGTCCCCGGAAGTCGGACGTCAGCAGCGGGCAGTCGGCGTCCTTGGACGAGACAAGCACGTCCGACGCCATCCACTGAACGTTGACGAGCGGGTCGTCGTAGCGTACGCAACCCTCCAGGTGAGGCGTGTAATACGCCGACACCTGATAGGTCACATCGCAACAGGATTCCAGCGTCTGGAAGCCGTGTGCGAAGCCGGGGGGGCAGTAGACCATGCGCAGGTTGTCTTCGCTGAGCACCTCGGAGTGCCAGCGCAGGAATGTCGGCGACCCCCGCCGCAGATCCACCATCACGTCCTGGACCGACCCGCGGACGCAGCGGAAGAGCTTGGCCTCCGCGGCGGGCGGGGCCTGGTAATGTAGGCCGCGGATCGTGCCGCGCCGGGCCGTCCGAACCTGGTTCGTCTGCACGAAGTCGTCAATCAGCCCCATCTCATGGAAAATACGGCGGCAAAAGGCGCGCGTGAATTCCCCCCGGTCGTCCCTGAACGGAGTTTGCTCGATGGCGAATGCGCCGCGCAGCGCGGTTTCATAGAATTTCATGCGGCCACCGGTAGTGTCTCAGTTTGGCGAGCC
>DHJA01000234.1:3662-9532 GCA_002404095.1 Planctomycetaceae bacterium UBA4732 | reverse complement strand
CCTCACGCGGAGCGTGAGGAGTACTTTGCGAAAGTACAGTTACGCTCCCCGCTCGCCAAACTGGGACACTACCCGGCCACCCACTCGCAGCCCCGCCGAAGGGCGTCCTGAGTGTACTGCGCCAGATCCTCCCGGCTGCGGACGGCGCCCGTTTCGTGGTATCGGCGATACCACAGCGCGGTTCGCTCTACCGCCTCGACCCAGTCCCACACGGGCCGCCAGCCCAGGCGATCCCGGGCCTTGCCGGAGTCCAGTTTGAGCGTCTTCGTCTCATGGGGGCCTGACGCGTCTGGGGCGGCATAATAGCACAGGGCCGGCCACGATTCCTGCATTTTAGCCACTACGGCTTCGACCTCCACCTCACCCTGCGCGTCCGGCCCGAAGTTCCAGGCTTCGGCGAACTCCGGCCGGCCTTCGAGCAGCCGCGCGCCGAGCAGGAGGTAGCCGGCCAGCGGCTCTAAAACGTGCTGCCAGGGGCGCACCGATCGGGGGTTGCGCAAAGGAACCGGCTCGCCGCGCGCCGCCGCCTTGACCGCGTCCGGGATCAACCGGTCCTCAGCCCAGTCGCCGCCGCCGATCACGTTGCCGGCGCGGGCGCTGGCCAGGAGGGTCCGGTGGGCCGACCCGTACCCGTGCGCGGGAAAGTAAGAGGCGCGGTAGCAGCTGGTGATTAGCTCGGCGCAGCCCTTCGAGCAGCTGTACGGATCGCTGCCGCCTACGGGGTCGGTCTCCCGGTAGCCGGTCGCGGACTCGCGGTTCTGGTAAGCCTTATCGCTGGTGATGGAGACGATGGCCCGGACGCAGTCCGCGGCGCGGCAGGCCTCATAGACGTTCACCGTGCCGAGGACGTTGGTCGTCAGAGTTTCCACCGGCTCGCGGTAGGAGAGACGTACCAGCGGCTGCGCCGCCAGGTGGAAGACGGCCGACGGCTGGCAGCGCTCGACCACGGCCCGGAGGGCGGCGGCGTCGCGGACGTCTCCAAGGAACGACTCGACGTCGAGGTCCAGCAGGCGGTAGTGGCTCGGCTCCGTCGGCGGGGCCAGCGAGAAGCCGACTACCCGCGCACCAAGCTCCCGGAGCCACAGGCAGAGCCAGGAGCCTTTGAAGCCGGTGTGGCCGGTAACCAGCACCGTCCGCCCGTGGTAGTGGTGCGCCAAAGTCTGCGTCATGGATCTCGGTCCTCGGCAAGCGTGCGCCTCAGTCCTGGTAGTCGTCTTCCCATACCTTCCAGGGGGCTTGTCGGCCGGCCCAGGCCTTCTGTAGAAATTCCAGGTCGCGGGTCGTGTCCATGCACTGCCAGAAGCCGTCGTGCTGGTAGGCCATCAGGTTGCCTTCGACGGAGAGTCGCTCCATCGGCTCTTTCTCCAGGATGCAGGCCGCGTCGTCCTTGATGTAGTCCAGAATCTGCCGCTTGAACACGAAATAGCCGCCGTTAACGTACGTCCCGGAGCCATGCGTCTTCTCGGCGAAGGCGTTCACGCGGTGGCCGCTCAGCTTCAGGTCGCCGAACTTCGCCGGCGGGAAGACGGCGGTCAGCGTGGCGATTTTGCCGTGGTAGCGGTGGAACTTGACGAGGTCGGCGATGTTCAGGTCGGTCACGCCGTCGCCGTAGGTGACCATGAACTCCGGATCGTCCCCCAGGTAGCGGGCGATTCGTTTGACGCGGCTGCCGGTCGCGGTCTCCTGGCCGGTGTAGGCGACGGTCACTCGGGGGCGGAAGCTGCCGGCGCTGTGGATAGTTCGGCGCGGGCCGCCTTCGACGCCGAAGTCAATGGTGTAGTCGTTGGCGTAGATTTCCAGGTTGTGGAAAAAGTCCTTGATCATCTCCGATTTGTAACCCGTGCAGATGATGAAGTCGTTGAACCCGTGGTGGGCGTAGGTGCGCATGATGTGCCACAGGACCGGGTACGGCCCGACCGGGATCATCGGCTTGGGCAAAAAATCGGTCAGCTTTCCGAAGCGCGTGCCGTAACCGCCGGCCAGGATGACTACTTTCACGGGTCGGATCCCCAGGCGGCTGCTACCCCGCGGGAGCGCGTCGGGTTAGAGGCCGGTCAGGTAGCGGGAGTAGTGCCAGAAGGCGCTAAGCCGGCCGCGCAGGCCAGTCAGGAAATAAGCGAGGTTGGCGCGGGTCGGCCGCCGGAGGGCCGACAGCACGCCCACGTCTTGGACGAAGGCGAAGCGCAGCGCCACGCAGCGCTTGCCGAAAAGACCGTAGTGCTTCAGGAATAGGTAGAGCGTGTTGCGCGTGTGGTTCAGCTTCCAGCGCAAGGACCGCTCGTTGTAATCGCCGCGCGGCTTGGCCAGGTGGCGGACCGGGGTGCGCGAGTCGTACACGACTTTGAACCCGAGGCGGCGGAGGGTCAGGCAGTGGTCCGTTTCCATCCGGTTGCCGCTGCTGTAATCGCGGGCAATTAGCACCTCGTCGTGGACGCCGCCGCGTTGCAGAGCCTCGCGTGTGTAGGCGTAGCAGAACCCGTACACGTGTTCGACTTCGAGCAGGCCGTCGCACTCGCGGTTGAAGTTGCCGACGACTTCGCCGGAATCGTCGATCCGACCGATGCCGTCGCCGGCGGAGGAATAGCCGTCTTCAAGCGCCCGGAACCCGACGCAGCCGATGCGGGGATCGCTGGCGAAGACCGCGTCGCAGGCCTTGAGAAAGTGGGGCGGCGCCAGGGCGTCGTCGTTGATTTCCACGATCTTGGCGCCCCGACAGGCGCGCAGGCCGCGGTTCAAGGAGTAGCCCATGCCGTGGGCGCCCTCGTTGACGACGAAGGTCAGGGGCAGCCGATCCTTGTAGCGCTCAACGACCGCGCCGCTATGGTCCTTGCCCCCGTTGTCGAAGATTAGCACTTCAATCCGGTCCAGAGGATAATCCAGCGCCGCAAGGTGTTCCAGGCATAGGCCCAGCACGTCGGGACGCTTGTAGGTCGGGAGGATGATGGAGTACTCAGGTTGTCCCATGGCGGACCCGTTGCCGGAGCTTCCGTCCGTCACCCGCATCAACCGACCTCCGAAACTTACCACCGGCCCACCTTGTTTGGCTGTGTTCCCGCCGCCGGACGGCCGGAAACGTCTGGCCCGGCAACCCTGGCGCCGATCGGACCACGGCTTCCTCACCGGGCCGTCAGTGGAATTTCTGTTTCCTCGTCCCGGGCCGTTAACGGCCCGGCCCTTTGGGCCTGTACGCCGGCCCGCCCCGTCTCGTCGTCGGAAGCGTTAATCGCGGCCGGCGGGGCGCCGCCTCCCCCGCGCACCGGGCCGAAGCGCCATGATTCCCGCAACAGGCCCGCGAAACGGATCAGCTCCAGTTCGTGAGCGAAGGCCGCTCTGTGATTCCGGAGAAGGATGTTTTTCAGGTAGCTGAACACCCGCCCAAGCGCCAGCCGGTAGTAGTAGCGGGGCAGGCCGAGCAACCAGGGAACCGCCGGCGGGTTGTTGCGGAGGTGCTGGTAGAAGTTGCGCGTGTTAATCCAGACGGTCCTGCGGTTGTAGGCCTTGCTGGCTCGTGTCGCCGGAATGATGTGTCCCACTTCGATGGCCGGGTCGTATACCACCTTCATCCCCGCGTCCAGGGCGCGCTCGAAGAGGTCCACATCGTTGCCTACCCCCAGGCCCATGCCCTGGCCGCCGTAGATTCCCCTGTCGGTGCGGTAGCCCCCGAGCGCCTCCAGTGCGTCGCGCCGGCATGCGTGGTTCACCCCGAAAAAGGTGTGCTTGCGGTCGGTGACCACGAAGGGGACGGGTCCGTAGTCCAGCAGGGCGAAGTAGCGGTTGAGTTCCTGCGAGAACCATGCCGGCTGCTGCGAAGGCCACACGGGCACGACCTTGCCGAAAGCCCAGTGGGCCCCCCCGCCGTTGAGTACGGCGTCGATCCGGCGAAGCCAGTCCGGTTTCGGGAGGGCGTCGTCATCGGTGAAGGCGATGACATCTCCGCGGGCGGCGGCGATTCCGGCGTTAAGTGCGAACGAGTGTCCTAGCTGCGGCTCGCGGATGTAGCGGACTTCAGAGGGAGCTTTCTCCGCGAACGTCCGCACGACGTCGGCTGTCCCGTCGGTCGAGGCGTTATCGACTACCAGAAGTTCGATAACCGCGCCGTCCGGCGTCTCCAACCGGCCAATAGCCTCCAGGGCTCGCGGCAGAACGTCGCCACGGTTGTGAGTGCAAATGATGACGGAATAGCGCATCTGCATCAGTACCTTCCGATTACCGGCGAAGTGCGGCCCCTCGTTGATGCCGGCACGGGAACAGGTATAGCGACGGCCAAAGGCATATTTGTTTATACTTCTTGGGAATCAGGGACGAATACGTCGCCGGATCGCCTCCAACGCGGCGGCCGGAAGTTGCGCCAGTAAGCCACTGAAGTATGTATAGGGGCTCAGAATGCTCTCGTGAACCAACTCTACACGGTTGGTTTGCGCCTTCCGGTATTCAGCCTCTAGAGAGGATGAATTACTTAGGGATTCTTTGTCGGCGAACAGGAAAATGTTCTGCTGGTAGTGCCACTCCACTCGTTCGTCTTGCCAAACGTGGCGGCGAACAGGATCCAGCCTGAAATAGCCACGGTCGGCGAATAGCGCCTTCCAATATGACGGCCAGCGCTCGTTGACGTGGTGGGTACCTGTCTGCCCAGGGAGCGCCGCCGAAAAAAGCACCAAAGGCGCACAGCCCGTAAGGGCGGCCACAAGGCCCGACGCATTGCGCGACGGCAGGTGTTCCGCGACCTCCAGGCAGAGCGCCAGGTCGTAGCGGCCGTCTAAACGCACCAGCCGGGTCAGGTCGGCGGCTACAAACCGATCGTGGTCGATCACCAATTTTGACCGATCCACATAATCGCCGTCGATACCCGTCACTTTCAGACCGTCCACTCGCTCAGCAAATGCTTTGAGCCAGGCGCCCGTTCCGCAACCTACGTCCACCACCGAATGAGGTGTGAACAGTTCCAGAAGGACTTGAACGACGACCCGCGCTGACTGCAGAGAGCCGTCAGCAATCGCGTCGAAGAATGCGTTGTCATATTGTGTCGCCGCCATTGTGGTTATCACGCGCCCTGTTAGAACGAGTATGGGAACAGATCCGACTGCCGTAGCTAATAGTCGCACAAATCTATGCCACCCGTCATATGACAGCAAAGAAACAGACATCGTTGTCCCATTGCCGTATCCGGATAGGAAGTTTTTCCGCGGACAAGAAATCATGGACAGCCCGAGAACATCCGTCCCATGTATAATAATCATCAACGACAACTATTCCGTTTTTCGCCATGTGTGGAACCAGATGCTTCAAACAGAGCATCGTAGACTCGTACCAATCGCCGTCCAGCCGCAAAAGGGAAATCGGCTCGCTAGGACGGAAATCGGGTAAAGTTTGGTCAAACCAGCCTTGCAAATAACGCAACCTCTTGGCTTTTGAGATACGCATTGCCGCCTCAGCATCAGCCCGAGAAGCTGTACAATTGTTATGATAGTTGGATCCCTCCTTGTTTGATTGCCAGGCCATTGCCGCCGGTCCATCAACCGACTTCGCCGGCGGCAGCCCTTCAAAGCTGTCGCAGAGAATATACTCCCTTTCCTCGCCAAGCACGTCCGCCATACCGGCGATCATGCCCCCCTTCCAGACGCCACACTCCACAACGCAGCCTCCTACCGCCTGTTGACGGTTGGCAAGTTCTAGGTTCCGGATGTAGGTTTTTTTGGGGATCATGGTATATTGACTATACTTTTCGTAGACCTCCTGTAGCAGCAATGATTGCCGCCCCAGGCTCATCCACCCTAGCGCTTTATTTATGGCTCGCTTGTACACGCTAACCCTCAACACGTTTGAGTCGGAAAGTGATGCTCGCGGCGTTCTCAGAGCCTGTGCGAAAAGGG
>DHJA01000234.1:1063-3495 GCA_002404095.1 Planctomycetaceae bacterium UBA4732 | reverse complement strand
CCCTTTTCGCACAGGCTCTCAGCCAACTCGGGTTGCCAATTTGCTTACGCGGGAGTGGGGGACTATGTAGCCGTGGTCCCCTGCGTGCGGGAAGGCTCGCCCGGCCGTAGGGGAATGTGCGATTTCAAACTCAACGCGCTGATCAACATGGTCGAGCGTGTCCGAGAAGTGCCCGCCTGCCCAAAAACTCACCGTGTACCGGCCGGGAATCATGGGGGGCAGATCTATCACCACGTCAATTTCGTGAACATGATTTCCGCCATTGAGAAAAGGCGCGAGTGTCGGCAGAGCCTGCATTACCGTTTCGCCGAGGGGGGTTTGGATGTCTGCCGCAACAAACGCAGACCGGTGTGCTCCACGACTTCGTAGGCGCACCGCGAGTTTCAGTTGGTGGTCTGGTTGCTTTCCGATTAGGTGAAGGGCAATTCGCTCGATTTGCAGTGGTTTGTTCGCATCCTGAGCCGGCGCGTCCCAAACATCCCCAGCCACGCGGCCATTCTCGGTAGCGTATACTTCCATGCCCGCTTCAACATCGTTGGTATCACAGATCACGGAGCCGCGCTGAACCACTAAAACCCTTTGACATAGGGAACGAATCGCCGCCATGTTGTGACTAACGAAAAGGACCGTGCGGCCCGCCCTGGCTACCGCACTCATTTGGCCCAGGCACTTGGCCTGGAAGGCGGCGTCTCCCACCGCCAGCACTTCATCAAGAACCAAGACCTCGGGATTCAGGTGGGCGGCAACGGCGAACGCCAGCCGCACATACATTCCGCTGGAATACCGCTTTACCGGCGTATCCAGGAACTGATCGATCTCTGCGAATTCAACGATCTCGTCGAACTTGCGGCTGATCTCCTGCCGGCTCATCCCCAGAATGCTGCCATTTAGGTAAACGTTCTCGCGCCCCGTTAGCTCCGGGTGAAACCCGGTGCCAACCTCCAGCAGGCTCGCCATCCGCCCACGCACCACCGCCCGGCCCAACGTCGGCTCCGCGATCCGGCTCAGGATTTTCAGTAGCGTCGATTTACCCGCCCCGTTGCGGCCGATGATCCCCACCACCTCACCCGGCTGGACCTCGAACGACACGTCCTTCAGCGCCCAGAACGAGTCCGCCCCGTCGCCTCCCCGCGCCCGGTTCGTCAGGCCGCGCCACAGCGCCGACGCCCCATCCACGATCGACTCGGTCAGGTTGTGCGACCCCGGCCGCGCCTTCGTCCCGATGCGGTACTGCTTCGACAGGTTTTCGACCCGGATGGCCGGCTTCATGTTCTTGCCCGCTCCCCGTCTCAGATCACGTCGGCGAACGTCCGCTCCACGCGGCGGAAGTAGAGACAGCCGATCAACAGCGACGCCACACCCACCGCCGCCGACACGCCCAGGGCGTACCAGTCAAGGTCGTTGCCCAGCATCGCCAGCCGAAAATTCAGCAGCAGCCCGTAAGCCGGGTTCAGCGGCAACAGAAGATGGGCGTTCGGGCCGATGTCCCTCGGCGGCAAGTAGATGCACGGCGTGGCGAACATCCAGAGCTGCACTGCGAAGTTCAGGACGTATTTAAAGTCGCGGTGAGCCACGATCAGGGCCGCCAGCAGCGTCCCCACGCCCACCGCCGTCGCCGTCAGCAACACCATGACGACCGGCGCCAGCACGATCTGCCACCCCGGCACGACGCGATACCAGGCCATCATCCCCGCCAGCAGGCCCAGGGCGATCACGAAGTCGAACAGGCACCCACCCACCGACCCGATCGGGATGATCAGGCGCGGGAAGTAAATCTTGCTGACGAGCCGTTCGTTGGCGACCACGCTGTTGCCGGCCATGGACACGGCGTTGGCGAAAAATGTCCAGGGCACGACGCCGGCGAAGACGAACAGCGGGTAGTTGGCGATCCCTTCGGAGACGCCGCCCATGCGGCCGAGGAAGAAGGCGAAGACGACCATCGTGGCCAACGGCTGGAGCAAGGCCCAGCCGGCGCCGAGGATCGTCTGCTTATAGCGCACCTTCACGTCGCGCCAGCTGAGGAAGAACAGCAGTTCGCGGTAGCGCCACAGTTCGCGCAAGTCCACAAGTTGCCAGCCGGGCCGGCGTTCGATCACCGTCTCCGGCAAGTCGTCGGCCGCGGCCGCCTCCGCCACAACGGGCGGCGGGGCCGCAATGGCCTCCTCGGGAACGGTGTCGGCGGCGGAACTCACGATCTCACTCCCGTGGCTTTTTTGCATGACATTCGGCCGCTCGGCGCGCACTCCGTGCCCGTGGGTCGCACCCAGGCGGTCGCTATCCGCGGAAAAGCCTTTACCTGGCAGGGCTTCCTCACACGAAAAGCAGACGACCTCCCTGTCTCCGCGGCAATCGGTTAACGCTTTCAAACCGAAGGCGGAAGGAGCTCCGTTCCTTCCGCCGGGGTATAACTTTCGTTTCCGGCAGTCCGGGCG
>DHJA01000234.1:658-910 GCA_002404095.1 Planctomycetaceae bacterium UBA4732 | reverse complement strand
CGCCCGGACTGCCGGAAACGAAAGCTACACCCCTTCCGCCGGGTCCATACAGGCAGGCAGCGGCCGGGGGGGGCGCGGTCGGCCGACGACGAAGCATGACTCTTTTGACGCGCTTACCGCGCGGTTGGTTCCAGCGGCTGTTCCGCCCCCTCGGCGAGCGGCCGGAGCATCCAGCGCTCGACCTCGACCGAAACGCCTTGCCGCAGGAAATGCACGTCCACGACGAACTTCAGATTTTTGCCGCAGCGCACC
>DHJA01000234.1:0-532 GCA_002404095.1 Planctomycetaceae bacterium UBA4732 | reverse complement strand
CCCGCCCCTGGAGGCCCGCCATCGCCCCCTCGGTGATTTCAACCCGGTCGCCGACCCCTAGCCGCTCCTCGGGAGTAAGCGGCCCGTCAGAGGTCATCAGCTGGAAAACGCCGGCCAGATCGTTGCGGATTTGCCGCTGGTCGGGCACGGGCAGGCAGTTGGCGACCAGATTGGTTTCCAGCGCAATCAACCGGGCGGGGCCGTCGGCGTAAAGGAACAAATAGCCCGGGAAGAGCGGCAGGTGCGAGGAGAGCAGACGGCCCCTGCTGAGCCATTGCTTATGGTACTGCGGGAGGAAGAAGCCCACGTCCCGACCGAGCAAGCGGCGGGCCAGAGCCTTCTCGGCCCGCGGCTTGGTGTGCAACACCCACCACTGGTGGATAGGAGCCGGCGCGAAGGCGACCGCGTCGGGGTCTGGGGCGAGCAACTCGGCGGGATGCACGAAGGGTTCCGAAGGGAGCAACGGCATTGTCGTCTCTCCTGGTTAAGAAAAGTTGTGGGGCCCTCGAACCACGGCTGAAACAGCCGTGGC
>DHJA01000241.1:3775-4956 GCA_002404095.1 Planctomycetaceae bacterium UBA4732 | reverse complement strand
CGCCGGGCACGTAGCGTGAGCCGATCATCACGTCGTAGCGATCCATGCCGGCCGTGAGCGCGGCCAGGTAACGCGGATGATGGCTGAAGTCGGCGTCCATGTTCAGGAGGTAGTCGAAGTCATGTTCCATCGCGTAGCGCATGGCGGTCAACACGGCCGTACCGAGGCCGAGCTTGCCGGGGCGATGCAAGACGTGGATGCGCGGGTCGGCGGCGGCGAGGTCGTCGGCGATTCGGCCGGTGCCGTCCGGCGAATTATCGTCCACCACCAGCACGTCGGCGGCCGGCAGCGCCTGTTGAATCTCCTGGAGAAGTGGCGCGAGATTCTCGCGCTCATTATAGGTGGCGAGCGAAACCAGGAAGCGCGGCGAAGACAACGGCACGATCCCTCCTTAAAACTTTTGCGTGTTGCGGCTTGCACGACACGCGGGGGCGGGACTATCTTATAGAAACCTCTTCCCTTTCGGGGAGGCGTACACGACGACAAAGAGAGTTCAACGATGGCTGAGGCAATCACGATCGTCTGCCCCGAGTGCGAGAAGAAAATCGCGGTGCCGGCCGAGGCCGTGGGAAAGAAGGTCCGCTGCAAGGGTTGCCAGCACGTCTTCGCGATCAAGGCGCCCGCGGCCAAGCCGGCCGGAGGTAAGGCCGCCCCGATCAAGAAGCCGCCAGCCGCCAAGCCCAAACCCAAGCCAACCGACGATGGCGAGGAAGACGACGCGCCCATCGGCGTAACGGCGCTGGACACAGCCCCGCGCTGTCCCAATTGCGCCAACGAGATGGAAAGCGAGGACGCCGTCATCTGTCTGACGTGCGGCTACAACACCCGGACGCGCCTCCAGGCCGCGACGCTCGCGATCGAAGACACCACGAAAATGACATGGTTTTGGTGGCTGCTGCCCGGCATTTTGTGCGCGCTGTTTTTCATCATTCTCCTCACCTTCGACATCTTGTATCAAATCAAGATCGATAATTACGTCGATAAGGACAACGATTGGTATGCATTCGTCGCCGCCGGGTTCTTCAAGATTTGGTTTATCTGGGCGCCGACGACGTTCATCAACGTCGGCCTCGTCACCTTCGCGGTGCGACGGCTGATCCTGCACCCCACGCCGCCGGAGCGCGTGAAGAAAAAGCCGAAAAAGGATGAGGAGTAAGAGGTCGTTTAGCCGCGACCCGAAG
>DHJA01000241.1:0-3633 GCA_002404095.1 Planctomycetaceae bacterium UBA4732 | reverse complement strand
CTTCGGGTCGCGGCTAAACGATTGACGCGGTCGTTACAAACCCTTGGGACGGCTCGTCCGTCTAATGGGTGGTACGCCGGCCGTTCGCCTGACTTTTGGAGATCGAGATGAAGCTATCGTTGCTTCTCCTGGGCTGCGCGCTCGCAAGCGGCTCCCTGCGGGCGGCCGACGCCGATCTGGCCGTGAAGGCGACGGCCGTCCTCAACGCCAACTGCCGTCGCTGCCACGGCCAAGACGGCACGGCCGAAGGCGGCATGAACTTCATCCTCGACCCCGCCAAGCTCGTCGCCCGTAAGAAGATCGTCCCCGGCCAGCCCGACCAGTCGCTTCTCTACAAGCGTCTTTCCACCGGCAAGATGCCGCCGGCCGGTGAACAACCGCGACCCTCCGCAGCCGACGTCGCCGTCGTCAAGCAATGGATCGAGGCCGGCGCCCCATCGGCGACGCCGGTCGTCCATCGGCCCATCCTTACCGA
Organism: Planctomycetaceae bacterium UBA4732; assembly: GCA_002404095.1. GTDB lineage: Bacteria > Planctomycetota > Planctomycetia > Gemmatales > Gemmataceae > UBA4732. The sequence continues at coordinate 3,158 of DHJA01000241.1, read as the reverse complement.
TGCGGCCGTGTTCAGCCTGATCCTCGCCGACCTCGAGCCGCGAGACCCGCGCGGCCGTCGCTTTCTCCGCTATTTCAGCCTCGCCCCCCTCGCCAACGCCGGCTTCGACGGCGACGAATTGCAAACCTATCGCAACGCCCTCGCCAAGCTGCTCAACAGCCTTTCGTGGCATCCGAGAATTACCATCCCTAAAGCCGTTGACGCCGATGGCCTCGTGTTACGCATCGACCTGCGCGACTACCAATGGGACGCGAATCTGTGGAACCGCCTGCTCGCCGAATATCCCTACGGCGTCCTCAACGACACCGCCGTCGCGCGGGCCGTCGTCGTCGGCACGGCCACGCGCGTGCCGTTCGTCCGCGCCGACTGGTTTCTCGCCACCGCCTCGCGGGCGCCCCTTTATTACGATCTGCTACAGATCCCCTCGAATCTATCCGAATTGGAGCGCCAGCTGCACGTCGATGTCGCCGTGGACGTGCAGCAGGAGCGCGTGATGCGAGCCGGATTTCTCGGCTCCGGTATATCGCGTAACAACCGCCTCATCGAGCGGCACGACGCCATGAACGGCGCCTACTGGCGCACCTTCGATTTCGACGCGATCCCGCAGAGCCTCGTGGACCGCGATTTGTTGCTGCCCGACCGCCGCAACCTTTTCGCCTATCCACTCGGCCCCGGTTTTAGCGGCGATACTTTCCAGCACGCGGCCGGCGAAGCCATCTTTAACTTGCCCAACGGCCTGCAAGGCTACCTGCTCGTCAACGCCAACGACGTGCGCCAGAACAAGGGCAACACCGCCATCGTCAGCGACCCGAAGCGGCCCGACCGCGCCGTGGACGCCTGCGTGTCGTGCATGTCGTGCCACGCTGGCGGCATCAATCCCAAGGACGATCAGATCCGCGATCACGTCGCCAAGAATGCGAAGTCGTTTCGCCGTAAGGACGTGGATCTCATTCGCGCGCTGTACGCGCCGAAAGAGAAGATGCGCGCCTTGATGGACGAGGACTCCGAGCGCTTCCGCAAGGCGCTGGCGAAGACCGGCAACAAGGTCAGTGTCTCGGAACCGATCATGAACGCGACGCTGCGCTACGAGGCCGACGTGGATTTGCCGACGTTGGCCGCCGAGGCGGGTCTGAAGCCCGAAGAGCTGTTGCCGCGCTTGGCGAGTTCGCCGATCCTGGCGAAGAGTTTCGGGGCGTTGAAAGTTCCAGGCGGCACGGTCCCGCGGCAGGTGGTGGCGCAGGCGTTCGGCGATTTGGTGCGCGACTTGCGCATCGGCGCCGTGATCCAGCCGGGGCAAACGGGCGAAGCGTTGCGCGATAACACTGGCGAAGTCGATCCGCTAGAGGCGCAGTCCAGCCCTGCCAACGCCGCGGCCTTTAGCCCCGACGGCCTTTTCGCCGCCTTCGCCAGCGCCGACAAGAGCGTGGTGATCTGGGACGTGGACGCCGGCCGCGAGAAGCGCCGCTGTATCGGTCACACGGCGTCGGTCTGGTGCGTCGCTTTCTCTCCCGACGGCTCGCGCATTCTATCCGGCGGCAAGGACGGCACGGTGCGGCTGTGGGAGACGCGGACGGCCCGCGAACTCCATTCCTTCGAGGGGCATGACGATCTGGTGACATGCGTCGCCTTCTCGCCGAACGGCCGTCGCGCCCTGTCGGCTGGCTACGACAATAAGGTCATTCTGTGGGATCTGGAGCGCAACGAGGCGGCGCCGGATTTCGCCTTTAGCGCATCCGTAAAGTACATCAATGCCGTCGCTTTTTCGCCGGACGGCGAACGCTGCCTGGTGTGCGCCGAGCGAAGCGTTTACGTCGCGGACGCGGAGACGGGCAAGGTCTTGCAGACGTTCACCGGACATACGGATTCGGTGGTCGCGGCGGCGTTCTCGGCGGACGGCAACCGTGTGCTATCCGGCGGCGACGACCGGACAATGCGGCTATGGGACGCGGCTACCGGCAAGCAAATCCAGGTCTTTTCGGGACATGAGGGCTGGGTCAAGAGTGTGGCCTTCAGCCCTGATGGAAAGCACGTCCTCTCCGGGGCGACTGACGCCACGGTGCGCTGGTGGGACGTGGAGACGGGCAAGGAGTTGCGCCAGTTCCGCAAGCACACCGAATCGGTTGTGGCCGTGCTGTTCGTCGATGAGGGTCGGGCGACGCTCTCGGTGAGCCGGGACGCCAAGGTACGCTTCTGGCGCTTGGAGAAATAAGGAGATTCACCACAAAGAACACAAAGAATTAAAGGCAACTCCTTCTTTGTGTTCTTTGTGTCTTTGTGGTGAATCCGTTTTACTTCATCCCCTTCTTGGCTTTGAACTCGGCGATGTATTTCGTCGGGTTCTCCTTGAAGGCGTCGGCGCAGCCGGAGCAACAAACCCAGAACATCTCGCCCATGTAGCTGACCTGGAACTTGCCGAGTCCGCCGCTCACCACACAGATGTTCTTCGCCTCCTCGGCGCCAAGGCTCACGCCCACGCGCGTCGTCTGCACCAGGAAGTCCTTCTTATACTGCGATTTGCCCTCTTCCTTGTGGGCCAAGCGGAAGATGAAGCGCGCGCCCTCCACGGCCGTGTTCATAACGACCTGCTGCGTCTCCTTGGTGTCCGGATCGACGCGCTCTAGCGTCAGCTGGCTCTTTTCCGTGTCGAGCGGCCCCTCGAAGACCTGTTTCTTGTCGTCCTTAGTCGTCAGGGCGAGCTGGTAGGCCTTCTTGTCGAGCAGATAGCGCATCTCGCCGCTCTTATAATTCTTACCGTCCTTAAAGGTGATCACCAGCGAAGGGTCGTCGCCCTTGAACTTCCAGTTCCATTCGAGGGATTCTTTCCAGATGGGGTCTTTGGGGCTGGGTTTGGCTTTGTCGAGGCTGCCGGTGCCCTTCCATTCGCCGATGAAGTCTTGGAGAGCCTGCAGGGCTTCCTTGGTGGTCTTGGGATCGTCGCCTTTGTCGGCGGCGCGGGCCGGCGCGGACGCCGTCGCCAGGCCGAATAGGACGCCACACGCCAGCAGTCGCTTCATAAGGTCTCGCTTTCCAAAGAAGGAGGAGGGTTTCGATTGTTAGACAGACCATCAGGCCGATTGGTTCCCATCCCCCTAATGTATCACGCCTCGCAAATCCTGTCTTGCGGTCGGCGCTATCCCCGGGCGAACGTACTCGTGAGT
>DHJA01000146.1:31724-34819 GCA_002404095.1 Planctomycetaceae bacterium UBA4732 | reverse complement strand
TGATTTCAAGACGCCCTCTTAGTCGTCCGTTTCGTCTGCTACGATAAGGATATGTCAAACCGGATTCTTCAGGTCCAGGTACGCGAGCATTCGTTGGACCCTGCCCAGGCCGAACTTTGGATCACCGCCTCCGCCGAGCATGTGACGCCGGCGACGGAGTTGCGCGGCAGTCTGGCGGGGCCGCGCTGTCTTTACGCCGCCACCGTGGAGATCGGCTATCCTCTACGTCCGTTTATGCGGCGCCGTGAAGGGATGGAGGGTCTGTCCGCGCGTGTTGTTATACCAGAACCGAGCTTGTGGGAACCGCAGTGTCCGTTTGTCTATCAGGGGACGGTGGAACTTTGGCAAGACGGCGCGCGGTGCGATCAGGTTCCAATACGGCGCGGCCTGCGGCGAGTGACGCTCGGGCGCGGCGGACTGCGCGTGAACGGCCGGCCGTTGGCCTTACGCGGGCGTTCGGTGGACAAATGCGATGAAAACCAAATCGCCGCGTTGCACCGCGCCGGCTGCAATTTTCTCCTGGCCAGGTCGATTGAGTGCCTTGGCGAATTGTTGCCCTTGGCCAACGTGCATGGCTTCCTGATTCTGGGAGCGCTGAAGGAAACAGAGCAAGCGGCTTTGGACCGCGCCGACGCCCTGGCGGATCATCCGTCCTTTCTCGGCTGGCTTCTGAAGGCGCCGTGGGCGCGATGGGATGCGGATGTGATCGCGAGGCTTCGCGGTGAGGGCCGCGCCTTGGTCGGCGTTGAACTTGATGAACTTCCGGCCGGTGCGCTGCCCAGCGGGGTGGACTTCATCGCCTGTCCCGCCGGCGTCGCCGCTCAGATGGTAAGGGGCGAGGAAACCTCGCCCCTACCGCCGTTGCTCCTACTCGGCGACGGCCCGGATTCGCCCGCGGCGTTCGGCCGGGTGGAATGATGGCCGTTAAACCGCGATAGGCTCTACATTCCGAACTTCGCCCCGTGCAATCGACCCTTCTTGCGTGTTTTTCCTTAGCGGTAAAGTTTCGCGCGCCTGTTATGATGGTTGTTTGATGCGCCCAGGAAAGGTCCAGGAGAAGTACCCATGTCGTCCTGGCGGTGCGGTTTTCTATTCGGTACGCTGCTGCTGGCCGCCGCGCCGGCGTTGACCGCGCGCGAAACGCCAGCGGCCGCCCTACCTGATAAGAAAAGCGCTCCTGCGGACGCGCCGCCGCTCATGCCGCCAGCCGGCGTGAAGACCGACCCCTGGAAACTTCCTGGCGGCGCCATCATCGAAATAACGCCCGAAAAGTATCAGGAATTGCTCGACGAGATCGCCCGTCTCAAAGCCAACGCCGCCAAACCGGCGCCGCCCTCGAGCTGTACGCTGCTTAAAGGTCGTATTGAGAATGGTTTTGTCCTTTTTACGGCCCAGTTCGGGTTTCACGCCGACCGAGCCGACGCGGTGTTCGCTCTGGCATGCGGCCAGGCCAAGGCGCTGGCCGCGCAGCAGCAGGACGGCCGAACGCCGATGCTGTCGTCCGATGCGACCGGCTTCCTTGTCCAAGTTGAGAAACCGGGCGACTACGTAGTCAGCCTCGACCTCTCTCTGCCGCTCACTCAGCGAGCCGGCGGAAGCCGCGGCTTTGAACTCGACCTGCCGCGAGCTGTCGTCACCTATCTGAAGGAGATGGACTTGCCGGCCGACGCCCGCGCCCCGCGTCTCGGCGGCAAGGATGTGGCCGATACCTCATTGACCTTCAAAAATGGCAAACTAGATGGCGCGCTCGGCATCGAAAATGAGCTGGTTTTGAGTTGGCGTGGGGCGCCGACGGCCGGCGTCGCGCCGCTGCAAACAGCGCGTGGCCGCGTCCTAGTCCGCGCCGAGGAGGGTTGGCTCACCACGGACGCCGAACTGGTGCTTCACGCCTCGGGAGGGCCAGTCGGCCAGTGGGTGGTGAATGTTCCGGCGGGCGCGGAACTCAAGGCGGCCGCCGCCGATCAGCAGCGCGTACAGATCAACCGGGCGGACGAAGCGGGCGGCGTCCGTTACACCGTCCTCCTGAAAGAACCGAGTGACGACGACCTTACCCTCACGGCGACGGTGCGCACGCCGCTGGCGACCGGCAAACAGGCGTCCGTCGGCCCGTTCCTTGTCCGCGGCGCCAGCCGGCAATCCGGCGTGGTCCTCGTCAGCAGTTCGGCGCCGGACGCCCGCCTGATCCTTCACCCTCACGCCGAACTGACTCCCCGCGAACTCACCGATGAGGAACGGCGCGCCGACCCCGGCCTGACGGCGGCTTATGAATACGGCGTCGGTTCGGCCAAAACCCTCTGGTTGGAGGTGGAAGCCGGGCCGGCCCACGGCGCCGTCAAGGTGCAGACGGTTTATGCCCTCGCCCTCGGTCGCACCGGCATGGGAGGGGCGCTGGAATGGCAGCTGACCACCACAATCAGCGCATCGGCCCCCGTCCGCGCCGGTATGGACCATCTCGACGTGCAAGTGCCGGCCGAGTGCGAGCTGCTTGACAGTGAGGCGTCATTTGACAAGCAAACACGAATCGCTCACCTCTCATTCGGTCCAGGTCAATCGGGTACTTCGACCGTCTCCTTCAAGGCGCGGTATCACCTTCCTCCGCCGGGGGCTACGCACGGTCCCGCCTCGCTGGCGTTGCCGTTGCCGCGACCGCTGCAAATCAGCGATGGCGGCGCCCGTATCGACCTCACCGTTCCCGACGACGTGGAGTTATTGCCGACCGCCGAATCGGAAATAAAGGAGGCTCATAAACTCAGTTGGCACTCTCCGCAATGTCCGGAACAGATTACCTTCGCTATCCAACCCTATCGTCCCGAGATCCACGTCTCTGCGGTGATCGACGTGACTTTGCACGGCCAGACAGCGCAGGTCAAGCATGAACTGCACTTGCGCTTCCCGCGCACTGTTCCGAAACAGCTGACGCTACGAACGCCGGCCGCTGTCGCCGCCGGGTTGCAAGTCGTCGATGGTGGGGCGCTGGCTCCGCCGGCGCCTGATACCCCAGAGGTGCGGACCCTACTGCTCCAAGGGGCCGAGCAAGAACAAGTGGTTAGCTTGCAGTATTCATTCGCCGCATCTTCCTCCCCTCTCCCCGGTAC
>DHJA01000146.1:22814-31653 GCA_002404095.1 Planctomycetaceae bacterium UBA4732 | reverse complement strand
GGAGAGGGGTCGGGGGTGAGGGGATCGCCGTCCCGCTAGTCGCGATTGTGGAAGCCACCGGCGGCGAGTCAAAAGTCCGAATCTTGTGTGACGCCGGCCCATTGCCTCTATCGCCTGGCGGCGCGTGGACGGATCAGAACATTGAAGAGGTCAAAGGGGTCAATCGCCTGCCGGTTCTGGTGCTGAAAACGATGCGGCCGGACGCGCTGCTCACGCTGCGCCTCGGCGATTTATCAAGCGCGCCGGCGGCGACGATCCTGATCGATCGGGCGTTGATTCGCGCGTCCCTCGGCGGCGATCTCTGGGTCATTCATGCGAGTTACCTTATCCGACAACTCGGCGAATCGAATTTGGACGTGCAATTGCCCGGCCCGCCTTCCGCCCTCCAACTGCGCGTAACGCTCGACGGCCGACAGGTGGACTGGCAGGCGGTGGAGCAATCGGACCAGGGCGACCCAAACAAGCACGTTGCCCGCTTGCGACTGGCTGCCGATCTGGTGAAGCGACCGGCGGTATTGGAGGTGGTGTATCAAGTGTCGCCCGGCCGCGGCGCGGCCGGAGTCTTTCAGACGACTTTGACGCCGCCTCGCTTGGTTGGCGACCTCGGGCAAGCGCCGACGCGCTGGGAAGTGACGTTGCCTCCGGGTTGGCTGGCGCTCAGCCCGGAGGTAGGCGCGGCCGCGCCGTGGACCGTCGCGTACCACAACTTGCTCCTTACGCCGCAGATCGCCCTATCGTCGGCCGACCTGGAGCGCTGGTTCGCCGGTTCGGAAGTCGCCGCGCGCGGCGGCGATACGGCCGCGCCGAGTCTTGTCTGCTGGGAGGGCGCCGGGGAAGCGCTGATTGTCACCAAAGTCTGGCAGCCTTTCTGGCTCCTCCTCTGTTCGCTGGCGTTTCTGGCGCTCGGCCTGCGCCTGTTCGTATTGGCGCGGCAAGCCTACGCCGGCCGTAAGCGGGCGGCGTTCTGGTTCTGGTGTATGGCCGTGGTATTGGTCCCGGTAATCGCGGCGGTCTGGGTATTGCGCCCCACTCTCCTCTATGCCATCGCTTATGGCTGTGAACCGGGCGCGGTCGTACTGCTCGTGGTCCTGACGGGCCAATGCCTGATGCTGGAACGGTATCGCAGGCAGATCGTCTTTCTGCCGAACTTCCGCCGCGCCCGAACCGGCTCGTCGCTCGTGCGCGCCAATGGACTCAATGGGCTGAAAAGTGAACCTTCGACCGTGGACGTTCCCAGGACAGCGGGAAGCAGCCAAAAGCAAGGTTGACGGACGCGACGCACCTCGCTGAAAGAGGACATAACATGGCGGGCTTGTATCAAACCTGGTTCCCGCGCTCTGCGTGGGAACCCACGTCGGGACGCTCTGCGTCCCGTCCGGAACAGTTCAGCGACCCGCGGGTTCGGGATGCAGAGCGTCCGGGCTGCGTTCCCACGCAGAGCGTGGGAACCAGGAGGACCAGGAGGATCGGAAGGATTTCGACGGAGCATCTCGCGGTCTTTCTGCTGGCGTCCGCGCTGGCGTTCGGCTTCTTTCTTCTGCCGGCGCTCCACGGCGATCCGCCGTCGGACTTACCCGACCCCATCCCTCTGAACCGTGTTTGGCTCACGCCGGATCGGTTGCCGCGGGAGATGGATCGTGCCAAGCAAGGCGTCCTGATCAAGCTGCCGCGAGACGCTTTCGAGGAACTGGTACGACAGGCGGCCCAGGCGGAAGCGTCCCGAAAGAACCCGCCCCGGTTGATTGAAGCACATTACCACGCCGAATTAGCGGACGGCGCCCTTGTCGGCTCTTGCCAGTGGAAGGTGGTCCACAACGCCGTCGCGCCCGGATTGCTGCCGTTGGCGCCGCTCAACCTGGCCTTGCGCCAGCCGCGCTTTGAGAACGGCGATGCGCTCATAGCCGACTTCGATGGACATGAACCCTCTTTATTAGTGGAAACTCCCGGCGACCACTCGGCGTCGGCCGAGTGGTCGGCGCGCGCCGAAGCCCGGCCCGAGGGCTTGCAATTCGACCTGCGATTTCCCGCCTGTCCCGTTGCCGTGTTGGAGCTGGATTTGCCCATCGATAAGATCGCGGTCGTGGACGACGGCGGCTTATCGGGACCGCGCCCCGCCGGACCGGCGAACCTAAATCGGTGGACGATCGCTTGTGGCGGCCGTTCCCAAGTCGGCTTATGGATTCGCTCGCGCAGCCAGGCGCCGGTCTTGCGCGCGAGCCTCTCAACGACGCAGGTTCTGTCGCCCGAGGGACAAGACATAAGCTACAGTTTTTTTCTCAAATCGTTCCATCAAGGCGTACGGGAACTGGTTTTCGAGTGTGACGCGGATTTGCGCCCGTATCAGGTTATCGCCCCCGGCCTGGACAAGTGGGAAGTCGCGCCCGCAGCGGCCGACGCTCCCGCCGTCGTGTTGAACGTCCACCTCTCGCAGCCCCTTGAAGAAGGGACCGTCCAAATCCTTTGCTTGGCGCCGCTGGACGGCGCGACAGGCGGCGCCAAGCCGGTCGTCTGGACGAGTCCCGCCATTCGGCTGCGGCAGAGCATCTCCGGCGGTGAAACCTTGATAATCAAAGTCCACCCGGACCTGCGTATGGAAACCCTGGACCCCGGGGGCTTCCACTTAAAGGAGGCCGTAACAGAGCAGGCCGCCGACCCGCATTCTGGCTTCCGGCAATTGACCTTTCTCGGCGGCGGCGTGAACGAGTCTGGCCTGGCAACAGAGACGGCGGGGCGCCGGCCGCAAGCCAAACTGGCGCCGCACGAAGTTACTTTCCGCGCCCGGCAACTCGCCTGGTGGCGCGTCGATCCTACACGGTCGGCACTGACGCTGCAAATCACTTACGACGTCAGGTACGGCCAATTGTTCCAGTTGACGGAGCGCCTTCCGCCCGGATGGGAAGTCCAATCGGTTACCGTCGCCCCGGAACGCCTGTTGCGGAATTGGCGAATCCGTCCCGAAAAGGAAGGGCCGGTCTTGGTGGTCGATCTACAACGGCCGCTGACGATCACGGACAAGCCCACTCCGCATACGCCGACGTTGACAGTCAAGCTGAAGCCGGCCCAAGCGGGCGTTCTCGGAAAAGAGCTGCCTTTCCCGGATGCTTTTCCTATCGGCGCCCAATTCCGTGAAGGCTCCTTGGCCATAGCCTTCGATGAACGAACCGATCAACTCGCCGTGAAAACGGCGGCCGTCGAGGCGCCGCCGGACGACGACGGCCCCTGGGAAAAGGATTTACCGACGTATTACTATCCATATAGGGCGCAACAGGCCAATTCCAACTCGCCCGTGGCAGGCGTACTAACGCTTCGCCCTCGACCGCCGCGGATCCGCGCGCAGTGTACGAGCGACGTGGTTCTGTCCACCGGCCGGGCGACGGTGGACACGCGCTTGCTTCTGGAGGCCGAGCAGGGCAGTCCCAATTCGGTGGACTTGTATGTGTCGGCGCCGTGCGTCCCGACCGCGTCTGGCGATCCTTGGGGATGGCGCGCCGAGCGCGGCGGCGTTGAGGTAAAGGAAGCACGGCGGATGCCCGGAGTCGAGGCGGCGGCGGCCCTCGCCGCTTTAGGCGCGGCGGATGTATTGGGCGTCGCCGCCGTTTTGGCCGGCCAGCCGCGCGGCGAGTGTTGGCGTGTGACGTTCGCTCGTCCTTTGCGCGTGCGCGAGCCAATCCTTCTCCACGGCGCCCTGACGCCGAGAATCGTGGACGACGAGCGGCATGACATCCCTCTTACGGCGGTTCTCGGCGCCAGCCGGATGGAAGGCGAGGCGACGGTGCGCCTCGCCGCCGCCCACCCGCTCCAGGTTGAGGCTTTCGGGCTGCGCGAAGCGTCACCGGAGATTCCCAATCATCCGCGCGGCGCGTCGGCCTGGCGCATTTTCCGCTACAACGGGCCTGCGGTCGGTCTGACGTTGCGCGGGCCGCTTCAAGATGCGGACCGTGCGGCGGAGGCGGCCGTGGAACGCGCCGCCCTGACGACCTATATTCGTCCTGACGGGATACTCGAACATCACTTCGTCTTTCACGCTTCTCATTGGCAGCAGCGCACGCTGCCGCTGCAACTGCCAGTCGGCGCTCGCCTGCTTATGTATCAGGTGGACGGCATCTGGTCGCCCTGGCCTGTGGTTGCCGAAGACGCGGCGGGCAAGCCGGTAGTCAACTTGCCGGCCCCAACCCGCGCACGAGAACCAAGCTCCCAATCGGGGCGTCGTTACGAAGTGGTCTACACGACGACGGCTCCGATCGGCTGGTTGTGGACGCGCGTTGAGGCGCCGGTCCCTTCATTGCCGGTCGAGCCGGCCGTCTTTCAACGCTCTTGGCGGCTGCCGCCGGAGTTCAGTCCGCTTGCCGACAACCATCTGCTTCGGCTGCCGGGGCCGGGCGAAGGCACGTCGGCCGCTGCCGAGGCGTACCGGCCGGAAGACCTGTTCCGGGCGGCGCCTATCCCCGCGCCTCCTTTCGGGTCATGGTTCCAGGGACGCGAAGAGGCGGGCAGGCGGGAAGCGCTATCCGACGCGCTTCTGGGACTGCGCGGTAAGACCGAGCAAACGCGACCCCTTGGGGCTGTGCTGGTTGATACGGCCGCCGCCCTGCGAAAGATGCGTCAGTCCCTGGTCCTGGACGCGACGGCGCTGGGCGAGGCGTCGGTCGGCCCGGCGACTGTAGTGGTCATCAAGCCGCAATCCGCGGAAGACGCGGCGCCTCCTTGGGACGACCTGGGATTAACAGCATTAGTCACACGATCCGGCTGGCTGCTGACAACGCGGCGTCAGTTGGAAGCGTGGCAAAAGTCGGGCGGCGCCCCCGTCCCTTCCGAGGAGGTCGATAGCGCCAATGCGGACGCGGCGAGTTGGGGCCGCGATGTGTCAGAGCGCTTTCAAGCCGCGCCCGTCTGGTCGGATTCCATGCGGAAAGACAAAAACCCTCTTCCTTCTCCTCAAGATAGCCTGGTTCAGTGGACCGAATGGACGCCGCTTGCGGGCGCCGGAGACGACGACGTTTTGCTGCTGGTTCGCCGGCCATACTTTGAGGCCGGCGGATGGGCGCTGACGGCCCTTCTGGGATTGTCGTTCCTAGCAGCGGGCTGGCGCTGGAAGCGAGTGCGCCTGGGGTTGTTGCTGCTTTGGTTGGCCGTCTCCGGCCTGGGGCTGCTCTGGCTGCCGGCCGCGGCGCAGGGACTGGCATGGCCGGCCCTGTTGGCCGGCTGCGCTTGCGCGCTCGTCTGGCGCCTCCGATCGGGTGCCATACTTTCGTGCTCGAAAGCATGGTTTGGAGTGCGAAAACACGGCCCGCAGGTGACGGCCGGCGCGGGCGCCGTCCTGGTGCTACTCACCCTCGTCGCTTGGGGCCGACCCTCGGACTCCACGGCGCCGGCGCCCGCCACGGTATTCATCGCTCCTGGTCCGGCCGACGCGCCCGATAAGCATTTTGTCTTGGCCCCGCCGCAGTTGCTCGAAAGGTTGCACACCCTGACGCGGCCGTCCGGCGCGCCGGGCGCGGTCCTGCTCAAGGCCGACTACACCGGCAAGGTCGTGGAAGGTGCGGTCGAATTCGACGCTGCTTTTCAGGTCTATTGCTTCACCGATGAGACGACGAAGCTCACTCTGCCGCTAGACGGAGTACAGCTCACCGGCGACATCCTGTTGGACGGGGCGCCCGTTCAGGCGGCCGCGCTGCCGGCGCCCCAGGCCGGTTTCACCATCCCGGTGGCGGGTCGTTCTAAAACCGGCGAACCGCCGCACAAACTGGAACTGCACTTTCGGACTCCCGTAACAGGGACGGCGGAGGAGCGCAACATACAGTTCACGGCGCCACGCCTGGCGCAAAGTCACCTGCTCCTGCGTTTGCCCAAGGGATCGGCGTATATTCAAGCGCTCGTTAAATATGGGATTCAGAAACCGGCCGCGGACGGCGATCCCTATTCTCTGGACGTGGAGCTAGGGCGCGTTTCCGCTCCGCTGCACCTCCGCTGGGTTCCGGAAACTCCTGGCGCGCCCAAGCCGCGATTGCCGGAAGTACGGCTGAAAGAAGCGTATCTCTGGGATCTTCGCTTGGACTCCAGCAGCCTGACGGCTTTCCTGTCGTATACCATTTCGTCCGAAGGGACGGCCTCGCTGGAGGTGAAGGTGCCGATGGAATTGGAAGTGCTGACCGTGGCGGCGCGGCGGCCTCGGGATGCGACCGCGCTCCGTCTGCGCAACTGGAAAGTTACTGGGGCCGGACCCGCGCGGACTTTGCAAATGGAGTTCGCCTCTCCGGTTAGTGGCGATATTGAGGTGCTTCTTGAAATGGCGCCGCGGTCGCCGTGGCCGCCTTCCTTCGTCCTGCCGCTGCCTTCTCCGATCCTGCCGTCCCCCACCCTCCCCCAGCCGTCGGGGGAGGGCAGGGAGGGGGGGAAGCCGGGTCGGGCGACCGCCTCTTTCCTGGCTTATCGCACCGACGGCCTAGAGGTCGAGCGCGTCAATCCCGTTGGCGTAACCGGAGTTGATCCGGAGCAATTCGCTCCCTTTTGGGCGAAATCGTCCTGGCTCGATCCGCGTCCGCCGACCTATGCCTCCACAATCCTGCGCGACGACGAAAATCATCCTCCGGTTCTAGGGCTAAAGGTGCGTCCCTCCTCGCCTGCGTCGCACGCAAAGGTAGACGTCGAGATCCATGTCGGGCCGCGGCAAGCCGACGTTCGGGCGACGGCCGTGTTGACAGCGCGCGGCGACTTGCCTCTGGTGCAATGGCAAATACGATCCACGCAGCCTTTCACCGTGATTGCCGTGACCGGCGCGAACGTGCGGCGCTGGAGCCAGGAGGGCGACCGCGTGTTGGTTTGGCTGGAACCGCCGGGGAAAAGCGAGGGCAAGGGCGCCGAAGCGCCGTCACTACAGATGACCGGCTGGCTTCCTTTATCTAGCGGCCCCAACGGGATGAGCCTGGAAATGCCGTGCCTACGCCTGTCGTCGGCGGAAACCCAGGAAACGACCGTGCGCCTCATTGTCGGCAACGAACTGTCTCTCACGGAAGTAGGCGTCCGCAATCTCACGGCCGTCGATCCTATGGAGGCCGGGAAGATATACACAGCGGGCGACAAGACGGATTACGGCGGCGCGTGGCGGATTCACACCGGCCCGGCCGAAGTCCACATCGTTACCATCGCCGGAATGCGCGAACGAAAGCTGACGTTCACGGCCGTGGCGGACTGCCGGCCGGCTTACGGCAACGTCCAAGCGCTTGGTATCCGCGTTCGCAACTGGGCGGGCAAGGTTCGCATCGATGCGGCGCCGTCCGTACGCCAGAGCGAGCAGCGGCGCGGACCAGACGACCGGGTGTGGCTGCTGGAACAAGGACCGGGGGCGCGCGGCCCGCTGCGAGTCACGGTTGTCGGCGATGAGCAGACCGAGACATCAGGCGGCGCGGTGATGCCGGACGTGACCGTTTTAGGATCGGCGCACGCGGAGCAATGGGTGGCCGTGACAGGCTCGGAACTGACGGCGGAACCGAGTGGCGGCCTGATGCCGATGGAGGACGCGAGGGGGCAGCCGACGCCTATCCTCCAAAACATGCTTTCGAGTACGAAAGCATGGCACACGGGCGCCGGCCCGGTTTGGAAAATAACGTCTCCCGAATGGCGGTTGAACCTGGCGCCGCGCGACGCCGCTTCGACGGCGGCTCCTATCGAAGTCTTTCTTGCGGAATATCGGACGGCCGTCGCGGACGGTGGGCGCTGGCTGCACGAGGCCGTTTACTGGCTGCGTCATGAGGCGAACACCGATTTGAACCTTACTTTTCCGGCCGACGCTGAGGTGTTGTCCGTGGGCATAGACGACGCCGAAACGGCGCCGTTGCAGGCGGAGCCGAGACGGTTATGGATGCCGTTGACGGGGCGGCCGGCGGTCTGCCGGGTCCGCGTCCGCTGGAAATATGCGGCCGAAGATCTGGATCGGCCCAACCTTGATGCGCCGACCTTGCAGGGGGCGCGCGAGGACAAGGCGGTGTGGACTGTGTTCGTCCCGGCCGGCTGGGAGGCAGAAGGTCCGACCCGAAAGAACGGCCTACGGCATGGCCTTATGCAAGCGGCAGCCCTTTCGTGGCAGCGCGCGGAGGCGCAGCTTCACATGAGCGCCGTGCTGGCCGCGCGAGCTGCGGAAGGCGCTGGGGCCGTCGCCCTGGCGGAAACCCAGCGGCGGTTTTACGCCGAATGCCGGCGGACGAAACAAGCGCTAGAGGTCGCGCCAACCGAGACGGGTTCGGCGTGGCCGGCCGGCCGAAGTCCATTAGAATCCTTACAGGATCTTCGACAAAAGAATAAGGAATTGGCGGAGACACGGCATTTCGAGGCGATCCGAGCGGCCGCGGAACGACAAGGTGAGGAGGGTGAGGGCGAGCCGGAGACGACGCCCGTATGGGAAGGAGAGGGCCGGCCGTTGTACGCCCGCCGCGACGGGGCCGAGCAGGCGCCGGGGCTAACGTTGACGGCGACGGAACTCGGCCGCCGCCAGACGGCTTGGGCGCTCACTTGGACGTGGATGGGAATCCTACTATTGGTGGGGCTGTTGTCGCTTTTGTGGCCGGCGACGGCCTTGCTGCGCATTTTCTGGCCGGAACAGATCGGCCTTGTCGGCCTTGTCGGCTTGTGGACGGCGGGCGCGACGTTGATCGTGGTTAGCCTTCTGCTGCTGGCCGTTGGCGCTAGGGCTCTGATTGTCATGGTGGAGATCGGGCGGTTCTTCCGCCGGCCTCCGCCCAATAAACCCAAATCGACGGCGAATCTGCCGGCGGTTTCCTAGCTGGACGCCGTTTAGCCGCGACCCGAAGGGGAGCGCATCTCCCCTCGCGCTCCCCTTCGGGTC
>DHJA01000146.1:22317-22749 GCA_002404095.1 Planctomycetaceae bacterium UBA4732 | reverse complement strand
CTTCGGGTCGCGGCTAAACGATGTTCATTTCTCGAAACTGTTAAGCTGTTCTTCCGCCAGTTTGCGCGCGACCTGCAACGCCTCCGTCAGTTTCGATGGGTTTTTACCGCCCGCTTGCGCCATATCCTTGCGGCCTCCCCCCTTGCCGCCGACGACCTGAGCCGCCGCGCCCACTAGCTTGCCGGCGTCCACGCCCTTTTTCGTCAGATCCTCCGTGACCGCCGCCAAGAGGCTGACCTTGCCGTCCTCCGTCCAGCCGATCACTACGACGCCG
Source organism: Planctomycetaceae bacterium UBA4732 (assembly GCA_002404095.1). Classification (GTDB taxonomy): domain Bacteria; phylum Planctomycetota; class Planctomycetia; order Gemmatales; family Gemmataceae; genus UBA4732. The sequence continues at coordinate 22,475 of DHJA01000146.1, read as the reverse complement.
CTGCCGGCTTTCTGCCGCAACCGATCCACCTGTTGCCGCATCTGTTCCGTCGGCGCCGACGGCATCTCGCCCACGATAATCTTCGCGCCGTTCAATTCGACCGCCGCCGCCAGCAATTTATCGGCGGCGCCCCCCCAGTCGCCGGCCGCCCCCTTCTT
>DHJA01000146.1:19757-22208 GCA_002404095.1 Planctomycetaceae bacterium UBA4732 | reverse complement strand
ACCCCCGCCCCCCCCCGCCAAGTCGCCGGCCGCCCCTTTCTTCAACTGCGTTTGCAGCTTTTTGAGTTCTTCTTGCAGCGCCGCCACACGGCCGGCGATTTCGTCGGGCTTGCAGTTAAGCCGGCCGCCCAGGTCGTCCAACAACGCGGCCTGATGCTGCACCACGGCCACCGCCTCGCGCCCGGTCACGGCCGTAACGCGGCGAACGCCTTTGCCAACGCCCTCTTGACCGATGATCTTGAAGAAACCGGCCTGACCCGTGTGCGCCAGATGCGTACCGCCGCAGAACTCGACGGAGGTTTCGAGGGTGGCGTCTTTCGGCCTCTCGGGGCCGATCAACAGCACGCGCACCGGGTCAGGGTATTTCTCGCCGAAGACCGCGCGCACGCCGGGGATGTTCTTCGCCTCAGCCAGCGGCGTCGTCACCGCCGTCACGGGCAGATCGCCGTAAATCTTTTCGTTGACGAGCCGCTCGACCTCGGCGACTTCTTCCGCTGACAACGGCTTGTCATGCGTGAAGTCGAACCGTGTCTTCTCCGCGTCCACCAGCGATCCTTTTTGGTTGATTTCGCCGCCCAACACTTTGCGCAGCGCCCAGTTCATCAAATGCGTGGCGGTGTGATTGCGCATGGTGTGGGGCCGGGCGTCGCCGACTTCGAGGGTCGCCGATTGGCCGCACTCGACGTGCCCCTCAACGACGCGGCCGACTTGCAGCACGGCGTCGCCGAGTTTCTGCGTATCTTCGACCTCGAAGCGACCCGTCGGCGTTGTGACGAAACCATTGTCGCCAACCTGGCCGCCTTGTTCCGCGTAGAAGTTGGTGCGGTCCAGCAGTAAGGCGGCGTCCTCGCCCTCACTCAGCTCGCCGAACTTCATCACCGCGTTGTCTTTTACCCAGCCGACGACTTGCCCTTTGGCGGAAAGATCGTCGTACTTGGGCGAATCGTCGGTCGTTGGCAATTCGCCGCGGACGGCCGTGATAACCAGCTTCTTGCGGTCTTTGCCTGATTGCTCCTGAAACGTCGTCAAGCGCCGTTTGTACAACTCCTCATCGACAGTCAGACCGATTTCAGCCGCCATTTGCCGGGTGATGTCGGGAAAGAAACCATATGTCGTATGCAGTTCAAACACCTCACCGCCGCTGATGACCGCGCCGCCATCCTTGCGCGTCTTCGCCGCCACCTCCTGAAACAGCTTGATGCCGCGGTCCAGCGTGCGCAGGAACGACTTCTCCTCGTCGAGGACCACCCGCGCCACGTCGCCCGGCTTGCTCTTCAACTCAGGAAAGGCGCCGCCCATGACCTCCACCACCGTCGGAACCAGTTCATGAAGGAACGGCTTCGTCGTGTCGAGATACATTCGACCATAGCGCTCCGCGCGGCGTAAAATACTGCGGACGACATAGCCACGCTTCTCGTTGCTCGGCACGGCCCCATCGGTTAGCGAGAACGTCAATGCCCGAATGTGGTCGGCGATCACGCGATACGCCGTATCCTTGAGGTCGTCGAGTATCCCCGTGTACGCCGGCGCCGCCGTGACCTTCTGAATCGCGGCGAAGATCGGCGTGAACACATCGGTGTCATAGTTGCTGGCTTTGCCCTGCAAGACCGCCGTGACGCGCTCGAAGCCCATGCCGGTATCTACATGCTTGGCCGGCAGCGGCGTCAAGGCGCGATCCGCCCCGCGATTAAACTGGATAAAAACGAGGTTCCATATCTCTATAACATCCGGCGTACCCTTGTTTACAAGCCGGCCGCCGCTCTTGTCCGGCGTGCGGTCATAGTGAATCTCGGTGCAGGGGCCGCACGGGCCGGTTTCGCCCATTTCCCAGAAGTTATCCTTCTTATTGCCCATGTGAATGTGAGACGGGTCGATGTCCGTCTCCGAGCGCCACAACGCCGCCGCCTCGTCGTCCGGCGCCAGATTCTCCTTCACGTCGCCCTCAAAGACGGTCGCGTGCAGCCGGCTTTTCTCCATGCCCCACACTTCCGTCAGCAGCTCCCACGCCCAGCGGATCGCCTCCTTTTTGAAGTAATCGCCGAACGACCAGTTGCCGAGCATCTCGAAGAACGTGTGGTGATAAGTGTCCTTGCCCACATCGTCGAGGTCGTTGTGCTTGCCGCCGGCTCGGATGCACTTCTGCGTATCGGCCGCGCGCTTGTAAGGCCGCGAGCCTGTGCCGAGAAATACGTCTTTGAATTGATTCATGCCGGCGTTGGTGAACAGCAAGGTCGGGTCGTCATGCGGCACGACGCTGCTGGACGCCACGGCTGTATGTCCGTGTTTTTTCACGAAGAAGTCGATGAACTGCTGACGGATTTCGTCGGCGCTGCGCATGGCGTTTTCCTTTGGTAATTCAGGAATGGTAGCGGGTGGAGGGTGTCGCGCCAACCGTTTAGCCGCGACCCGAAGGGGAGCGCTCTGGTCACGCGCTTCCCTTCGGGTCGCGGC
>DHJA01000146.1:18908-19674 GCA_002404095.1 Planctomycetaceae bacterium UBA4732 | reverse complement strand
CTTCGGGTCGCGGCTAAACTTTCGTCTTCCCTTTTCTGCGCATCATGGTTATCACGCGGCCGGAGGTGTGCGCCATGCGACGACTGGGCTGGGTCGCGGTGCTGGCTTCGGTCGTGGCGGGCTGCGTTTCGACCGACGACCAACGACTGCGCGACTATAACGACGACGGCGTTTTACTGTTTCAGCGCGGGTCTTACCAAGAGGCCAGCGAGACGTTCCAGGCCGCGCTCGTCCTCAAGCCCGCCGACCCCAACCTGCTCTATAACCTCGGCCAATGCGCGGACCGCCTCGGCCAGCAAGACAAGGCCGAGCAATCCTATGTCGCCTGTCTGCGCCAATCGCCCAATCACACCGATTGCAACCACGCTTTGGCCGTACTGTACGTCCGGAGTCAGCGACGCAAGGACGCGGATCATTTGGTCGAGGACTGGGTGCGCCGCGAACCCAAGTCGGCCGCCGCTTATGCCGAGTACGGCTGGCTGTGCAGCCTGGACAAGGATTATCCAAAAGCCATCTCCGCCTGTCAGCGCGCCTACGAACTCGACCCGCACGACGTTCATGCTCTAAACGAATTGGGCCAACTCTACGAAACGCTGAATCGGCAAGACCGGGCGCTCAATATGTACGAACGTTCGCTTGAGTTTCAGCCTCATCAGGCGGACGTGGGTCTGCGCGTCAGCCGGCTCAAGGCGCAAGGCGTCGGATTGCCTCATCCAGATTGACGCCCGCTGCATACCTTCCGGTTGCTCCCTCCCCCCTTGCGGGG
>DHJA01000146.1:1889-18734 GCA_002404095.1 Planctomycetaceae bacterium UBA4732 | reverse complement strand
CCCCGCAAGGGGGGAGGGAGCAGAACAGCGGCAGACGAATTCCCACCTCTTTTTCGTTGAATCTTCCGACGCCATACGTTACAGTGAATTACCGAACCCACCCGCCTCCGCGGCTCGCCCGTCGCTTCCTCCGTGTGGAGACCCTGCCGTATGTTGCGATTCGACGCACCCCGCTCTGTTTCCTTCTGCGATGGATTGACCCGACGCGACTTCCTGCACGCCGGCGCCTTGTCCGCGCTCGGCTTGACGCTTCCCGGCTTTCTGGCTCAGAAAGCGGCCGGCGCGGTCAAGGACAATGATGTCAACGGCATCATGCTCTTTCTCGTCGGCGGTCCCAGTCAGATCGACACCTGGGATCCCAAGCCCAAGGCGCCCGATGAGATTCGCGGGCCGTTCAAGGTCATCGACACCAATGTACCGGGAATGCAGATCAGCGAAATCTTTCCGAAGATGGCCAAACACGCCGATAAGTATTCGCTTATCCGCAGCGTCTATCACACGGCCACCGCCGTCCACGACACCGGCCATCAGATGATGCAGACCGGCCGGCTTTTCACCGGCGGCGTCGAACATCCGCATGAGGGCTGCGTACTCGGTTATCTCAAGGGCGGCCGCGGCGAGATGCCGGCCCACGTCCTGCTGCCGAAGCCCATCGGCCGCACCGGCGGCAACCTGCCGCACGGCCAGAGCGCCGGCTACCTCGGCAAACAGTACGACCCGTTCGTCCTCAACGCCGATCCCAACGACAAAAACTTCACCGTGCCGGACCTGTTGCCTCCGGACTACATCTCGTCGGTGCGCGCCGGTCGCCGTCAGCGCATGCGCGACGCCGTTGAGGGGGAAATGGCCGCTTTCGAGAAGCAAGCCCAGGCCAAGCAGATGGACAACAATTTCAACCTGGCTTATCGTCTTATGTCCAGTCCGCAAGCCCGCGAGGCGTTCGCGCTGGACAAGGAGCCGGAGTCGGTGCGCGACCGCTACGGCCGCACACGGTTCGGCCAGAGTTGTCTGCTGGCGCGCCGGCTAATCGAACGCGGCGTCCGCTTCGTGACGGTCAACATGTTCGAGACGGTCTTCGACGAAATCACCTGGGACATCCACGGGTCACGGCCATTCAGCGACATCGTGGAGATGGCGAACCTGGTGGCGCCGAATTTCGATCAGGCTTATAGCGCCTTGCTTGAAGACCTGTCCAACCGGGGCATGTTGAAAACGACCATCGTGACGGCGTTAGGCGAGTTCGGCCGGACGCCGAAGATCAACCCGGCCGGCGGCCGCGATCACCATCCCGGCGTTTGGACGATCCTCATGGGCGGCGGGCCGATCCAGGGCGGTCGCGTCATCGGCGAGTCGGACGAGCTGGGCTATACGCCGAAGAGCCGGCCGGTGTCGCCGGGCGAGGTGGCCGCGACGATTTACCAGGGATTGGGCCTCGATCCCCACCGCGAACTGCCGGGGCCGCAGAATCGGCCGATGCCGCTGGCGGATTATAGCTTGAAGGCGATTAAGGAGTTGTTTTGATCGCAACGGGGGCAGCTGGATGACGCCACGGGAAGCGGCAAACCTAGTCCGAAAAGGGCGGGGACCGAAGGGCATTCATCGGATTGATCGACCCAAAAGAAAAGGTGAACAATGGCACGCCCACCTCGGTCCCGGCGAAGGAAGTCCAGCGATCAACAGGGACGGCACATGGAAACACCCGAACGGAATAACAAACCAGCAGAGGGAGTTTCTGCGGAAAGCAGGGTGGAAGGTATGATCCCCGCGACGGCAAAGCAGCGATTCGCTGCCGTGTTGAAGGCGGAATTGCTCGCCGATATTCCGTCTAGTTTTCGCGATCCCACTTTTTTCGATGAAGTTCCTTTGTATTCGAGGTACGCGCAAATCGATTTTCTCAAGGAGTACGGCGAAGTAGATCGGTTGCTCTTGGAACTGTCTCTCGAGTATCTGCAGCGTGCGGAATCCGAACTGGCGACAACCAAATCGAACCGGTTTATAGCGGTCACTATTTTCCGCAGCGATGCCGACGAATACATCGTTCCTTCTATTTTCGTTTGCAATAGCAAAGCAGGAACGCGATTGAAGAGCCTTCATCTGCTGCCTCCATCGAAGGGGCTGGGCGAATACATCAAGAGTCTCATGCAGAAAATCGGCCGTCCCCAGGACTACTACGTTCTCGAAGATCGTACCACCGTCCCTGATGATGTAAGGGTCTTTATCAGCTACAAGTCCCCGCCGCTAGGAATGGTCAGTCTTGAAGCGTTCACGAACGGTGCGACTTTGTGAAATGAGTCGAGTGCGGGTGGGCGATTAAGGAATTGTTTTGATTCACCCTACGGAGCGACGCATGGCCGACGATGAGTTTCAGCAAGAAGCGCCGGAACCACGACGCAAGCGGCCCGCCCGGCCTGCGCGCGAGGACGATGACGACGTCCGCATCCGGCAGCCGGGCGCCATCGAGACGCTCATCCCGTACAAGAACCCGATGGGGCTGATCGCCTATTATCTCGGCGTGTTCTCCTTCATCCCATGCGTTGGCTTGCTGTTGGGTCCGGCGGCGCTGGTACTGGGCATTATGGGTATCCGTTATCGCAATAAGCATCCGACCGCCGGCGGACTCGGCCACGCGATCACCGGCGTCGTATTAGGGTCGTTGACCTCGCTGGGCTATTGGGGGCTTGTAGCCGTGGGCATTGGCATGGCCGTTTACGGGTAACCATCGGAGAGCCGGGTGGCAATTCAGGCGGCGAACTTCTGGGGACGATTGAAGGAGGTCGAGTTGTTCTTTCAGAAGAACGACCCGGTTCACAAGACCATGCGCCGGGTAATCAAACGGTTGGACAAGGCCGGCATCGCCTACGCGGTGGTCGGCGGCATGGCGGTCAACGCCCACGGCCGCAAACGCACCACCGCCGACCTGGACCTTTTGCTCACCGCCGAAGGATTGACCGAATTCAGGCGCCGCTTCGTGCCCAAGGATTACGAGGAAGTTTCCGGCCGGCCGCGACGTTTCTCCGACCGCAAGAACGGGGTGAAGATCGACTTCCTAGTGACCGGATTGTTTCCGGGCAGCGGCGTTCCAGGCCCGATCGCTTATCCTGATCCGGCGGTGGTTGGCGAGGTCATCGACGACGCTCGCGTGGTGGACCTGACGACGCTGATCCAACTCAAACTGGCGGCGCGGCGCTATCAGGACTTCGCGGACGCGGTCGCGCTGATTCGCGTGCATGAACTGGACGAAGGATTTGCCGACCGAATTGATCCCACGGTGCGCGCCGATTACATCGAGTGTCTCGAAGAAAAGCGGCGCGAGGACGAGTACGAAGCCCGGCAATGATGCGGTTTAGTCGGGAACTAATTGGACCAATACGCGTTGATGACGCAAACACCGGCTGTCAGAATGAGCCGAACCTCATCGCGGGAGCGGCACGATGGCGATCGTCCACGTCATTCAGGAAAACGTGCGGGGCTGTCGAACCGTCGCCTTCGACGAACACGCGATCAGGCGCATGACGGAGCGAAGGGTGAGCGAGGACGAAGTGCTTGACGCGCTCCGGAATCCGGACCAAACCGGTCTGCCGACCCTGCCCGGCCGGTTTCGCTTTCGCAAGAACCAGAGTACGCGCAAATGGATTGACGTGATCTTTGAAGAAGATCCGACGCAAATCGTGGTTTATTCCGTATGGCGCAAGGTGCAGCCGACCAGTGGAAGGGCGACTTAGCTTGGAGGACGGGAGCGTGACTAAGCCGATGTTTCGAGTGGAAACCTCCGTTGACGATAACACGGGCGATCTGGTCGCCGTCTACTTGCGGGTGCGCGAGGGAGAGGTTGCGGAAACGAAGGAAGTGGAAGGAGGCGTCGTGTACGCCGATTATGATTCCCACGGCTCTCTTCTTGGAATTGAACTGTTAGGCTCCTGCGACATAGCGGTCCTTGAAGGCGTTACCGCCAACGAACCCGAAGCGGTAAAGCGCTTCCTACGGGGCGGCGCCCCTCGTGGGTTAGTTCCGGCCTAGACGGCTTCGGTCGCACCCCGGCCGCGAGAGGGGGCTGACCAAAGTGGGCGTCCGCAAAATGATCGCTCGTTTGCAAGAAGAAATCGGCTTCTATGAAGGCAGTCGGGAGTTCGAGGAATCCCCTTTGCCGTGAACGAGTGCGAAGCCCGGCAGTGATGGGCGAGGAGGCGAGCCATGCCCCGCGAGGAAATACAGACGACGAATCCGGGCGGAGTGCGCGATCGGCCGGCGCGGGCGGCGGGCGATGAACCTATAATAAACCCGGACTGCGCCCTGCCGCTCCCCGATCTTCGGACGCCTCTGCCTGATAGGAATGTGCCCGCGTTGGTCTCGTTCGGCTGCGGACTCTTGGCCTTCCTGTTCTCCCTCAGCGATTACGTAGTCGTCTGCGGCAGCCCCCTTTGGTTAGCCCGCGTCCTTGCGTATAGCCCTGCGGGTATGGAAGGCGGGATGTTGCTGGCATTGGCCGGATTGTTGTTTGGCGTCTTCGGTACTGTTGAGCGCCTCTGGTATCCGTCCGCCGGAGGATTACTGTGGTCGCTTGGCGGCCTGGCGACGAGCGGCTTGGCCCTTTGCGTCTTCCTCGAAACATTCGGCGAATTAGCTTCCCACTGGTCGTAACAATTGCAGCGAGACTTCCCATGCTTCATCGACTCCGTTTTGCATTCGTTCATCTGGTGTGCTGGTCCTGTCTGTTGGGGACCGCCTCCGCTGCCGACCTCAAAATCCTCCCCGGCGACATCACGCTGACCGGCCCGCACGCCGGGCAGCGCCTGCTCATCGCGGCGGAAGAAGGCGGCGCCGTCACCGGCGACCAGACCGCGCAGGCGGCCTTCACATCCGCCAATCCTGCCGTGGCCGTGGTGGACGCCGGCATAGTGCGCCCGGCCGGCGACGGCGAAACCACGATCACCGCTACCGTAGACGGCAAGCAGGCGACCGCGAAGGTCAAGGTGGTCCGCGCAAAGGAAACCACCGACTGGAGTTTCCGCAACCACGTCATTCCGATGATGACGCGGATCGGCTGCAACTCCGGCGCCTGTTAGGACGCAACCGACAGGGTTAATTGCCGCGCCGTTTGGTATAGTAGCGCCGTTTCGTGTTGACTCTCTCATGCGGCCGTCCGTGAAACAGCGTATCGCGGATGGTGTTCCCGAACCGAGTTAGTGAGTAAAGAGATCGAGACAAAAACGAGGGATAAAGGAGAAAGAGGTGAAAAAAGCAAGGAGTCTATCAGCGCCGGTCGGCGCCTATGAGGGTAAGGCCGACAGACCCCTGTCGCGCGCCGTGTCGGCCTTACGGCCTTGACGCAGCGGGTTTGCTACAGAGTACGTCGTGGAGGTCTTGCTATGGTCAGCAACATTGCAAGAAGAAATCGGCTTCTATGAGGGCAGTCGGGAGTTCGAGGAATCCCCTTCGCCGTGAATGAATACGAAGCCCTGCAATAAGGAACAAGGCGCCGACCTATGAGTGACAACGAGATCCAGACCGCGAATCCGGGCGGGGTCAGCAATCGGACACAGCCAAAGGTCGTCGCTTGTTCTCTGGATGACGATATCTCCAACCGTCTGCTTGGCAGCGATTTTTCCCTTGACCGCAGGAATAACATACCGGCCCATTTGGCGTGCGCCTGCGGTGCTGTTGCGGTCGCGCTGGTTCTCTTCGGTCTCTTCTCCCAGCACTACGAGCCTCGTTGGATAGGCCCGCTATGGGTCTATCTCCCACTGAGTGGGTGGTTTGGCTCTCTCCTTGGCGTTCCGGCTTTTTGCCTGGGGGTTACGGGCGCCCAGCCGAGGTGGCTTCGGGCCGCTGACGGACTTCATTGGGCCTGCATTGGAATGCTTCTGGGTGTATGCGCCATGCTTGGCGCCGTGGTTCTGTTTTTTGAGCCGTTGAGCAAGATCAGTGGGTGCTAATAAGGTCAGGAAACTCCATGTCCAATCGAACTTCTATCGTTCTTGCCCTCTTGCCTTGCTGGTGCTGCCTGCCAACGGCGGCTTTGGCTGCCGACCTCAAGATCCTTCCCGGCGAAGCCACGCTGACCGGGCCGCACGCCTTCCAACGGCTGCTCGTGGTCGAAGACGCGGGGGCCGTCGTGGTCGGCGACCGGACCGCGCAGGCGGCGTTCACGTCCGCCAATCCCGCCGTGGCGGTGGTCGATGGCGGCATGGTGCGCCCGGCCGGCGACGGCGAAACTACGATTACCGCGACGGTGGACGGCAAGCAAGCAACCGCGAAGGTCAAGGTCGTCCGCGCAAAGGAAACCATCGACTGGAGCTTCCGCAACCACGTCATTCCGATGATGACGCGGATCGGCTGCAACTCCGGCGCTTGTCACGGCGCCCTGGCCGGCAAGGGCGGGTTGAAGCTGTCGCTGCGCGGCTACAACCCGGAGGCCGACCACTTTGTCCTGACTCGGCAGACTCTCGGCCGGCGCGTCAACAAGATTGAACCGAACAAGAGTCTCGTGCTGCTCAAGCCGTCGCTGGCGATACCGCACGGCGGCGGTCAGAAATTGGAGGTCGGCTCTCCCGATTATCGCCTATTAGCCGATTGGATCGCCGCCGGCGCCCCCGGCCTCCGCGCCGACGATCCGGTCATCCAACGCCTCGAAGTGTTGCCAGCGGCCGCCGTCCTCAAGCCGAAAGATACGCTGCAAGTGCTAGTGCGGGCGTGGTACTCCGACGGCCATTCCGAGGACGTGACGCACTGGGCCAAGTTCAACAGCAGTGAAGACCTCGTCGCCACCGTGGACGCCGAAGGCAAAGCGACCGTCGCCGGCTACGGCGAAACCGCTATCACCGTCTGGTACTCAAATCTCGTCGCCGCCAACCGCATCGCTTCGCCGCTGCCCAATTCGGTCGATGCCAAGGTGTTCGCCTCGGCCCCGCGCAATAGCTTCATTGACGATCTGGTATTGAGGAAACTTACAAGTCTGCACATTCCGCCGTCGTCGGCTTGTGACGACGCCGAGTTCATTCGTCGCGCCTACCTCGACGCCGCGGGAATCCTACCGACGCCGGACGAGGCGAAGAAATTCCTTGCCGATCCGTCGCCGGACAAGCGCGCCAAATTGATCGACGCGCTGTTGGAACGGCCGGAATACGTCGATTATTGGGCGCATAAGTGGTCGGATTTGCTGCTCATCAGCACACGGCGTCTACCGCAGCCGGCCGTGTGGGCGTTCTATCAAGACGTTCGCAAGAGCGTGGCCGACGATAAACCGTGGGACCGCTTCGCCCGCGACCTGCTCACCGTCAACGGCAGTACGCTCGACGCCGGCGCCGCCAACTACTTCGTCATTCACAAAGACGTTAGCGACCTGACCGAAGCGACGGCCGTCACGTTCATGGGCATGTCGATCACCTGCTGCCGTTGCCACAACCACCCGTTGGAGAAGTGGACGCAGGATCAATACTGGGAGTTCGCCAATCTCTTTTCGCGCGTCGGCCTGAAGAACGGCGACCGGGCCGGCGAAGTGTTGGTGCAATCGCTGCCTTCCGGCGAGGCGCTGCACCTGCGCCGCGGCATCGCCATGCCGCCGACGCCACTGGACGGCAAACCGCTCGCGCTCGACAGCCCCATCGACCGCCGGCACTATTTCGCCGACTGGCTGACGGCGCCGGACAATTCGTACTTCGCTCGCTCGCTGGTCAACCGCGTCTGGCGCAACTTCATGGGCCGCGGGCTGGTCGAGCCGGAAGACGACCTGCGCCAGACCAATCCGCCGACCAATCCCGAACTGCTCGACGCGCTGGCAAAGGACTTTGTGGATCACAAATATGATGTAAAGGTTCTGATACGCCGCATCATGAACTCGACGGCGTATCAGCGGTCGTCGAAGACGGTCGCCGGCAACGAGTCCGACGACCGCTTTTACTCGCACTATCTCCTACGGCGGCTGCCGGCCGAAGTGCTGCTCGACGCTTACTCGCAAGTGACGGACGCGCCGACGCCGTTCACGCAACTGGCGTCGGCGGCGGGCGATTCGATGACGGCGTACGCTGGCTATCCGCTGGGAACGCGGGCGACGCAGCTTCCAGATTCGCTTGTCGTTTCGCGATTCCTAGAGGCGTTCGGCCGGCCGGAGCGCGTGGCGACCTGCTCATGCGAGCGGCAGGATGATTCCAGCGTCGGCCAGGCTTTGCACGTCAACAACGGCAAGACGCTTAACGACAAGCTGCGCGACCCGAAGGGCCGCGTCGAGGCGTGGATCAAGGAAAAAATTCCCGACGACGAGGCGGTGCGGCGCGTCTACCTTTTAGCGCTGAGCCGCGAGCCGGCGCCGGCCGAGGCGAAGAAGTTCCACGACCTGCTCGCGGACGCTGCCGCCGACGGCAAGACGACGCGGCGCGAGGCGCTGGAGGATTTGTTCTGGGCTGTGCTGGCGTCGAAGGAGTTTGTGTTTAATCATTGACGCGGTTTGATCCGTGTTGGCAACCCACTCGCCAAGAGAATGTAATCATGGCTTCATCAACCACGGAACAGGGTGCGGCAGGTACATCTCAAGGATTCCCCACGGAACACCCGCATATTGAACGGCGACCGGGCGTCTGCGGCGGCTCCCCTGTCATCCGGGGAACGCGCATCACCGTGCGCCATATCGCAGTTCAGCACAAGGGCGGTGCAGGCGTTCAGGAAATGCTGGAGACCTACCCGCATTTGCAGGCGTCCTGGGTCCACGACGCAATCAGCTATTATCTGGACCACCATGATGAGATCGAGCGCGAGATCGAAGCGAACCGCATCGAAGCAGTGCTGGCCCGAACGGGCGGCGTGATGGATGACAAGGGCGTCGTCCGGTTCTCTCCGGGGAAAGCTGGTGATGAGTAAAGCCCCACTGTTCATTCGGCTTTACCTCGACGAAGATTTCCACCCCGGCATCGCCGCTGCGATTCGACAGCACGGACATGATTGCCTGAGCGCCGTCGAAGCCGGCGCGTTAGGCGCGCCGGATGAAGTTCAGTTGGCGTTCGCGGCGGCACAAGGGCGATGTATCGTCAGTTTCAACGTGGCGGACTTTGCCGAACTGGCGACGGAATGGGCGAATTCGGGGCGACCGCACGCGGGCATTGTGGTGACGCAGCAGGTAAGCCTCCGGCGCTTTGGCGACCTACTTCAACGACTGCTGAATCTACTTGATACGACAACCGCCGATGAGATCGCGAATACGTTTCGATATCTGGGACCGTGACAAGAATAAGCGGGGTTCCGCAATGAGTCCTGACCGCCTTTCCCTGTTCTCGCTGTTTCTAGCCTTGGCCGTGATTACTCCGGCCGCCGCCGAGCCGCCTAGCTATTCCAAGCAAGTCCGCCCCTTTTTCTCCCGCTATTGCCTGGAATGCCATAACGCCAAGGAGGGCGAAGGCGGTCTCAACCTGGAGTCTTACGCCGCGCTGCTGGAGGGCGGCAAGAAAGGCCCCGTCCTCGTCGCCGGCAAGGCCGACGACAGCAGCATCGTCGGCATGGTCGAGGGCAAGGTCAAACCCTTTATGCCTCCGAAAAAGGCGTCGCGCCGGCCGACCGCAGAAGAGGCCGCCGTTCTCCGCGCCTGGATCAACGCCGGCGCGAAGGACGACGGCGGCACAACCGTGGTCGTGCTGCCGGAGATCAAGCCGCGCGTGATGGTTGCCGCCCCGGTCGCGGCCCTGGCGTATCGGCCCGACGGCAAGCTGCTCGCCGCGTCCGGCTGGCGTGAAGTGGAACTGATCGACCCTAACACGGGCGATGTAGTGGGCAAGCTGCCCGGCCAGACCGGCGACGTGACGGCGTTGGCATTCAGCCGCGACGGCCTGCAATTGGCGGTCGCCAGCGGTTCCCCCGGTACGACCGGCGAGGTGCGCCTCTACAAAACCGCCGCCGGCGCGTTGCCGGCCGGTTCGCCTGCACAGACCATCGCCGCCCACAAAGACGTCATCCTCGATGTGGCGTTTAGCCCGGACGGCAAGGCGCTGGCGACGTGCGGTTATGACCGGCTCATCAAACTGTGGAACACGGAAACCGGCCAACTGCTGCGCGAACTCAAGGACCATAGCGACGCCGTGTACGCCGTCACGTTCAGCCCGGACGGCGCCCTGCTGGCCTCTGGTTCGGCCGACCGGGCGGTGAAGGTTTGGCAGGTAGCCGATGGCAAACGTCTTTATACGCTCAGCGACTCGACGGACTGGGTCTATTCCGTCGCCTGGAGTCCGGACGGGCGCCGCCTCGCCGCCGGCGGCGTGGACAAGAGCCTGCGCGTTTGGGAGGTTTCGGCGCAGGGCGGCCGACTCGTCAACTCCGTCTTCGCCCACGAAGGGTCGGTAATCCGCGTGGCTTGGTCGGCGGACGGCAAAACTCTTTATTCCGTCAGTGAGGACCGCGTGGCCAAGGCGTGGGACGCGGGCCGCATGGTGGAGCGCATCGTCTACGCCAAGCAGCCCGAGGCGCCGCTGGCGCTGGCCGTCCGCCCGGACCAGAAACAGCTGGCCGTCGGCCGTTACGACGGCGTACTCGTATTGCTGGATGAGGCGACCGGCAAGACGCAAAGCCAGCCGCTGCCGGCCAAGCCGAAACCGCCCGTGCTGAACAAGGCGACGCCAGCGTCCGCCGTCCGCGGTCAAACCGTCCGCATCAAGCTGGAAGGCCAGAACCTCGACGGAGCGACGGAGGCCACAACGAATCTTCCAGGCGTGAAAGCCGTGATCGCGGCGGGCGGCGCGCCTAGCGCCATTGACGTTGACGTGGCCATCGCCGCCGACGCGGCTCCGGGGCAGTGCCAGTTGACCGTCAAGACGCCAGCCGGCGCGTCCGTGCCGTTTTCCTTCATTGTTGATCGGTTTAATCCAATAATCGAAGTGGAGCCGAACGACTCGCCGCGCACCGGCCAGAAGATCAGCTTGCCGGCGACGGTGATCGGTGCGGCCGGCCGAGCGGGCGACGTGGATTACTACCGCTTCGAGGCGAAAGCCGGACAAGAAGTCGGCGTCCAGCTTCTGACCGCCGCCATCGGCTCGAAGCTGGAACCTATTCTGGAACTGACCGATCCGGACGACCGCGTAGTTGCCGAAAGCGCCAAAGGTCTGCTCGGCTATACCTGTCCCGTAGCCGGCGTCTACGCTGTTGGCGTCCACGACCGCGATTATCGCGGCGACGGCTCGATGTTTTACCGATTAAACATCGGCAATATCCCTGTTGTGACCGGCGTTTTTCCGCTCGGCGTTCAGCGCGGCGCGGATGCGGACATACAAGTCGAAGGCGTTCATCTTGGCCCAATGCGCACCGTTCACATCAAGACCCCGGCTGCCGCCGCGCTCGGCAGCCGATTGCCCGTGCCGCTTACCACGCCCAACGGTCCGCCGCTCGGCGACTTGTCGGTGCTAGTCGGCGAGTTTCCGGAGGCAACGCCCGCGGCCGGAGTCGTCGAATTGCCCGTGCCGTCCACCGCCAACGGCCGCATCGACAAACCGGGGGCGACCACGACTTATCGCTTTAAGGCGAAGAAGGGACAAACGCTGTTCCTTGAAATCAACGCCCGCCGGTTGGGTTCGCCGCTGGACTCGACCATTGAGATCCTTGACGCCGCCGGTATGCCGCTGCCGCGCGCGACGCTGCGTTGCCTTTCCAAGACTTACATCATGTTCCGCGATCATGATTCCGCCGGGGCGGGCATTCGCATCGAGAATTGGAACGACCTGGCCGTCAACGACTATCTGCTAGTCGGCGAGGAGTTGATGCGCATCAACCAATTGCCGAAAAACCCCGACGACGACTGCCAGTTCTTCGCCCGTGATGGTCAGCGTCTCGGCTACCTCGGCACGACGCCGACCCACCACCCGCTGGGCGAAGTGATGTATAAAGTGGCGCTCCATCCGCCGGGCGCGCAGTTCGCGCCGAACGGCCTGCCCGTCGTCACGCTCTACTACCGCAACGACGACGGCGGCCCCGGCTTCGGCAAGGATTCGCGCCTCGTCTTTGACGCTCCGGCCGACGGAGATTATCAGGTGCGCGTCGGCGATTCGCGCGGGCAAGGCGGGCCGCTCTACGCTTACCGCCTGACGATTCGTTCGCCGCGCCCGAGCTTTAATGTCTCCTTTAGCCCGACGGCGCCGACCGTGACGAAGGGCGGCGCCGTCCCGATGACGGCGACGGCGGATCGCATCGACGACTACGAGGGTCCAATCGAGGTCCACCTGGACAATCTGCCGCCTGGTTTCAACGCGCCGCCTACGACGATCCCGGCCGGCGAAAATAGCACGGTTTTCGCCGTGTACGCCGAGCCAACGGCGACCGTACCGCCCGGCGCCGCGCCGCTGAAGCTGACCGCGCACGCGACGATCAATGGGCAGGACGTGGCGCGTGAGGCGGCGGGCGCTCTGCCGAAAGTGACTGAGCCGGGCGACATTGTGACGACGACGGAGCAATCGGAGGTGACGGTCGCCCCCGGCGGCGACGTGCGTGTGACGGCAACGGTACAGCGGCGAAACGGCTTCGCGGGTCGCATCCCGTTAGAAGTTCTTGGCTTGCCGCACGGCGTCCGGGTGCTGGACGTGGGCCTCAACGGCATCCTCATCACAGAGAAAGAGACAACGCGGACCTTTGTAATCCACGCCGAGCCGTGGGTGGAGCCGATGACCCATCCGTTTGTGGTAGCGGCGAAGCAAGAGGGCAAGAACGTCGAGTTCGCGGCTAAACGGGCGCTCTGCTCACAAAATCAGCATCGCATCCCCATAAGAATAGAAGCGATATTCGCGCTCCACCGCGAGTTGGTACGCCGCACGCATTGCCTCCAACCCCGCAAACGCCGCTGTCAGCAGCAGCAGGCTCGACCGCGGCAAATGAAAATTCGTCACCAGCGCGTCCACCGCCTTGAACGCAAACGGCGGCCGTATGGTCAAATCCGTCCAGCCCGACCACGGCGTCACCTTCCCGTCCGCCGACGCCAATGCCGCCGTCTCCAGCGCGCGCACCGATGTCGTTCCGACCGACACGACGCGACCGCCGCGCTCCGTGCACGCGACGACCGCTTGCGCCGCGGCGAGCGGCACTTCTCCCCACTCCGGCTGAACCTGATGTTGCGTCACGTCCTCCACCGATATCGGCTGGAACGTGCCCGCCCCGACGTGCAGGGTGACGAACGTCTGCTCGACGCCGCGTTCCGCCAGTGCATCGAAAAGGCGCGGCGTGAAGTGTAGGCCCGCCGTCGGCGCGGCCACGGCTCCCGGTTGACGGGCGTAAATGGTCTGATACCGTTCACGATCCGCCTCGCCAGCCCGGCCCTTGCGGATGTACGGCGGCAACGGCGTCCGGCCGTATCGCGCCAGCAGCGTTTGAGCGGTTCCCGTTTCTTCCGGCCGGCCCAGCCAACGGCCCGACGCCGACTTGCCCACCAGGCACAGGCGCAACGGCGAAGTCGCCGCGCCGCTTGATGCGGTATCGGGATCGACCAGGATGGTTTCACCGACCATGAGCCGGCCGCGCGTCTGGGTCAGCAACTCCCATGCGCCGTCCTGCTCGCTCAGAAAGAGTCCTTCCCATTTGCCGCCGGAACGAGCGCGGCGGCCGATCAGCCGGGCCGGAAGGACGCGCGTGTCGTTGAGGACTAGCAGGTCGCCGGGATTCAGCAGATACGGCAGGTCGCTAAAGACGTGATGGACGGGCGGCGAACCGTCGCGGCGGACCAAAAGCAAACGGCTCTGATCGCGTTCCGGCGGCGGTTCCTGGGCGATCAGGCGCTCGGGCAGGTCGTAGTCGAATTGGTCGATGTGCATGAGGCTGCCGGCGTCTTTCTCCTCTCTCCTCTAGTTCCAAGGGAAAGAGGAGAAAGACCGTCTTCATTTGAACGACTTTAAGAACTCGTCAAAGTCTTTCTTGGCCGCTTCCACGGTCTTGGCGGGGCCGACGAGTTTGAAAGTGAAGGCTTTGTCCTTGCCGTCGTAGTAGACCGCAAGCATCCGGTAATCCGGTTGCGGCGCCGCCTTCGAGAAGGGCGCGGTGAACGTGCCGGACACATCCAGGTACATCGCCTTCGCGCCGCCGATTTTGATTTCCTCGACCTTGGAAGACTCCTCGACGGTCTTGCCGGCCGGCGGCGTGAACGACTTTTTCCAGCGCTCCACGTTGGCGTTGGCGCCGCCGCCGAGACCCCTGGAAATAGCCAATTCGGCATCCTCTTTGTCGTCCTTCCCCTTCGGGACGCGGAACTGCATCCAGCGGAAGTTGTTGCTCGGCTCTTCCTTCTTCCACGCGGCCGGCGCCGTCGCCTTGAGACCATCGAGGTCCACTTCGGTCCCCTTGGCCTCGTCCGCCGCCGGAGTGCTACACGCCGGCAAGGCCGTGAGCGCCAGCACGATAAGCCATGCCGCACGTCGCATTAGTCCGTCCCCCATGTGTGAAGGAGCGGCCAAAACGCCGCCCCATACAGGTCAATTAACGGGATAGGGGGGACGCCGGCAAGAGATGTCGAAAGCGGGCGAGCCGGGTCGCGTAAGCGCCAGGAGTTTTGGGAAGCAACTCCGGGCGCTTACGCGACCCGGCTCGCCTTTGTGTGGCGCGGCTTTAGCGCCCGAAGAGACGGCCCATGAGACCTTCCTTCTTGGCCGGCGGAGGCGCTGGCGCGGCGACGGGTTGTGTCGGCTGCGCACGCGAGGCGACCGGCGCGGAGCCGCGGCGCGTGCTGGCGTCGGAAAGTTTGTTCTTCAATCCTTCGATTTTGCTCTGAAGGGCGCCGCTTCGCTCCAAGCGCTCAATCTCATGGCGGACTTCGCTCTGCAACCGCTGCATGTCGTTGCGCTGGCGGGCCATCTCGGCGCGCTCGCGCGCCATGCTCACTTCCATTTCGCGCATCTGCTGCATGAGCGCCTGCTCGTCTTCCTGGATCTGCCGACGATCGCGCTCCAACTCTTCGCCGAGGGCCAAAAGGTCGTCCTCGCGCGGCGCCGAGCCCGCGTTCGACGACCGCGCTCCGGGCTGACACTCCAATTCCGCGATGACCGCCTGCAATTGCTGCAATTGTTCGTGTTGCTGACGGATCATCTCCGTCTTTTCCTCGAGCATCGCCTCATATTCTTTTAGGCGGTCCTCGCCGCCGGCGTGGCCCGGCAGGCTGGCTTCGTGAAGCGCCTGTTCCAGTTCCATGCACAGAGCACGCAGCTCCGCGTTCTCCTGACGTACGCCGTCGAGTTCTTGCAAATCATCCGGCTCGGGGTCGGGCGCGCTCACGGCGGCGGCGGGCGCGGGGTGCAGGAGGGCCGCCACTGCCGCTGGGCGTCCGTTGGCATGCCCATTTGAACTGTTGCGGAATTGGGTGGGGGCTGGCAGGGGTCTGGCCATGTCGCCTGTCTCCGGTGGTCAGCGAACTACGTTGACGGTAGGCGCGTCGCCGCGCCGCCGCGATGCCGTTCAACTATAGCTCGCAAAAACCGCAAACGCGGCAAAGTGCATGCGTTTCGTCCTACCGGGGCGATCGGCCCTTTTATTCAGCATGATTCTTCGTCCCCAATGCCGACAGCACGTCGTCCAAAAGCCGCACGGCCGTCTCCACTTGCTCGGCGGTGATGCACAACGGCGGACAAAATCGGAGCGCGCTTTCACCGCAACCCAACAAAAGTAAACCGCTTCGGAACGCGGCCTCCACCACGGCGTCGCGCAAGGCGGGGGCGAACGAGTACGGTTCACGCGACTTAACCACGTCCATCGCCACCATTAGTCCCAGGCCGCGCACCTCGCCGATCTCCGAATAGCGTTTTTGCAGATCGAGAAGACGCTTTTTCAGCTGCTCACCGCGCTCGGCGGCGTTGGCCATGTAACCGGCGTGGAGCAAATCGAGCGTGGCGAGGGCCGCACGACAGCTGATCGGGTTGCCGCCGAAGGTGCTGGCGTGGCTACCGCTTGGCCAATCCATCACCTCGTCGCGGGCGATGATCGCCCCCAGCGGCATTCCGCTGGCTATGCCCTTTGCCAGACAGATAATGTCCGGCTCAACGCCCCAATGTTCGACGGCGTACATCTTGCCGGTACGGCCCATGCCGCTTTGTACTTCGTCGGCCACCAACAGGATGCCGTTGCGCGTACACATTTCTCGCAGCGCCGGCAGAAAACCCTTCGGCGGCACATAGTAACCGCCTTCACCCTGGATCGGCTCAACGAAGACGGCGGCGACTTCCTCCGGCGGCGCGGTTCGGCGAAAAAGCGTGTCCTCGATGTTGCGGACGCATTCACACCCGGCGGCCGGCGCGTCACAGCCGTGGCAGCCGCGCGGATAGGGGACGTGATGAATGTCGGGCACCAACGGCGAGAAGCCGCGCCGGTGGACGAGCTTGGAGCCGGACAGCGACATGGCGCCATAGGTGCGGCCGTGGAACGCGCCAAAGAACGCGACGGCGCGCGTCCGGCCGGTGTGCCAACGAGCCAGCTTTAACGCCGCCTCCAGCGCTTCCGCACCGCTATTGGTGAAAAATACGCGCTTGGCGGACGTACCCGGCCCGCCCTCGGCGAGGCGCTGCGATAGATCGATTTGCGGCGCATAGTAGAAGTCAGTGCCGGACATGTGGATCAGCTTTTCGGCCTGATCCTTGATCGCGGCGACGACGTGCGGATGGCAATGGCCGGTGGAGGCGACGGCGATGCCGGCGGTGAAATCGAGAAACAGGTTGCCGTCCACATCGCGGATAACGGCGCCGCTGCCACTCTCCACCACAAGCGGATAAACACGCGTATAAGAAGGCGAGACGTATTTGGCATCGCGTAGGAGTAGCGCCTGCGCCTTGGGGCCGGGCAGGGCGGTGCGGATGTCGGGAACGGTCATCATCACACCTCCTTGAAAAATGAGTCTCACGCAAAGGCGCAAAGGCG
>DHJA01000146.1:391-1822 GCA_002404095.1 Planctomycetaceae bacterium UBA4732 | reverse complement strand
GCAAAGGCGCAAAGGCGCAAAGAATTCTTTGCGCCTTTGCGCCTTTGCGTGAGATATTCTTGATCTTACTCGGCCGAGAAGTTGGCGAGGAAGTCGTCGAACTCCTTTTTCTGCTGGTGTTCCGTTTCCTGGTACTTTTTGACATCGGCCTGATACTTCTCGATCTGCGTCTCCTGCTGGTCGAACTTGTCCAGATAACGCTTATACGCCGCGGCCGTCGGCGGCATCTCCTTCAGGTTGGCCCGTAGCCGCGCCTGGTCCTCCGTTATCGTTTTGAGCTGGAGCTGCAGCTCGGCGATCTCGCGCTGCGTCTTGTTCGTGGCCGCGCGCAGGTTTATCGCTTCTGCCAGACCGTCCTTGACCTTCTTGCTCGCTATCGTCTAGTTTAAGAAGAAACGAATCTGATCGTCGTTGCTGTTGGTGAGCTGAACCTGCTGGCTGACGACCCGCTCCTCGGTCACGGCCTGCGTCGCCGTTTTGCCAGCCGGAACCTTCACGTCAAAGCGGTAAACGTCGCTGGCCGTCTCCGCCGGCTTGCTCGTATCGTCGGTCAGGTGGAAATCGTTGCGGACGGGATGTTCCACCAACACCAGGCGTTCCGCATCGTTGCGGTTGACGATCTTGTAAGTCTTCGTCTCGCGTACCTTGGTGGTGGACTGCAAAATTCCTTTGACGACCTTGACCATTGTTACCCGGCCGTTGTCGCTGGCGGGCACGGCGTTGACTTCCGTGCCGAGGTCCACGGCGTAACTGAGCAGCCGCTCTTCGTTAGGTTCCACGTCGAGGATGCGCGAGTCGCCGGCGTAATTGGAGCCTTCAAAGACCGTGATCGGCCCTTGCGACAGATGTAGGCCGCTGGTGTTCTTGAACTTCAAGCCGAGCAACGGAAACTTGGCTTGCGTCCGCTCGTTATAGATGCTGACGCGCGTACCCTCAACGTCCTTGTTGACGATGGGTAATAGCGCCGATTTCTGCCGCGGCAGGCTGACCGGCTTATCGAGAGCGTACTGGAAGAAGTCGCCGAGTTTGGTCGCCGTCGCCATCGTTGAGACGCCGGCGCCGCCGAGATTCATCCTATCGGATAGGGAGTTTTGACGTTCATAGCGCCCCTCGCCGGCGAACTGTCTTCCCGCGCTTTGCTTTGCGAAGGACTCGCCGTCCGCCGCCAGCCTGCTCAGTGGCGTTGCCTCGCTTTTGGCAGGCGACGGTGCGCGTTTCGCTAAACCAAGTCGTGTTTCGTTTAGGTCGCCGTTGTAAGTGACGGGCCGGAGGGATGCGAACAGTTCCGGCACGACCGTGGGACGGGGTACGTATAGCGGAGTGTATAGGTCCATTTGGAAGCTAATGGGCCGACCCGACACCAGGGCCATGCGCACGTCCTTCCAATCCTCATCGGTGGCGTTCTCGACGACCGCCCAGCCCTGCAAGAAC
>DHJA01000146.1:0-141 GCA_002404095.1 Planctomycetaceae bacterium UBA4732 | reverse complement strand
GTTCAGGCTGACCGCTTTCTTCTGTGTGTCGTGCGAGAGAGTGAGAGTTTCCAGCGCTTTCCTCACTTCATTATCCATGATCGGATTGAGGAAGCGCACGCGCTGCACATCGGCTAACTTCACGCTCCTCATGCCGTCGGC
>DHJA01000115.1:693-23199 GCA_002404095.1 Planctomycetaceae bacterium UBA4732 | reverse complement strand
TGGTAAAGCCGTTTCGTCCCAAGTCCTAGTGCGACGTCACTCGTACTTTGATGGGTCAGGTGGGAGGGGCGAGAAGCCCGTCCCACCCATCAATCCATGCGTGACAAAGCACCAGGGCCAGGTGGAAATACCCGCAGAAATAGCGGTCGGCAAGCAGCACGTCGCCGTCGTGGAGGAGGTGGTGCAGCTGGCGGAACAGGGCCGTCTCGCCGGTGTGCTTACCCTTGTGCGGCCCCAGGGCGACGTCCAGCACGGCGCCGACGGCCAGGGACAACAGGGCGACCATGCGAACCTGAGGAAAACCCAAGCCGGGCCTCTGGCTGCCCGGTTGTGGGTAGGATGTCTGGTTGGCTGGAGTGTCGGGCATGGACAGGGTGGCGCCATCCACGATCTTGACGTCCCGGCCGCGCCAGCTCCAGTGGGGTGGGGCGTTATCCAACAAGTCGCGGCCGGTGCGGCGGGTCAACTCGGCCAGACATTTTCGGGTAGACGCTGCCGGGCGTCGGCGAAATGTCCGGCTCGTATTGCGTCCGCGTGAGCCGTTACGAGGCGCGCCCAAAGGCTGATTTGTGGCCGATCGGCTTACGCGAGCCGTTGCCGCGCATTCCAGTGCCATTGCTGGGAAGCGACCCGGATGCGGAATTGGACCTTCAGGCGATCCTACATCGCCTCTATGACAACGGCGGTTACGCCAAGTTCATGTACCAATCCGAGCCGGAACCGCCGCTGTCGCCGGAAGACGCCGCTTGGGCGCGCGCCCTCATTCCGGTAACAGCGCGGTCGTCCGCCTGATTTGCCGGCGCCTCATGGCGCGGTCGGCTTCAATATAATACAATCAAGACCCCACATATACTTTGTACCAATCGCCTTCTCGTTGGTTCCCACCACCTCAATGCGCAGCACCGCGTTGCCTTTCTTCAATTCCACCGTCCCAAGATTGATCGGCCCCGTGCTGACGACCTTCTCCGGCTCGTAACCGTCGATCGGTTTGCCCAACAGCTTGCCGTCCAGCGAGAACTGTACCACGCCGTAATCGTGTGCCTTGGTCATGTACACCACGACCTCATACTTGCCGTCAGCGGCTACCGGCACGGCCAAGTCGGCCCACTCGCCCACTTTAGCCGGCCGACCCCACAAATGCGCATCGCCACTCCATTGGCCCTCCGCAAACGGGCGCAAATCCTGCGGCCCCAGCGGAAAATCGCTGCTCTTTCCCAGCACCTTGAGCGATTCGCCCTCAATCGCCCCCTTGATCTTGAAAGGAGGAGGAAGCGGCGGCGGTGCCGGAATGTTTTGCAGCACCTTCGCGTCCACCGGCTCGAAATCGTCGGTCGCGTCGGGCCGGGCGTACCAATAGCTCGTCGCCGCGTAGTTGACCGTCACCTTCGGGTCCCAGTGCCAAACTTCCATGTCGAAGCGGAAAGACTTCTCGAACGGGATGGCATCCAGAATGTGGAAGCGGTTGACGCTGGTCAGGCCGCGCGTGGCGCCGGTGCCTTTGCCGTCGCTGCGCGTCTGGTTATGGTAGGGATGCTGAAACGGTTCGGGGTTGCTCCAGGCGTAGCCGTAATAGTCCTCGCTGCCGGTGCCGAACCATGACGGGAACTTCTCGCCGTCCACAAAGATTTTCTCGTCGCCTTCGCCCCACCATGCTCCGACCGGACTCATGATGCTCAGCATGTCGCCGACGAAGACGCCCTTGCCTTTCAGATCGCAATAGGTCCAGTCGCGGAACGGCCGAGTTTTCATGTCGGCCGTGCGCCATTTGGCGTGGAAGTGCATCGAGCGGTCGGTCCATGTGTAGTTCGACTTGGAGTTTCCAGTGAATCGGACGGCCGCGCTTTTTTGCGCGCCGAAATTGTGAATCTCAAAGACGGCCGAATTTTGAAAGGGCATGCACCAAGAACACGACAGAGTCACGCCGTCCTTATCCCGGCTAACCGCGAACGGCAGGGATTTGTAAGGGTTCACGCCGGGCGCGGAAGCGAAGAAGTCCCCCAACGGACACCAGATTTGCGGTTCCTTCGCGCCGTCGAACGTGCCGATCAGGACGAGGCTTCGCAGCGACTCCGCGTCCGTGTTCCCGGCCAGTTTGATTTCGTAATGATTAATTCGCTGGGGCTTTTCCCCCTTCAGACGAAACACCACCTTCCGGCTTCCGGGAGCGATGGCGTTAACCTCCGAATTGAACATTAGATCGCCCAGGGGCGTTGTGTCCTTCAAGTTCGGGGGATTCCATTCCCTCATATGGGTCAGTTGCTCGAAGCTGAAGGTCTCCACCTCCGTCGCCTTCGGATAGGTGCGGTAATCCACATGATAATAGAGGTTCGATTTATCCACTGTTATCTTGCAGTGCTTGGCGTAGCCAAAGGGGAAGTACAAATTGAAACCGCGCGAGCGCTCGCAAGCAACCGGGTCGGTAAATGGCGTCGTCTCCTTGCCGCCGATCTTCGTCTTCCACTTGCCGCCGAGCAGTTCCGCCAACGGAGCCTCGATCACAGGGTCTTTGGCGTCGTCGAGGTAAATGCGGATGTTGCCGGCGTCGGCAGGGTCGGCCGACCAGATGCGCACCACGGCGCCGGGGCCGTCCATCTCGGCGAGGACGTGGCCTTGCGCGTCCGGCGTCACGGCGTCCTTCTTGATGTAGCCTTGCGGGATTTTGCTGTCGATGGCGCGGCCGTCCGCCGCCGTGGCGTAGGCCCAGACGTAGTCGCCGATCGGCTTGTGCGTGGGCGAAAAACCGACCTTCGCGCCGGCGGCGAAGAAGCCATCGGGCGTACTCATCTGCATGGGGCCGGTCTTGAAATACGGCGTCTTGTCCTTGACCACGCCGTCGTAGAGCGTGAAGCCGCGATCGGCGTTGGCGAACCAGTTTTCATTGCCGGGCGCCTCGCTGGCGCGGTCGTAGCTGCTGAATTGCTTGGTGACGTAAGGCGGATCGGGATATTCGGCGAGCAGCGACAAGTCGGTCATCTGCTGGAGCAAGCCGTCCAAAGTGACTTTTTCGGCGGCGTGGGCGGATGGAAGCGCCAGGCCGGCGACAAGCAGGGCCAGGACGAGGGAGCGCGTACGCACGGTTGATCCTCCACGAAGAATGGGTGGAGGAGCATTATACGAGGCGGGGAATGCGATGGAGAGTGGGCCGCTCGCTCCGCGAGCGGCTTTGGATCGACGGCCGCGTCAAGCCGATCCCTTAAGCAGTTCGCGAATGTGCCGGCCGCCGTCTCCCGCGGCCAGGGCAAGGCGACGCAACGACTCGGCCGTCGCGGCGTTCGCTGGCTCCGCCGCCAGACGGCTAAACTCGCTTTCCGCATAAACCAGGCTCTTCGCCACGTCGTTCAGAACGACGCCGCGCTCGGCCGCGGACAAGGTGCGCGCGTGCGCCGCAAGATGGCCGCCCACTAAATCACTATAAAAGGTAGTTAGACTCGCCAAATCCTCGACTTTGCCGGCGAGCGTCATGGCACGCGCCTGATTCTGTAGATCCGTCGCCAGTGCGGACAACTTCTCGACGCGCTCGCGCGGTGTAGGCAGCGCCTTGGCATGGCGGAATTGATTACGCGCCTGGACGAGCCAAGTGGGGGCCGTCGGCGGCGTCGGCTCGAAGTGATGCGGCCAAGACCACAGGCCGATCGCGAAAACCGCAAGGACAGCGGCGATGGCCACCGCCAGTGACAGCTTGCGCAGGCCGCGCTCCTTGACCGGCGTCGGCCACGGTATCGGTCCGTGCAGCACCACCGGCGCGGCCGAACGCCCGAACCGCCGCACGAAGGCGTCCTTAGCGAACGACGGCGGTACAGGCAACAGCCCGATTTGCCGTTCCACCTGGACCAGGCGGCGGCCTAAAAGACGACAGACCGGGCATCCGTCCAGGTGGCGGCGCACGTCATCGGTCGGGCGGTCGGGCCGCTCCCCGGCGAGCAGACGGCGCTGGGCGGCGTCACAGTTCATGGCTTCTCCTGTTCCTGTCGCGGGGCGAGCAGGCTCAACAATTTCTGCCGCGCCTTGAAGACGCGCCAACGAGCCGTCTCCTCCGTCAGGTCGAGAACGTCGGCAATCTCACGGAACGACAGCCCTTGCTCCACGCGCAGTAAAAGGGCCGCTCGGAACTCCGCAGGCACCCGGCCCACGGCGCGGGCCAAGTCGCGCAGCGCCTCGCGGCTCTGCGCCTCCTCCGAAGGGTCGCCGTCCTTGGCCGCCAGGTCGTCGGGCAACGGCTCGCGCTGGCGGACCTTTGCGCGGCGGCCGTTGGCGAAGTTGTTGTGGGCGATGCGAAACAGCCAGGCGGCGAAGTTCGTGCCGGCCTGGAAGCGGTCTAGCCCCGCGAACGCCTTGAGGAAGGTTTCTTGCGTCAGATCCTCGGCGGTATGCCGGTCATGGCTAAGACGGTATAACCAGCGATAGAGACGGTCCCAATAGCGTTCGACTAACGAGGCGAAAGCGGGCCGGTCGCCTTTCTGGGCGGCACGAATCAGCCGATCTTCCTCGGCCGGCGGGTCAGGGGATTCGCTTGGAGAGGCCACGCATGGCACCCTGGGGCCTCGCGTCGGCGGCGTCCGCGCAACGCGAAAGGTGGGGACGACCTATAGATTGTACCGCTTCCTATCCGCGCCCTACCAGGGATAACGCCGTTCGGCTTTGATTCGTTGGCGCAAACTCCGCGGAGAAAGACTTTGGCGAGCGGGGTTGCGTAAGCGCCCCGAGAAAGCTTTCTCGGGGCGCTTACGCAACCCCGCTCGCCAAAGAGTGACATAACCAAGCCGGAACTCAAAACCTCGGCGGCTGGCCTGCAGTATTGGAGTCGCCATCCCCTACGTCAATGAATACGTCCATCTGCTGACCGACGTAAATCGGCTTATCCTTCACGTCCAGCGCGTAAATGACCTGCAGGACGCGCGTGTCCACGCGCTCGGTGTTGTCGCCCGTCAGCGACTTTTTCGGAACGACATAGGGTTCAACTCTCACGAATTCCAACGGGTAGGAGGTTTCCGGCGTACCGCGCAGGCTGGCCCGCGCCGGCGCCCCCGTCTTGAAGCGGGGAATGTCGTGTTCATCCACGTCCACGCGGACCTGGACGAACTGGTCGATGGCGCCCAGCACGATTAACGGCTGGCTCGGCGGCGTGCCGACGAATTCTCCAGGGTGGACGTTGACCTGCAACACGACGCCGTCAACCGGCGCCGTCACCAGGGCGCGGCGGATGTCCGTCTCGGTCAGCTCGGCTTGGGCTTTGGCTGCGTCCACGGCGGCCTGGGCGATGTCTTTGTCGTATTTCCACGCCCCCGCCTTGAGCAGGTCCAGTTCCATCTGGGACTGGGTTTCCTGCTGGCGCGCCACCTGAAACGCGAGGTCGTGTTGGCGATACTCCTCCTGGGAAACGGATCGCGATAAAACCAGCCGGCGGTCGCGGTCGGCCACATCGCTTTGCAGCGCCGTGTTGGCCTTGGCGACGGCGAGTTTCGCCTCGCTCGGCGGCACTTCTTCCTGTCGCGGCTCGCGCTTCAGCTTCTCTAATTGCGCCATCGCGGAGGCCACATTGGCCTGATTCGACTTGAGCTGCGCTTTCAACTGGCGGTCGTCCACCAGAAAGAGCGGGTCGCCCTTCTTGACCGTCTTGCCGATGAGATTCTGCGGATCGCCTGCTGCGAATTTGCCCGAATGCGGATCGGGTACATACACATCAAGGACAATGCCAGGGAGAGCCGTACCGACCGCGATGTTCTGGGTGCGCGCCTCGGTGATGCCGGCCCCCGCCACGGTTTTGCCGAACGGGGTCCGCGATGGTTCCACCAGCAGAGGCGGCTTGGGCGGCGTCTGCTGCGCTGCGACGACGTGGATGACCGCCAGGACCAACATGCCCGCGGCCAATACGGGTATCAAATACCTGCCGAGTATCTTTCTCATGTTCGCACTCCTTCCAGGGCGGGCGTTTCGACGCGCTCGATACGCCCATCGGTCATATGAATGATGCGGTCGCCAAATTCAAAAACGCGGTTGTCGTGCGTGACGACGATGACGGCCCGGCCGGGCTGGACGGCCACGTTGCGCAGCAGTTCCATGACGGTGTGTCCCGAGTGAGCGTCCAGGGCGGCGGTCGGTTCGTCGCATACCAGTAGCTTTGGCTCATGGACAAGAGCGCGGGCGATAGCGACGCGCTGCTGCTGGCCGCCGGACAGCTGAGACGGCAGCGAATTGACGCGGTCGCCGAGACCGACCGACTCCAGGATGGCTTTCGCGCGGGCGACGGCCGTGTTCCGGCGCACCCCGGCGATAAGCAGCGGCACCGCCGCGTTCTCCGCGGCCGTCAACGCCGGCAGTAAATTGTACTGTTGAAAGACAAAGCCGATGTTCTTACCACGAAAATCCACCAAGCGCCGGCCCTTCAGTTTGCGGAGATCCTTCCCCAGCACGGAAAGATCGCCCGCCGTCGGGTCGAGTAGTCCCGCGATGATCGAGATGAGGGTGGTCTTGCCGCAGCCGATTGGCCGACAAGAAGCGTCATTTGGCCGGCGAAGACATCCATATCGACGCCGCGCAGGGCCAGCGTCTTCGAGTCGCCGTCGCCGAATTCCTTGGTCACGCCGCGACAGACGACCGCTTTTTGCAGTGCGTCCACGGAATCCGGTACGGCGCGGGCCGGGGCGGTAGCGCTCGCGTTCATCACGATTACCCTCGAAACACCACGGCCGGTTCCAAAAACAACACTTTAAGGATGCTCAATAGGCTCGATAACAAAACGATGACGCCAACGGCGGCGGCGGTTCCCACCAGCACCTGCCACGGCATGTAAAAGGCCAGCCGGCTGAATTTGGGCACGACCTCACCAAACAACGCCGCCAGCCCCACCCCCAAACAGAAGCCGATTATTCCCACCACGAACGCCTGGGTCAGCACCATGCCAACAATGCGCAGGTTGTTCACGCCCATCGCCTTGAGCGATCCGAACTGGTTTAAGTTTTCCAGGGTGAAGGTGTAGAAGGTCTGGCCGGCGATGGCCGCGCCGATGATGAAGCCCAACAGCACGGTAATGCCGAAATTAATAGGGATGCCCGTCCGCTGCATGTAGTAGTTGATCGTCCGCCAAGCGAAGCCCGACTGCGACAGCGCCATTAAGCCGGTTTGCCGTTGTATGCGGTCGCACACCTCTTCCATTGGTACGTCCGGTTCGCTGTGGGCCAGGATGAACGACATGAAGCGCCGCTCGCGCGGGGCGAAGAAAATCGACCGGCTGTACATCGTATAGGCGATAGGAAAAGTCTGGAAACTCGGCGAACTCTTACAGACGCCGACGACCAGCGCCCGCCGGTCGTTCATCTCCACGGTCCAGCCGACCCGCACCGGCTGGCCGGGGAACAGGAACTGAAAACCGCGTTCGTCGAGAATGATGGCGTCCGGGCGCCGCAGATCGGCTAACTCGCCGACGATCATCTCGGCGGGGGCGCCGACGAGCGTTTGGTCGTCCAGGCCGATAACGCTGAAGTTCTTGAAATGGCCGGAGCTAAGCTGGGCCGACGCCATGCCCTTGAACAGCCGAACCGCCCACTTGACGCCCGGCACCCCGCGCACGCGATAAAGGTCGTTTTCCGACAACGGCGTGACGTCCTCAATAAATTGCACGCTAGGGTCCATGACCCATATGTCGGCGCCCTGGATGTCGCGGATCTGGCTGCTGGTATTGCGCATCAGACCGACGAAAATCGACGATTGCTGCGTCATCAACATGCAGGCGAACGAAATGCCGAAGATTATAGCGAAATACTTCGCGCGGTTGCCGGTCAGCATTTTGAGGGCAATCCAGATCATGATTTCCCTCGTGCCGCGCGGGCCGTCTTCGGTCGCGGCGCCTTCAACCCCAGGGCCGCGAGACTGAATTCCGTGACGTGCGCCGCCACCGCTTCCGGGGTGATCTGGGCGTATTCATCGCCCATGAGCAACTGGACCACCGGCTTGCAGTGCATGTAGTGGAGACATTGACCCATGATGCTGAAGCCGGTTAGGTAGCGCTTGAAGGGCGTCGTCCCTGGCGGCAACAGTTCCTCCAAGATACCCGTTAGCACTTCCGCGTTCGGCCGGACGTAGTCGCGGACCCACTCGGCGCAAGCGGAAGCGAAGAGAGGGGGCGCGTCAGCCCCCCTGATGGTGGGACGGTGTCAGCGAGCGAGTTCGGGAATCAGGAGGCGAACGCGATCACTTTCCTTTTGGCCCGATCGCGTAAAGCGCGTTAAAACCGTGGAAATAAATGCGGCCGCTGGAAACGGCGGGAGATGCGGCGAACTGGTCCGGCAGCGTATTGACGGCCACTTGCTCAAACTTGGCGCCGGCCTTTACGACGGTGACCACGCCGTCGCGCGCGGTTAGATAGATGTTGCCGTCAGCAACCACCGGCGATGCCCGGTAGCGCGACGGGTGCAGCCGTTGGTTGTACTTCTCCTCGCCAGTCTTAGCGTCCAGGCAAACGAGATGGCCGTCTTCTCGGCACAGATAGACCAGGCCGTCGTAGATGAGCGGCGAGGGCACGTCGGGTGTACCCTTCGGCAGGCGCCATTGCTGAAATGGACTGCCGTCTTCGACCAAGCCCGTGGCGTCCGGCTTGACGCCGACGACCGCATGGTCCTTGGCCGAGGGGACGACGATCAGGTCGGGCGAGGCCACAGGGGAAGCGACAAAACGGAGGTCGTTACGATAATGATCCTTCGGATTCAGCCCGCCGACGCGCCAGATTTCCGAGCCGTCGCTGAGACGGTGGGCTGTGGCGTAGTCGTCGCCGTGGGCGATCAGGTAGGCGTCCTTGCCCTTGCGCCACATCACCAGAGAAGCGTAGGACTGTTCGTTCTCCGCGCGGCCGTCGCTCTTCCGTTCGGCCTTCCAGACTTCCTTGCCGTCGGTTTTGTCGAGCGCAATCAATAAGTGCGCGCCGGAGTGAAAAAGCTGCAAATAGAGCCGGTCGCCGTCGAGCAGGGGGGTCGAATGAAAGCCCCATTGCATCTTAAATTTACCATAGCGCTCCTGGGCGTTGCATTTCCAAACTTCATGACCGTCGAAGTCGAAGCATGCCAAGTCGCCGGCGCCGGTGAAAGCGTAAACGTACTTGCCGTCGGTGCTGGGGGAGGCTGACGCGCCGTTGCCTTCGTCGCCGCCAGGCCCGGTCTTGCCGGCGCCCGCGCCGACTTTTTGGTGCCAAACCTCTTTGCCGTCCGTGCCAACGCAGAGCAGAACAACATCGCCGCCGTCCTGGCAGGTGATGAAAACGCGGTCGCCCCAGACGGCCGGCGTCGAGCCGCCACTGCCCGGCAACGGCAGTTTCCAGGCGACGTTCTCCGTGGCGCTCCATTTCGTGGGCAGATGGGTTTCACCGCTGAGGCCATCGTTATCGGGGCCGCGCCACTGCGGCCAATTCTCAGCCGTCGCGGCGCCGACTGCGACAAGGATGAGAAATGTGGGAAAAAGCGACCTGTGAACGGCAGGAAAGAGTTTCATGGCGGGATAACCCTTGGCGGGAGAGATCGAAGCGGCCAAGTAGTATTGTAGAAAGCGAGGGGCGGGGTTCATCCCCGCTGTCCGCCCGCCGGGATAAACCCGGCGGCTCGCCAGGCGCGGATGCTCACCAGTGCTATCTCACTTTGCCATTGCATAACGATGCGTAGGCGTCGGCCGGCCGGGGCGGAAACTTTGCAGCGAACGTACCTCCACTTTCGCCCCGAATTCCTGGCTCACCGTGGTCAGCGCCTGGCGCACCTGCTGTTCGATCATGGCAGGGTCGGCGGCGACGCGGGCGTTGACGATCACTTCCGCTTCCGCGACTTGCCCGCGCGACGGCAACGACAGTTCCGGCTGCATGTTGCTGCTCACCAGGTTGGCCACGCCGAATGAGCCTTCGCGTAAGCCGATGACCTTGAGGTGGCCGGGTTCCAGACCCAGCTTGCCGAACCCTTCTCGCAACCGGCCCACCAACTTCATCAGCATCCCGTCCAGGTCGAACGGCCGTGGCGCTGTCACTTGTGCCGCCGCGTTGAGCCAACCCATCTCGGCCTCGCCTTCGGCGTATACGTCATAGTCGATGTCGAGGATCTTCCGGCCAAACGCCCCTTTCTGGTCCAGCAATTCCGTCAACCCCTCGAACCCCTGACCGGTCTTCGCCGACATCTGCAATACCGGCGTATTGGGATACTCTTTGGCCGTTAACGCGGCTAATTCCGTAAGTTCGGCCGGCGACATCTCGTCGATGCGGTTGATTAGGATGGCGTCGGCTTCTTCGAGCTGTTTACGGAAGATGTAGGCCGCCTTGGGAGAGAAGCCAGTGCCGGTTTCGTTGCGCAGGATGCGCAGCCCCTGGCTCGGCTTGAACAGCACGGGATACGGGGCGACCTCGAAGCGGTCGCCGTAGAGGTCGCGGAGCGGCTGCACGACCGTGGCGACGAGATCAGTGCAGCTGCCGACCGGCTCGGCGATGATCACGTCAGGCCGTTCGCCGCCCTGTAACAAGCTTACCTTGCCGACGAGGTCGTCGAAGCGGCAGCAGAAGCAGGCGCCGGCCACTTCTTCGGTGTGGAACCCCTGCGCCCGCAGGCTGTTGGTGTCCACGAGGTCTTGGGCCTGGTCGTTGGTCACGAGGCCGACGCGCTGACCGCGTTCCATGTAGTGGCGGGCGAGGCGAGCCATCGCCGTGGTCTTGCCGGCGCCGAGGAAGCCGCCAATGAGGATAAAACGGAGTCGTTTCATAGATGTTTCTCACTTGTGGTTAAGCAGGCTGCTCCAGTCTTTGAACGGGTACGCTACGACTTTGTCGGGCGTGTACTTGTGCAAGGTCATCCAGGCGAAGCCGGTCTGGTTCGGGTTGGCCGGGTCGGGGTCCGGCAGGGCGACGCCGTCGGCTTCGGCATAGATCGTCCGCACCACGGCGGCGCGCTTGGCGGCCGGCGGCGCGAGATCGTAGTCCGTCCCCTTCGTCTGCAAAAACCAGGTGTTGTCGCGGAAGCCGTGCAACAGCCGGGCCGTTGCCGCCGCAATCAATTCGGCCTTTTTCGTGTCGCCCAACTCCTTATCTTTCTTGATCGCGTTGATAAGAAGCTGCGTCTCCGAAACGTCGAAACTGACCCAGCCGTAAGGCGGCATGTAGGCTTCCAGCTTGCAGTGCGACGGCGAGTTCTTCGGGAACGGGTTGATGCCGTAGGTCACGCGCGTGGGAAAACCCAAGGCGCGGCCGAAGGCGGCGCACAGGCCGTGATAGTCGCTGCAATGGCCGGCCTGGGCGTCGAGCGCGTGTTCCGAACTGGCTTGGAGAGAGGCTCGCGCGTGGTCATAGGTCAGGTGATTATCGACCCATTCCATCACATCGGTCAGATCTTTCGCCGGGCCGTGCGACTCCGGCTCGACTTCCTTGAGGACTTTGCGCAGGCGGTCGTCCACCACGACGCTCTTGTCACTACGCAAGTACGGGGTGAACGAATCCGGCCAACGCGCGACGCGCGTGACCTTCTCCGAATTTAGGTTCCAGTGCAGTTCATGGACGGTGATTTTGAACTGGTGGCGCACCATTTGCGCCCCTTCGGGCTTGGTAAACTCGAAATAGGCGAATTGATTGCCGAAGGCTTTCTCCTTGCCGATTTGCGGTTCCACCTTCATTGGGAACGTACTCAGCCCCTTTTCCTCTACCTGTTGGGCGGAATCGGTCTGCGGCAGCGGCAGCCAGACTTTGAGTACCTTGGCGTGATTCGGGGCCGTGACCACCGCCGCGAAATCCACGTCGTAGGTGACGGGGTTGCTCTGCTCCGCCGTGTACGGAGAGTCGGGGTCGAGTTTCGGAGCGTCGGCTGATCGGACCAGTCCGCCCGCCGTGCCAAGCGCGAGCGTTATAATGGCAAAGGCTTTTCTCACGGCAGGGAGTTCCTTTCTTCCAACAGAACGGGCAGAGCCGGCTGAATTAAGTACCGATAGAATCCGCCGCCGAGAATGGCGCCGAGGATGGGCGCGATCAGGTAAACGGTGAACGTGCCCATGCCGCGCGGTCCTGGTAGGGCGATTTGGCCCCAACCGGCGAGGGCGGCGAAAACGCGCGGGCCGAAGTCGCGGGCCGGATTGAAACACGCCTGAGTCAACGGGGCAATGACGGCGATAAGCGCGGCCACGGTCAGCCCGATGAAGACGGGGGCCAGACGGCCGGCAGGCGCGGCGATGTTGCGCGGGTCCGTGACGGCAAACACGACCAGGGCCAGCACCATCGTCCCCAAAGTCTCGGCCGTGAACGCGGCCGGCACGGACACCAAGCCGTTGAGGTGCTCGTGTTCATTGCGATTGTATACTTCGATTCCGCCGGCCATACGGCCTGAGTTGGGAAAATATTCGCCGTAGCACATGGCCGTGATCTCGCTGCCCGGCTGGCCGCGCACGACATGCTTGATGCGCTCTCTTTCGGCCAGAAACGGGCCGAAAAGGAAGAACAATAGAGCGGCGGCGCCAAAAGCGCCGACGAATTGACTGACAATATAAAAGGCCACGTCGCGCCAGGCGAACTGTCCCCACACGGCTAGGGATAGAGTAATGGCTGGGTTGATGTGGGCGCCGCTAACGCCGCCGACGATGTAAATGGCCAGCATGATGGCCACGGCCCAGACGACGGCCACCTGCCAAAGGCCGGCAAGCTCTCCGGTCAGGACGGCGACGTGGACCGCGCCGCAACCGAAGAAAACTAGAAGGAAAGTGCCAAAGGCTTCGGCGAAGCACCGCGCCGGCAACGGGCTAACGTGGACCGCCATCCGATGATCCTTGAGAAATACGGGAGAGTAAGACTTAATAGCTTTTGCTTACCAGCCCGGAGCGCAAGCGACGGGTTTAGCTGAACCCGTCGCTTGCGCTCCGGGCTGGTAATTCATTCTGTAATACTCTAGCAACTGTTTGAATGACAATCCAGATTGCGACGCCGACAATGGCGTAACCAAAATAAACTCGCGGAACCAAAAACGCGGCCGGATGCAGTATTCTTGTAGAGGGCGCGGCGGGAGGATTACTTGTGACGGGCGATAGTCTTGGCGAAGTGATCCGGCGCATCGGCCGCTCGGTGAAATTGCAGAGCGACCTGGCGTTGACGGACGCTCAGCTATTGGAACGCTTCGTGAAGCGGCGCGACGAACCGGCGTTCGCGGCGCTGGTGGCGCGCCATGGCCCGATGGTGCTGGGCGTTTGCCGCCGGCTGGTGCGCGACGCCCAAGAGGCCGAAGACGCCTTTCAGGCGACGTTTCTGGTGCTGGCCCGCAAGGCGGCCGTCATTCAGAGACAGCCGTTGCTCGCCGGCTGGCTGTACGGCGTCGCCTACCGCCTGGCCGTCCGGTTGCGCGGCCAGACGGCCCGCCGACGGACGCGCGAACAACGCGACGTGGACCTGACGGCCCTGGCGGCCGCGGATGACGGCGCCTATTCCGATGTGCGTCCTCTCGTCCATGAAGAAGTCGGCCGGCTGCCGGACAAGTACCGGAGTGCGGTCGTCCTCTGTTACCTGGAAGGAAAGACCAACGAAGAGGCGGCGCTGCAACTGCGCTGGCCGGTCGGTTCCGTCAAGAGCCGGCTGGCGCGCGCCCGCGAGTTGCTGCGCACGCGCCTGACGCGCCGGGGCCTCACGCTGTCGGCGGGGCTTCTGACGACGGCACTGGTCATAAATAAGGCGTCGGCGTCGCTGGCCCTGACGGATGCGACAATTCGCGGTGCGGCGTTGTTCGCGGCCGGCGATGCGGTCGCGGGCGGACTGATTTCGGCGCGGGTGGTCAAACTCTCTTACGGAGTATTGCGAACCATGATACTGACAAAGGCGAAAATACTGGCGGCGCTGGCGTTGACGCTGACAATGCTCGGCGGGGCGGGAGGGCTGGCCTATCGGTCGTTGGCGGCTGGACCCGGCGATACGCCGAAAGCCGCGCCGATGAAAACCGCATCGGGAAACGCAGACCAGTCTAAGGCCGACTCGGACGCGGAGAAAATCCAGGGAACCTGGGCCGTCGTTTCGGCGGAACAGGGAGGCGAAGAGCTGCCATCGGAAGCGATCAAAGATGCCACGGCGGTCATCACAGCCGACAAGATTGTTTTTACCCCCCCGAAAGGCGAGAATCGTCAATCCTCCTACAAGCTGGACCCAAAGAAGGATCCCAAGGTGATCGAGATAAAGCCTTTGGACGGGCCGGCTAAAGGAAAGACCATCAACGGCCTCTACGCCTTGGACGGCGACCGCCTGAAGTTGTGCCTTACGAACGGTTCGGGGCCGGCGCCGACGGAGCTTGCGACCAAGAGCAATTCGGGGTTTCTATTGCTCATTTTGAAGCGGCAGCCGGCCGACAAGGACAAGCCGAAGGAGGAAAAGTCGAAGGAAGACAAAAAGGCGGCGGGCAAACCGCCGGATGACAACGACGCCCTTCAGGGGACATGGCAGGTGATCGGAATTGAGAGGGGAGGCAGGCAAGTCCTCGACGACCCCTACTGGAAGAAAGCGTATTCAGATCCGCCGATGAAGTGGGTATTCAAAGGGGATCGGCTGCTTCGTCAGTGGGGACCTGATTGGAACAAGGTTTCCACTTACAGTGTGGATTCCTCCAAAACGCCAAAGCAAATGGATGAGACCGAGCTAAGCGTTGGCCAATTGCCCATGAACTTGGGCAAGATTATTATTCCGCTATTATATAGCCTTGAAGGGGATATTTTGACAGTCTGTCGCCCTCCGGACGAGGTTAGGCCGACGGAATTCGCCGCAAAGCGCACCAACCAGAACACCATAACCACCCTGAAGCGCGCTTCGGCGGTCGCCCCGGCCGGCGCGAAGCCGGCCGATTCCACGCGACCGTCCGTGGACGGAAACGGCCGGGGAGAGAAGAGGATGCTCCAGGACTGGCGCGACGGAGCGAAAGAGGCGTTTCGGCTGCATTATGAACCGTTTGCAGCGGGTAAGGTTACCGTCGGGACGGTCATCGACGCCTTACAGCGTTTGTTAGACGCCGAGTTGGAAGGACGCACGACGCAAGCGGATCGCGTGGCGACATACGAGGCCCACCTTCGCCGTGTTAAGGATTTCATGAAGATAGTGAATGAAAAGGTGGACGTGGACGCGAACAAGATTGTTCCGGCCGATGCGGCTGACGGAGAGGCTTTCTTGTTGAAGGCCGAATTCTTGCTGGAACGGGAGAAAGCTAAGTAGTCCGGGCAGCGACCTCTAGCGCGGCGTCCACGTCACCGGCACGTCCACCGTCTGCACCGCCGGCTTGCTCAGGTGAATATGCACCATCGCCTTGAGGCCGTCCGCCGTCAGCTTCGCCGGGTCCACGCGCACGCGCACCGCTCCCGTCGGCCGCGACCCCGGCGACCATTCGCAGCGCACCGCCGCGTCGTCGGCGTTTACGCCCTCAATCTCTATCATGTCGCCATCGCCGCCGCGCAGCAGCACCAGCCGCGCCGGCGATCCGCCGGCCGTCAACTCCACCGCGGCCGGCGTTGCGCTCACGCGGCGCCGCGACCGCTTGACCACCGTAAACGGCATTTTCAGATCCGGATATTCCGGGTCCGAAGTGTAGAGATGCAGCGCCTCGTCGTGGCGGCCGTCGGGCATGTCGGCCGGCGCCTCCAGGTGGACGACGCATCGCCAGCGCCCGTCAGCATCGCGGCTTGGCTCGTCCACCCGCGCCCGCACCTGCCGCGAAGTCGTTTCCGCTTTCACGACCGTCAACGGATGCGGCCTTCGGTCGCTAAGCGTCACCTCGCGGTCCATCGCGCCCTCGGTGACGACGACCAGCGATGACGGTTCCAGCGTGATATCCGCCTGGATTCGCGCCGTTAGAGTAAGCGTCTTTTCCTCGACGCCTTCTCCGGATTTACACAACAGCGTCACGCGCCACGAGGCGGGGCCGTCCGGCTGCGTCAGCGTGTTGACCTCCAGCAGCAGCGACCCCGACTCCCCTGGCCCAAACCGTCGGCGGTCCGGCGTCCCCGTCATGCAGCCGCAACTCGGCCGGACTTCGAGGATTTCCACCGCGTCCGGCCCCTGGTTGATCAGGGTGAAGCGGTGCGACAGTGGACCGCCG
Organism: Planctomycetaceae bacterium UBA4732; assembly: GCA_002404095.1. Classification (GTDB taxonomy): domain Bacteria; phylum Planctomycetota; class Planctomycetia; order Gemmatales; family Gemmataceae; genus UBA4732. Next base: position 7,147 of record DHJA01000115.1, on the reverse strand, counting down.
GCCTGAACGTCGCCGGCGTGGAACAGCGGCGGATCGATCTCCAGCGCGGCCCGGCTGACGGCGCAACAGGCCAATCCCGTGATCAGCGCCACCGCCTGAAGGAGCCACGGCCGACGCATTGCTTTATCCCTCGCTGCTCCGTGAAATCGTTATTGGCTCAGGCGAGGGGATAACGCCTTTCGTGGCCTTCGACAATGCCAAATCGATAGGATAGGAATGGGAGCAGACGTGCCTCTCGAATACGGTCCCCCAAGGTGGGGCGCCTGACAACGTGCCCGCCTACTTCGAGATGCACACCCAATGGGAGCTATGAGAAGTATTCTGATTTGCTTGACGCTCTCGGGAGACCCCAATCATGTCAACCTGTCCCCGATGCAGCGCGGCGGTGGAGGGTCCGATCGGCTTCCATGCCGTCTGCGCATCCTGCCACGCCTACTTGCATTGCTGCATAAATTGCCGCCTCTATAGCCCGAACTCGCACAATCATTGCCTCAGTTCGACCACGGAATACGTGCGCGACGTGGAGGCGGGCAATTTCTGCGAGGAGTTCGACCCGGCCAAGACCCGTAAGGCGGCCGATGCCGGCAAGGACGCGAAGGATCGCTTCGACCAACTTTTCGGGAGTTAAGCCGAATCACGATCCGACAATTCCAGATCGTCCAACAAGCTCTGCCTCACTTCATCGCTGAGCGGCGCGCTTTCGTGCCGGTAGTCGCCGTGCGTCACGACGAAATCGGCGGGGTAGCGGAAGTCGGCCAGCGCGCGCCGCGCCGCCGCGTCGAGGACGAACTGCACCCAATGCGATGCGCCGATGCACTGGTCTTCCGGCCGGCAGGTAAGCAGGTTGGCCGGCAGATGGGCGGTTCCGAGTCGCAATCGCAGGTCGCCGCCGCGCAGGTCGCGCCACGGCGCCAGTTCCTCCGTCAACCGCGTCTCATCAAGGTTCAGCAGCAGCGCCGCCTGGAGGCGCTCGCGGCCGGGCAGCAGGCTGTTGTATAGGTCCAACTCCGGCTGAACGCGGGCCGGTTCGCTCAGCCGGGCGATGCGCAACACGTCCTGCACCTGGAACCAGAGCGTTTGGCGGTTGGTGAAAAGCAGAGTCGCCTGAGGGCCGATGCGCACGCGGCGATAGCGGTCGAGGTAACGGGCGTGCGCTTTAAAGAACTCGCGGCGCCGGCCGGCGAACTCCTCCAGCGGCATCAGGTCGTCGAGAGTCAGAGCGTTCATCGCCTCTCCGGCCGGCCGTCTTCTTCCGGCGGTTGCATGACGAAAACGTACAGGAAACCGCCCAGCAAAGCCCCGACGATGGGGCCGACCCAGTAGACGGCGTGATCGGCGAGCGGGTTGGTGGTTTGCGTGAGCGTCATCTCCCAGACGACCGTGCCCAGCCAGCGAGCCGGGTTGGCGGCTCCGCCCGTCAGGCGAAAACCGAACAGGACGACCGCCGTTTGCGCCAGTCCAACGATTAGGCCGCCGAGCGGCGGACTGCGGCGGTCGAGCAACGTGGCGTAGAAAGCGAAGGCGATTAAACAGGTGAAAAATATCTCGACGCCGACTCCGCTGAAGATGCCGGCCAATGTGACAGCGCCGTCCGGCGCGAACGCCCGCAGGTGGGGTGTACCCAGGTAATGGCCGGTCATGTCCGGTTGGTTGAATAAGAGGCGCAGACACAACCCCGCGAGAAGGGCGCCGACCAGTTGGCCGACCATGAAGCCGATCAGCTTACGGCCATCGATGCGGCGGAAGACCCAGAGCATGAGGGTGAGGGCCGGGTTGAGGCCGCCGCCGGAACCGCGGAGCGTGGCGGTGAGGGCGACGGCCAGCGTCAGCCCCTCGGCGAAGGCGATGGCCGTGGCATCCAGGCGCGGCTCGCTGGTCAAGGCGGCGACGCATACCACCCCACCGCCGACGAAGACGAGCGCAAATGTGCCGATCAATTCGGCAAGACAGGCGCGTAGTAGCTTGTTGTCCATGAAGTTCCTTGGCTGAAGGCAATGGCGTATTCATACCCGAACGCGAAAGGGAGTCAATCCAAAATACGGCACGGCGCCCAGCCGATCCATTTGACAATCACGACAAACCGACCCATGTTTCCAAAAGGAAACACGGCGCGCAAAGCGGCGGCTCCGAGTGTGGGAACTTCGATCCTCCGCCCATTGAATCCCCTAAATGCAATCCATCTCCGGCAACCCGGAAATTTCACGCCGACACGGAGGACAAGACGCGCAATGAACGGCCCACGTCTCGCCCTGGTTGCCGATGACCCGCGCCTTGCCGGCGCTGTTCTGGCCCATTTGGAGAAGACCCTGGGGCTGGTTCTCTGGCAGTGTTCCTTCGAGGGCATTCGTCGGTATCCCGCTCCAGACGCCGACGGCTTGCTCCTACTGGCGTCGGGGTCTGCCGCCGACTCGGAACAGGTTCACCGCTTTGTTCAGGAAGTCTATCTGCAAAAGCTGCCAATCGTCCTCCTGGTCGTCGAAACCGACGGCGCACGAGCCGGGCATGACCTCGGCCGCTTGGATGCTTACGTAGCCCGACGGTTGCTCTGGCCGCGCGACTCCGCCCTACTCAGCCAATTCGTCCGTGAGCGCGCCGCCCGTATTCCTCACGCGACGGCCGTGAACGAAGAAACCATCGCGGAGACGGTGCGCCGACGGCTTCTAAGCCAAACTCCGTCGCTGATACCGCTCGTGGAGCGCATCGCCCTGGCCGCGCACCACGATGTAACGGTACTGCTGACCGGCGAAACCGGCACCGGCAAGACTTTTCTGGCGCGGCTGTTACACGACTGTTCGCCGCGCAAGTCGCATCCGTTTATGGTCGTGCCGTGCGGGGCGCAGCCGTCGAACTTGCTAGAAAGTGCGTTTTTCGGCCACGTTCGCGGCGCCTTCACCGGCGCGGATCGACCCAAGGTCGGCAAGTTCGAGGCGGCCGGCCAAGGCACGATCCTTCTGGATGAAATCGATACCATTAGTATGGAACAGCAGGCCGGCTTGCTGCGCGTGATCGAAACGGGCGAATTCGAGCCTGTAGGCAGCAATGAAACCAAGAGCTGCCAAGCCCGCATCATTGTCGCCAGCAATTGGGATCTTGAGGACGCCGTACAGCGCGGCAAGTTTCGGCAAGACCTCTATTACCGCCTTAACGTGATGTCGTTCCATCTACCGCCGTTGCGCGAGCGCGTGCAGGACGTCGCCCCGCTGGTGCGTGGACTGGCCGCCCGCTTCAATACCAAGTTCAGCAAAGACCTTTTTGACGTTGGGCCGCGCGCCCTCGAAGCGCTTGAGAACTTCCCTTGGCCGGGCAACATCCGCCAGCTGGAAAACATCGTGCAACAGGCCGTCCTGGTGAGCAATGGGCCGGAACTCCTGTTCGACCACTTGCCTGAACAGGTTCGCGTTCACCAGCCGGTGGCCAGAGGGTTCATTGCCGAGCCGCCGCGCGATTCGCTCGTCCGCAACCGCGAAGCGCTGGAGCGCAACGTCATTCAGCGCGCCCTAGCCAAGAACGGTTACAGCCGGTCGCGCGCCGCATCGGCCCTCGGAATCAGCCGTGTGACGCTTTATAAGAAGATGAAAAAGTATGGAATGATGCGCGGGCCGTTGCAGCCGGAGGAGACTTAAAACGGTACGCCAATCCCGAATAGAAACTGCGTCGGCGCGGCCGTATTGACGGTCTGAGCCACGTCGAAGCGCAGCATCGTCCGTTCCACGAAGCCAAACCAGTTCACATCAAGCCTTAGCCCCGCGCCTACCGCATGCGCCACCGGGCCGACGGAACGACCGCTGGTGTAGGCGTCGCCCACATCGTAGAAGGCGGCGCCATAGACGTTTCGCAGGCCCAAAACGTGATCGAATGCGTCCCAAGTCAGACCCTTTGCCAGCGGTACGCGCCATTCCAAGCTGCCGACCCAAACCATGCTGCCCTCGCGCTCCGACTGGTCGAAGCCGCGGAATAGGTTGTCGCCGCCCATCGTGAAGAACTCGCCGCGCGTCGGCAGGCCGGTCGCTCCGTAGAGGCGCACGGCCACGCGCGTGTCGGCCAGCCAATCCAGCGCCGGACGGGCGGCCTCCTGCACGCGCGGACAAGCCGCTAAGGCCGGCGTCAGATCCGGCAGGTAACGCACCGTCGAGACTTGCCCCGATAGTTTGTTCAAGCCCTGCAGCTTGTTCAGGCCGGCGACGCCGCCCTCGTATACCGCATCCAGCTTAAAGCCACCTTCCGGATCCCAATAAGGCGTAAGGTAGTCGATCCGGTAGTGAAGCCCTGCCGTACTCGTCTCGTCGAAGCGCTCGCCGGTCGGTACGCTCCGTTTCGGGAACGGCAGGAAGTTTTGCTGATACGCGGTGAAAGTCTCTAAATAGTGGGAGGGAGGTAAATACAGGCTGTCGCCTTCTAGGAAGATATATCGGCCGAACAACACACTGCGAAAAGCATCGTTGTTTCCCCGTAAGGCCGTGGTCAAACGGCGTTCGGCGTTAAATCCCACTTGCACCTTGGGATCGAACACGTGGCTCCACAAACCGTCGGCCCCCACGACCACGTCGCGGAAGTCGGTACGGTACGCCCCGTAGACGCCGCCGTCGAATTGCTGGGTGCGGTAGGCGGCCGCGCGGAGGCCGATCATTGTCGAGCGCGTGTACCAGGGGTCGTCGTAGATTGAACCGTAAATCCACGGGCCGAAGATGAAGTTCCAACGGTCGTAATTGTTGGTGAGGTCGGTTTCTTCGAGGAAAGTGTAGACCGGCGCGAAACGGAAGCGCACCGGCGGTTTCCAGTAATTGTTCGCCGGGTTCCTGTCGATTAGCACCTGATCCGGATCGACGGCAATTTGCGTCGGCTCCTCTGGCAGCAGCACTTCGACGCGGATGCTATTGTCCGCCATCACTTCCACCGATGTTGGCGGGTCGTCGATCTTATAGCTGCGCGCTTGCGGCTCGATGGGAATGCGAACCGAGTATCCCTCGCAACAGTTCATGGAGAAGCCGAGCGTCGTTTGCTCGTTGATTTGTCCCTTCTGCCGAAGCGTGACCACGACGCGAGTAAGCCCGCTGGCGTTGCCGAGTCGGTTCGGCCCAGCCTTGCGGGCGCGGTGGCGATTTAGCCACCCACACAGCTCCGGTTTGGCGCAGAGAGGCGGAGGCTGGACGGACACTTCCTCGACGGCCCAATCCGTTAGGCCGGGGCCGTACAGCCAGTCGCGGAAGAACTCGTACCACGAATGTCCCGTATACGCTTCCAACTCGCGGCGGAAGTCGGCCACGCGAAAGATGCGATACTGATAGCGTCCGTAGACGACGCGCATGAAGTCGAGGAAGGCGGCCGAACCCATGCGCTCTTCGACCATGCCCATGACGCGGGAGCCTTTGTCGTAACACATACTAAAGAGATCGACGACGTTGCCGAACTTTTCCATGTTCTGAATGATGGGGGCGTTGTCGCCGCGGCCGAACGTACCGTACATTCCGTAGGCGTGATAGTCTTTCCGTCGCACATTCGGCAGCCATTCCAGCCCTTCGGGGTATTTCATCATGTTGCTGTCGGGGCCGACCGTTTCGTTCATCAGACGCTTGCTGAAGTAGGTGGCCAAGCCCTCGTCCATAAACGTCTCGCCGTAGCCGTTGACGCCGACGACGTTATACCACCATTGATGACAGATTTCGTGCGAAATTAAGTAATCGACGAAGCCGCCGGCCACTTGCGGCAAACCGAAGACGCGCTCGTCGATCATGACGAGTTGGCCGCATTGATTGCCGTTCCAGCCGAAGAACGACTCGGCGACCGTGAAGTCGTCGTAAGGATAGGGGCCGAACCATTTGCCGTAAGCCGTCAGCGCGTCGGTGGCGATGCGCAGCGTTTCCTCGGCGTAGTGCTGGTGCTGCGGCAGGGCCAGTACGTGGATACGGATCGGGTGCGGTGTACCGGGACACGGCTCCAAGATCTTGGTGTATTCCTTGTATTCGGCGCTGCACAGAAACGCGAAATCGCGGACGCCTTCGGCATGAAGGTCCAGTTCGCGCCGGCCGTCCTTGCCGACCCTATCGGCAATGATTGTGCCGGTGCAGGCAACGCGCTGGTCGGCGGGGACGGTGACGTGGACCTGATAGATGCCGGCCTCATTAAAAAACGGCTGGTGCCAAGGGACGAACGGCGTCGGCTGCCATAGCCCGCCTTCGACGCGCGGCTTGTCCTCATCACCGGGGCGCGGGTCGGGCGCGTCGCCGTAGAAGGCGAAGACGGGCAGCCAGTTACTCAAGAAGGTGACGCCGCGCCACTGGCCCCATCGGCCCTGTTTCTGCGGCAGTTTCATAGAAATGTCGAGGACAATGGTGACCGATTCGCCTTGTTTGATGGGCCGCGGCAACGGCACGACGAGGGCGGTGTTGGTGTCGCCCTCATAGCGGAAGGGTACATCGACTATTCTCTCAGGCGAGCCGGGGGCGTAAGCCCCCGG
>DHJA01000115.1:0-580 GCA_002404095.1 Planctomycetaceae bacterium UBA4732 | reverse complement strand
GTAAGCCCCCGGAGCTAAAGCCGAAACCGCTGCTTCAACAATAGAGACTTTGTGAACCTCACAAGCCGGTTCGGTTTCGCCGAGTTCCTCACCGGGGTTGACGCGCAGGATTTCGAGCGTCTTGGCCATCAAACCAATATCGGCGTCGGGAACGACGTAATGCGCATGGGCGTTGAAGATGAGCTTGTCTGCGGGCGTGGCGTGTGGGTTGGTCCACGTCGCGCGCATCTGGACGGGAACTTTGTGGCCGACAATGTCCACGTCCATGTTCACGTCGTAACGCGGCAACCATGCGGGTACGCCGGCCCGCGCCGTCCCGCCGCCCAGCAGCGTGAGGAAAACGGCGATTCGGAACCAGTCCCTTCGGTCGAGCATCATTCCCGCACGTTCCTTGCTGTGCGATAGGGACAAGGCGGCCCGCCGGCCGGGCGCCTTGCGGGTAGCCTCATAGCAGGTGGAACGGATCGGAGTAAAGCCGATTGTTATCCCTCCCCCCTTGCGGGGGAGGGGGTTGGGGGGGGGTGGAGAATCGGGGGGCCTGTACCCCCCCCCCCCACCACCCCCCCCCAGCGGGGGGGGG
>DHJA01000240.1:15098-15604 GCA_002404095.1 Planctomycetaceae bacterium UBA4732 | reverse complement strand
CGCCGCCATCACGACGCTGGGTAAAAACGCCAACAACACCTTTACGAGCGTTGGCACCGCCATCGCCGGCTCGTAAGTGTACGGATGAACGACGGGACCAGTTCCAAAACCTGAACAAGCGATGGGCCAAGAAACATGAAGAAGTTCGGCAACGCCTTGGTGAAGTTCCTCAAGAGCGAAGACGGTCCGACCGCGGTCGAGTATGCCGTCATGCTGGCCCTGATTATCGTGGTGTGCATCGCCGCCATCACGACGCTGGGCACTAACGCCAACAACGTTTTTTCGAGCGTCGGCACCTCCATCGCCGGCTCGTGAGTACATGGATGAACGTGGGACGACGGGATCAATTCCAAAACCTGAACAGTGAAGGACAAGAAAATGAAGAAGTTCGGCAACGCCTTGGTGAAGTTCCTGAAGAACGAAGACGGCCCGACCGCGGTCGAGTACGCCGTCATGCTGGCCCTGATTATCGTGGTGTGCATCGCCGCCATCACGACGCTGGGTAA
>DHJA01000240.1:12897-14910 GCA_002404095.1 Planctomycetaceae bacterium UBA4732 | reverse complement strand
ATTCCCCATTCCCCATTCCCCATTTGGTGAGATGAGAGGATACGCGGTATGAACTTTATCCTTGCCCATTGGCCGCTGTGGTTCATCTCCCTGGCGATGATCGTCGCGGCAGTCATCGACGGCTGGAAGCTGAAAGTCCCCAATTGGCTCACCTTCCCGCTTGTGTTGAGCGGCTGGGCGCTGGGACTATTGCACACCTGCGGGCTGTTAGCTGATTCCACCGGGACCGGCGACGTTTGGGCCAGCCTGGCCGGGGCCGCGCTGGGCTTCGCCTTGTTATTTCCCGTCTATGCGGTCGGCGGCATGGGCGCCGGCGACGTGAAGATGCAGATGGGTTTCGGCGCCTGGATCGGCGCCTTCTACGGCTTCTCCGACGGCCTATGGATCATTTTATGCGCCTTCTGCTTGGCCGTCGTCATTGGCGGCGTGTTAGCGCTGGGCATGATTGCGATCCGCGGCAACTTCCGCGAAAACCTCGCTAACTCGCGCGCCATCGTCGGCGACCTGTTCACCAAGCCGGGCGCCGCCGCCGAGAAGGCCGCCCAACGCAAACCGCGGATGCACCTGTTGCCTTATGGCATTCCGCTTTGCCTTGGTTTCCTGAGTTTCCTAATCGTCCACCATTGGTAAGGCGACGCGCTCCCCTTTGGGTCGCGGCTAAACATTGTGGTTCGCCCTGTTCGCCCTGTTCGCCGTGCATGTGACACAACCAGCAGGTTCATTACAGACGATAAAGTTGAAGTCGCCCGGTCCTATCTGTCGAAACAATCGTTGGGAACGATTCCCACGGCACAACCCGAGGAACCCGGCGGCCCGCGGCGCGAGTAAGGACAATCCTTGCACGCATCGCGGGCTGCCAAGCGACAGCCCCTACGCACTGCACCCTTGATGAGGATGAGCACCATGAAACCCAAGACAATGATTCTGATGGTCGTGGCCGTCGTATGCGGCCTGGCGGCCAGCTACATGACGAGCCGACTGCTCGCCGATCGAGGCGGCCCGGCCCCGACCAACACCGTGAAAGTCCTAGTGGCCAAGGCGCGAATCAACGCCTGGACCCCAATCAAGAACCCCGACGATTTGTTCGTCGAAAAGGAAGTGCCCGAAGGAACTTTTTCGCCGAAGTGCATCACGGACATGAAAGACCTCAAGAATCAGGCGCTCAAGGCGCCCCTCAACGAACAGATGCCCGTACTCAAAGAGGATCTGCTCAGCGAGGCGACGGCCGGCCTGGTCGGCGCGCTGCACAATGGCGAACGCGCCATTGCCATCCGCGTGACGCCCGAATCGCTGGTCGGCGGCTTCGTGCTGCCCGGCTCGAAGGTGGACGTGATGATGACGCTGAAACGCGGCGACGGCGATTCATCGGCTCAGATCATCATGCAAGACATGCTGATCCTGGCCGTTGATCAAAAAAACACGCGCGACGACGGCGCGCAGGCGATTTTGGGCAACACGGTGACGCTGGCTGCCAAACCGGAAGAGTCGGAGCGGTTGTCCCTGGCGGCTTCGCTGGGCGACCTGCGCTTGCTGTTGCGGACGCCATTGGACCAGGAAAAGCCGAACTATAAGGCAGTTCACATCACTGACCTGCCCCATCAGTCGAAAGAAATCGACGAAGGCAAGACGGAAACCGACGTGGCCTCGACGGGAAGCATTGGCGTGGGTCTGCCCACGTTGCCGCCGCTGGACAAGACGCCGGCGCCCACCCCGGTCGTGGACAAAACCCCGGAACCGCCGCCAGCCGTGACGCATACGTTGCGGATCGAATCGGGCGACACAGTTAGCACCACGAAGTTCGTATGGGACGAAAAGAACAGCTGCTGGGTCGGCGGCGTCCCGGCTAAAAAGGCGGACGTCAAGAAGGCCGAAGACGACGCGACAACAGGCGAAGCCGACAAGACCGAGGAATCGCCCAAGCCCAAGGCTCCGGTGAAAGCCAAGAGCGCGCCGAGGAAGCAGGACCAGCCGGTAGGGTAATTATGCGGTTTCTTTCCGCAGCCCTGAAGCGTT
>DHJA01000240.1:10897-12826 GCA_002404095.1 Planctomycetaceae bacterium UBA4732 | reverse complement strand
AACGCTTCAGGGCTGCGGAAAGAAGGTCTCGAACGTGATTTCGCTCATTGACGAGGGAGTTGAGGATGGAAGTGGCGTTTTGGACGACCCGCTTTTGCCTCAACAGGGTTTTGGAACTGTTATTCACGGTGGGCGCCGCCGACGCCGCCCGCCACTTACGACGAGGTGAATGGATGCACCGTACACTTTGTAGGCCGCGAAATCTTCTGCTCGGGGGTCTGCTGATCGCCCTCTTCGTGAGCGGACGGCCGGAATCCCTGAACGCCCAGATCCCCGGCACTTCCGGCAGTTCGTTGGCCGTACCCATCGGCGGCACCGTCCCACTCCAAATGAGTACCAAAAAAGCGATATCCCTGGTCAAAAACTCCAAGGAAGACGTCCTCGGCGTCAAGACCGTGCCGGGCGACCCGAAGCGCGTCAACCTGATCGGTTTGACGGCCGGCAACTCGCACGTCGAGCTGACGGACGAAGATGGCAAGGTGGATTCCTACGACGTAACAGTGCAGCTGGATGTGGAGTTCCTGCGGACACAGCTGCGCCGCGCGGCGCCCTCGGTCAACGTCGAGCCGGTGGCGATCGCCAACAACGCCGTGGTCCTCGAAGGGACCGTCAACCGCATTGAGGACGTGGACGCGGTCCTGCGCGTGGCCCGGGCCGCCGCCGGCGGCGTAGAGATTATCAGTCACCTGCGCGTGGCTGGCGTGCAACAGGTGCAGCTGTGCGTGACCGTCGCCCAGGTGTCGCGCCAGGACGCCCGCCGCATGGGCTTCAATTTCCTCGAAAACACCAAGAACACGTTCTTCGGCAGCACCGTCGGCCAAGTGGTAAACGAACCATTGGGGACGGGCATCGGGCAGCAACTGAGATCCGTTTTCCCGGGAGGCCAGACATTGAACGGTATTCCGGGCAATCCCAACGGCGCCCAGCCCAATCTGCTCTTCGGCGTCATTCACAGCAACTGGGCCTTTCTCGGATACTTGCAGGCGCTGCGCGATGAAAACGTCGTCAAGTCACTCGAAGAGCCGACGCTGACGACAGAGAGCGGCCGACCGGCTAGCTTTATTGTGGGCGGCGAGCAGGCCGTGCCGGTTCCAGCCGGTTTGGGACAGATCGGAGTGCAGTTTGAGGAATTCGGTACCCGTCTGAACTTCCTGCCGATCGTACTTGGCAACGGCAAGATCCACCTGGAAGTCGAACCGGAAGTCAGTTCGCTCAACGCGGCCTTCGGCACCAATATAGCCGGCACGGTCGTGCCGGGCCGCTCGACTACCCGCATCAACACGACCGTCGAACTGGAAGACGGCCAAACCTTCGTCCTCGGCGGGCTAGTTCAGCGCAACGTGACGGCGTCCACGACAAAGACGCCGATCCTGGGCGACCTGCCTTTCCTGAACGCGGCCTTCAGCACGAAGGTGTACGACGAAACCGAGACCGAGCTGGTCGTCATGGTGACGCCGCATTTGGTGGACGCCATGGACTGTGCGCAGGCGCCAAAAATACTTCCTGGCCAAGAAACGCGCCGCCCCGACGATTTTGAGCTATTCTTGGAAGGAATTCTCGAAGCCCCGCGCGGACCGCGTGAAGTCTTCCAGGGGAAACACTATGTCCCGGCCTTCAAGAACGGCCCCACCTCGGCGTTGTTCCCGTGTGCGGGACGAGACGGCGCCGGGTGCGCCGCCTGTGGCGGCGACGCGGCGGGAACGGTTCCGCTGACCTCGTTCGCCGCGCCAGCTGGCCCTGCGACGGTGATTCGCACGCCAGCGCCAGCCGCGCCGGTCTCGATCCCGATCCCGGCGGCGACGGTGCTAACGACGCCGCCCGGCCCTGACATTTCGCTGCCCGACGAATTGCCGCCGGCCGCGACGCTACCGGAGAGTAAAGATCCGAACTGAGAGTTTGTTCCGTAAGTCGTTTAGCCGCGACCCGAAG
>DHJA01000240.1:357-10805 GCA_002404095.1 Planctomycetaceae bacterium UBA4732 | reverse complement strand
TTGGGGTCGCGGCTAAACGAGGGTTCCCCCTCAACCATGACGCGAAATCGGTGAAAACGACATGAAGGATGTGCAACGTATCGCAATCGTGGACCCGTCCGACGCGACCCGCGAAGAGCTGCGCCAAGTGCTGCTGGGAATGGATTCGCTTTGGCTCGAAGCGGAATGTACGCGTTACGAGTTCTTTTTTGACGTTATCAGCCAATCCAGCCCGGACGTGGTAATCGTCTCCCTCGATTCGGACCAAAATAAGGCGCTGCAGCTGATCGGACAGCTGACCCAGGTGAACCCTGACTTGCCAGTCCTCGCCGTCAGCGCCAAGGGCGACGGCAACGCCATCTTGCAAGCCCTGCGCAGCGGGGCGAAAGAGTTTCTGACGGTGCCGGTCGTGATCGAGGACCTGCTCAAGGCGCTCCAGCGTTTACGGTCGTTGGGGCATGGTCTCAGACCAGGCCCCAACGGGGGGCCGGGCTACGAAACCAACGGCAAGGGCGGAGCCGCGACGCCTAAACAGCAAGTGATCGCCGTCCTTGGCTCGCGCGGCGGCGTCGGCTGTACCAGCATCGCCGTCAACCTCGGCGCCACGCTCGCCCAACAGGCCAACCATAGCGCCGCCCTAGTTGATCTGGACCTTGCTCTCGGCGACGCCGACGTAGCGCTCGACCTCATGGCCGACTACACGCTGGCGGACGTGGCGCTGAACGTGGAACGCTTGGACATGCAGTTCCTGCGGCGGTCGCTGAGTAAGCACAGTTGCGGCCTCTCGCTGCTGCCGCATCCCGTGCAGATGGAGGACATCCGTCTTATCCGCGAGGATTCGCTGCAGCGCGTTATCGGCCTTCTGCGAGCCAGTTTCACGCATCTCGTACTCGACCTGAGCAAGAGCTTCTCGGCAACCGATGTTGCGGCCCTCCATACGGCGGACGTGATCCTTCTGGTGGCCCAGCTGGAGTTGAGCAGCCTACGCAATGTGGTCCGAATCGTTCAGACGCTGGGCAATGATGAGGCGTTGGGCGAAAAAGTGCGGATCGTGCTCAACCGCGTTGGCGGCGACTGCGACATCAGCCTGAAAAAGGCCGAGGAAACGATTGGCAAGCCGATCTTCTGGCAGGCGCCCAACGACACCAAATTGATGATGGAGTCGCGTAACCAGGGCGTACCGCTGGTGCAACACGCACCGCGGAGCAAGCTGCAACAGAGCTTCCTCGGCCTGGCGCAGGCGCTGTGCGGCACCCAAATCGAGGCGCCGGTCAAAGAGAAGGCGAGCCGGTGGGCTATGTTTGCGCGACGATGAAAGGCGAACGGCCGGCGTGAGCCGGCTGGTGCGCCACTCTGTCAGAGACAGCATTCTGTACCAGCCGGCTTACGCCGGCCGTTCGCCCGGACGAGCGACTAAGACTCCCAAGGATTTGCACCCATGTCACGTTTGCAACGCGGTCTCAGTGGGTTGAACGGCGCCGCGACGCCTAGCCGCCTGATCGGTACCATCGGCGGAGCGGCGCAGAACGCCAAGAGCTTTGAAGAACTCAAACGGCTCATTCACGGCAAACTGGTCGATAAGCTCGACCTGTCGCGCGTGAGCGACCTCGATGGCGAAACCCTTCGTCGGGAGATCCGGCTCGTCGTCGAACGGTTGTGCGATACGGAAAATCCGTTGCTCAACCGCATGGAACGCGAGCGCCTGATCGACGAGGTGCTAGACGAGACGTTCGGCTTCGGGCCGTTGGAGGTATTGCTGAAGGATCCGACCATCAGCGACATCCTCATCAACGGGCCGAACAAGATTTATGTCGAACGTCGCGGCAAGATGGAGAAAAGCGACGTAAGATTCCGTGACAACGACCATTTGCTGCAGATCATCGACCGGATCGTGTCGAAGGTCGGCCGGCGCGTGGACGAAACGTCGCCGATGGTGGACGCCCGCTTGCCGGACGGCAGCCGCGTCAACGCGATCATCTCGCCGCTGTCCCTGGACGGAGCCTCGGTGAGCATCCGCCGCTTCGGCGCCAACCCGCTGAAGCTAGAGGATCTGCTGAATTATAAGGCGTTTACGCCGGAAATGGCGATGCTCATGGAGGCGTGCATCAAGGCGCGCTTGAACATCCTCATCAGCGGCGGCACGGGTTGCGGTAAGACGACGCTGTTGAACACGCTGTCGAGCTTCATTCCGAGCGACGAGCGCATTGTTACCATCGAGGACGCGGCTGAGCTACAGTTGCAACAGGATCACGTGGTCCGCCTGGAGACGAGGCCGCCGAACATCGAAGGTAAAGGGGCCGTCAACACGCGCGATCTGGTGCGAAACGCCCTGCGTATGCGGCCCGAGCGCATCATCATCGGCGAATGCCGCGGCGGCGAGTCGTTGGACATGTTGCAGGCTATGAACACCGGCCACGCCGGTTCCATGACGACGCTGCACGCCAACACGCCGCGCGACGCCCAGGCCCGGTTAGAGACCATGATTATGATGGCCGGCATGGAATTGCCCATCAAAGCCATGCGGCAACAGATCGCCTCCGCCGTGGACGTCATCATCCAAGCCAACCGCCTTCAGGGCGGGCCGCGCAAGATTACGTCGATCACGGAAGTGATGAACATGGAGCAGGACATGATCATCATGCAGGACATTTTCCGCTTTAAGCAAGTGGGAATCGACCAAAACGGCCGGGCGTTCGGCCAGTTCGAGGCGACGGGCGTGAGGCCGTCGTTCGTCAACCGCCTGGAGCAGGCGGGCATTAAGTTGCCGTCGAATCTGTTCCAGGAACGCGTGTTGCTACGAGACTGAAAACTGTTGAGGCACCCATGAGTCCCCTACTGATTGCGATGACCGCCTTCGTGGCCGTGACCGGCCTGATCGGTCTCGTGGCCTTCGTATTCCGCGACACGACTCCCCAGGCGGCGTCGCGGCTGGACCTATTGATCGGTAAGAAGCGCCGCGACGGCGGCGACAAATCCGACATCTTGCGCAAGAGCGCCTTTGAGGGCGATAAGAAATCGCTCATGGAGGCGCTAACGCCGCAGTTTCTGTCGCCGCAGAAGCTGTTCGAGCAAGCCGACTGCCACATCAAGCCCGGAATCCTGATGGGCATCGGCCTGCTGCTCGGCGCCGCTGGAGTTACGGCCACCGTGCTGGCGCGGTTCTCGATTTACTTCGCGCCGGTCAGCGGCCTAGTGCTATTCTCGCTGCCGTGGCTGTGGCTGTGGAACAAACGGCGCATGCGGCTGAACAAATTCGGCGGCCAGCTGTCCGACGCGCTGGAACTGGTGGCCCGAGCCTTGCGAGCCGGCCATAGCCTCGCGGCCGGGATGCACGTGGTCGCTCAGGAAATGCCGGTGCCCATCTCTGAAGAGTTCAACCGCGTGTTCGAGGAACAGAACCTCGGCATTCCCATCGAGGATTCGCTGAAGTCGATGTGCGACCGCGTGCCGAACCTCGACTTGCGCTTTTTCGTGACCTCGGTCGGCATTCAGCGGCAAACCGGCGGCGATTTGGCGGAAATCCTGGACAAGATCGGCTACGTCATCCGCGAACGCTTCCGCATCCTCGGCCAGGTCAAAGCGCTAACCGGCGAGGGCCGGCTCAGCGGCGTGGTGCTTATCAGTCTGCCGTTCGCGCTGTTTGCTTTCATGCTCAACATGAAGCCAGACTACGTCGAGACGCTGTGGACTACGGATATGGGCCGTATTATGGCCGGCGTGGCTCTCGTTCTCCAGGTTCTCGGGGCGCTCTGGATTCGCAAGATTGTCAACATCAAAGTGTAAACAAGGGGTCAGGGGCCGGGAGTCAGGGGCTAGAAGTCAGACAAACAGGCGCGGGTTGTGCGGGATAAGCGGAGATTCGGGCTGAGACGGCCGATAATGGTTGTAAGGCGCGAACGGCTGAACCCTGAACCCTGAACCCTTTAGCAGGGAGATACATCGTGCTTTTCGCGTTCGTCGGTCAGAACGAAGTGATTTACTTCGGCATCTTCGGCGCCTTTGTGTTCGGCGTCTGGTCGGTGCTGTCGTTCCTGTCCAACCGCAACAGCAGGGCGTCGGAGCGGCTCGACCGCCTCAGCCGGCCCAGCTCGGTTTCGGACATGGAAGACCCGAAACTGAATAAGGAACGTTTCCAGGGCGTAATGGAAACGGCCAAAGCCCTTGCCGGCCCACTCATGCCCAAGACGGAGCTGGAACAATCCCAATTGAAGGTCAAGCTGGCTAACGCCGGCTTCCGTAGCGAGTCGGCGGCTAAGGTTTACCTCGGCCTTCGCTTCATCACCCTGCTCGTCTTCCTCGCGGCCGGGCTGGCGTACACTTTCCAGCAAAACGGCCTGAACCTGACGTTTAACTCGCTCATTCCCTTGGGCGTTATGGTAGGCGTGGGCTTCTACATGCCCAGCCTCATTCTGTGGTACCTGCGCAAGAAACGTCAGGAAGCCATCTTCCTGTCGCTGCCGGACGCCCTGGACCTTCTGGTGGTGTGCGTGGAGAGCGGATTAGGCCTGGATGCGGCCCTTCGCAAGGTGACGGATGAGATGAAGGACCACGCCAAGATCATCTGTGAAGAGTTGTCGCTGGCCAATTTTCAGCTGCAAATGGGTCGGCCGCGGCGCGAGGTGTTGCACGACCTTGGCGTACGCACCGGCGTCGATGACGTGCGCAGCCTGGCGGCGATCTTGATTCAGGCCGATCGTTTCGGTTCGAGCATCGCCCAGGCGCTACGTGTGCAGTCTGATTCGATGCGGACGCGGCGGAAGCAACTGGCGGAGGAGAAGGCGGCGAAGACGGCAGTGCAGCTAATCTTCCCGCTCGTGCTGTTCATCTTCCCCGGCATCTTCGTGGTGCTGGTGGGGCCGGCGGCGATTCAGATCTACGAAACCATGCTGAAGAAGTAACACAGGGGCCAGGGGTGAGGGGACAGGGGTCAGTGAATTGCTGACCCCTGATCCCTGACCCCTGACCCCTCCTAAAAGGAGCAGAGCGATGAAAGGATTCATCCGAAAGGCGGCGGCCGTTGTGTGTTGCGCCGCCGGGTTGGGCGGCCTCGGCTGCTACACCTACCACGACCTCGTGGACCCCTGTTACCCCGAGCGCTACAACTTCCAGGCGCGCAAGGAAGTGGTCGCGTCGTACAGCCCGCAGATCCAAAATGGGCACGTACTCGACCAGACCGTCTGGAATTACGACTTCGAGACGGGAACCGACAAGCTGACGGGCGGCGGCCTGGAACACCTCGCCGCCATGGCCCGCCGCCGGCCGCAGCCGGACACGACCGTCTACTTGCAGGCGGCGCAGGACGTGGCCTACGACCCGGCCAGGTCGGACGAGCTGGCCACAAAGAGGCAGGACATCGACTCCAAGCGCGTCGTGGCGATCCAGAAGTTCCTGATTGCGCAGACAGGCGGCCGCCGCGGCGAGTTCCAGGTGCTGATCCACGACCCCTCGGAAGTCGGCGTGACGGGCATTTGGGGCGCCAACGAGAACACGAAGATGCTCGACCGCGTCCAAGGTGGTCTCCAGACGGGGGCCGGCGGAACGACTAGCGGCGGAGCCGGCGTCCAAACCGGAAGCGCGCCGCGCTGACAGCAGAAGCCGTTTAGCCGCGACCCGAAGGGGAGCGCGCGTGCCGCGCGCTCCCCTTCGGGTCGCGGCTAAACGAGCCTTGTTCACGGAGAATTGCACCCATGAAACTCTTACTTGCCCAATGGAACTGGTCCGGTTGGCTCAATTCCATTCCCATGCCCAGCTCGCGCGGCAGCGTCATCACATTCTGCATCGTCGTCATCTGCTTTTCGCTGTTCATTATGATGAAGAAATTCAGCCCGGACGACCGCGTCAACCGCGGCTAACTACATTTCTCACAATTCCGCCCCTCCGACTCCCGGATTTTAAGCTAGAGTTTGCGCGGGCTTGTCCCGCCACACGACCGATGGAGAATGCGCAGCAATGCAACAGATTAAGAACAACCTCGACTGGGACGGCGGCGGCGCGCCCGAGGCGCCCAGCGCGCCCGAGAACCTGCAACAGACCGGCCTGACCATCGGCTTCCTCAACGACATGATCCTCCGCATGTTGTACACGCGCGGCGGTCTGCTCGGGCTGGACCTGGCCCGGTTGCTTTGTCTGCCGTTCAAGGTGATCGAGGAATCACTCGGTTTCCTCAAAAATGAAAAGGCCATCGAAGTCCTCGGCGGCGACCTCATCGGACGCATCAGCTACCGCTTCAACCTCACCGACCTGGGCCGCCGCCGCGC
This sequence comes from Planctomycetaceae bacterium UBA4732, assembly GCA_002404095.1. Classification (GTDB taxonomy): domain Bacteria; phylum Planctomycetota; class Planctomycetia; order Gemmatales; family Gemmataceae; genus UBA4732. Next base: position 4,569 of record DHJA01000240.1, on the reverse strand, counting down.
CCAAGAAGCGCTCAAAATGTGCGCCTATGTCGGCCCCGCGCCGGTGCCGCTGGAAGATTATGTGGAACAAGTCTATCGCCAGGCCGTGACGGCCATCAATGTTTCGCCCGAGGCGATCCGGGCGGCCTTCAGCCATCTCGTCATCAGCGATGAGCTGTTCAACGCCGTCGGCCCCGCCATCGTCAGCGGCAAATCGGTGTTCATCTATGGCCCGCCAGGCAACGGCAAGACGGCCATCACCCAGGCCATCGGCAACTTCATGAACACCAGCGGCGGTGAAATCTATGTGCCGTTCGCTTTCATGACTGAGAACAACGTCGTCACCATTTTCGACAAATCCATCCACGAGGCGGTTGACAGCGACGATGACCGAATGGAAGACAACGAGGCCACGATCCGTCGTCTGCTCAACACTGGCGCCGTGGACCCGCGTTGGGTCAAGATCAAGCGGCCAGTCATCATCACTGGCGGCGAACTCAATTTGCAAATGCTCGACCTGCGTTACAGTGCCGAATCGAACTACTATCAGGCGCCGTTGCATGTGAAAGCCAACGGCGGCATCTTCCTTGTGGACGATTTCGGCCGGCAGTTGTGCAGCCCCAAGGAGCTTCTCAACCGCTGGATCGTGCCGTTGGAGAACCGCGTCGATTACCTGTCGTTTGCGTCCGGCCAGCAATTCCAGGTGCCGTTCGAGCAGCTGACCATGTTCTCTACGAACCTCGATCCGAAGGAATTAGTGGACGAGGCGTTCCTTCGGCGCATGCGGCACAAGGTCGAGATTACGGCGCCGGAGCGCGACATCTACGAAAAAATCTTCAACGCCGTGGTTAAAAAACTGGGCATGAGCGCCTGCCCTGACGCCGTGGACTTCCTATACGACCGTTATTATTCGCGCGGCCGGACCCCGCGAGCGAGCGACGCGCGGGATTTGCTGGAGACGGTGCAGTCGATCTGCCGATTTAGAAGAATGCCTGTCCAATTAACGCGCGATCTCATGGCCGAGGCCGCCGCGAGCTTCATCCGGGAATTCAAATAACTGGAATGAAGAATGAAGAATGAAGAATGAAAAATGAAGAATGAAAGACAAGCCGAGTGGTCTTCATTCTTCATTCTTCATTCTTCATTCTTCATTCCGACGAGGGGTGGACAATGGATTGTCGCAAGACCCTGGGGTTAGGGTTGTGTTTGCTGATGGGGGCGGCGGGTTGTTCCCATAACGTGATGATGGGGCCGTCCTTGCCGCCGGAGCAAGCAAACAAAGCACCGGCGCCGGCTCCAGTGCAAATGTTGCCGCCGGGCGCTGTAGTGCGCAAGGCGGCGGAACAACCTCCGCGCACGCCGCACGCTTCGACATGCGTGGCGCTCGGCGACTGGGCCGCCGCGGAGGCCAACGCTCCGGACATTTCCGATACTAAACGTCAGGAGAAACGCGAACAGGCGCGGCAAGCCTACCGGCGAGCTTTAAGCATCGACCCGCATTACCTACCGGCCTATGAGTCGCTGGCCTCGCTGTATGGCGCCCTGAAAGACCATGCCCATGCGGTGGCCACTTACCGTCAAGCGGCCGAGATGTTTCCGAAAGAGCCTCGGGTCTTCTACGAACTCGGCAGGTGCTACGGCGGCTATAAGGAATGGGAGCCGGCCATCCAGTCCCTTGCTCGCGCCGTCGAACTCGATCCGGAAAATCGCCAATACGTCGATACGCTCGGCTGGATGCAGGCCCGCGTCGGCCGCTATGACGAAAGCCTGGCGACGTTCCGCAAGGTCCACGACATTGCCGAGGCTCATTATCGCTTGGCCCTGATGCTGGATCATCTACAGCAGCCTGAGTTGTGTAAGCAGCAGCTGCAAGCGGCCGTGGAAAAGGATCCTCATCTGGAAAGGGCGAAAGCCTTGCTGGCAAAATTGAACGAGGCGCCGGCAAGCGCGGTACAGCGGGCCGCGTTCACCGAATCGGCCAAGCCCCAGCTGACGGACGCGACGCCCGCGGCCGAGCAGCCGCCCGCGACGCCTACACCCGTAACGCCGCCGCCCGCACGGCGAGGCCGCGTTATCATCCTGCCGCCGCCCCCGCCGATTTCGACTCAATATGAGGCCGGCGCTCCCAGTCCGCATGAAGGCGAGTAGAGCGCGGGGTGGGCCTCTCCAGAATGAAGAATGAAGAATGAAGAATGAAAGACCCGCCAAGAGGTCTTCATTCTTCATTTTTCATTCGGCCGAAGCGCCCAACCGCATGATAAGCAGCGCGGGCGGGGCAAAGCAGCTAAACCAATCCAATCCTACAGCTTAATCTCGGTGAACCGCGGCGTCTGTTGGCTATCCTGCCGGAATCATTGGGCGAACCACTTCGCAGTTCCCGATTTCATTCTTGTAGACGAAAGTCCGTCGTTTGCCCCCTCCCAACCCTCCCCCGACTCTGGGGGAGGGCAGGGTGGGGGCTAGCTTGCCGCTACGGACAACACCCCCGCCGCCACGCAGGCCCCCATGTATCAGGGAGAAGGAACCCATGAGTAGGTTAAGGATAACCGCACTGGCCCTGTCGCTAGGATTGCTTGCGACGCAAGCGTACGCCGAGGAAGGCTCCTGGGGAACACCCCCGCCGCGCGCCGCCGCGCCGGCCACGGCCGCGCAACTCGGCCGGCCGGTCGTCGGCCAGGCGCCGGTCCCTGGGCCTTCCGCGCCGGCCCTGTTGGAGCGGCCGCGCCCTCTAGGCGAAGGATGGGCGGCATCCCCCTCCCAACCCTCCCCCAGCTTCGGGGAAGGGCAGGGTGGGGGCGACGCGCAGGTGCGACCGGCCGCGTTCGCTCCCCTTTTCCGTGGACAGATGGGAGACGCCAAGCCTCTGCCTGCCGGGCCGACGGTCAGCGGCGACGCCGCCCTGATGCCGCGCAATTGGCAGCGGCCTTCCCTGGATCAAACGATCGTCTCCGCCCCAAGCGCGGCGACGCCGGAACTTGATGGGGCGTCGGGCGACTGCGGCAGCGGCGCCTGCTGCGGCCGTCACCCGTTCCGATGGCTGTTCGGCTGGATGGACGGCCTCGACGGTTGCGGATGCAAAGACGGCGGCTTCGACGGCGGTTTCGGCGGCGGCGACGACGGCTTCGACGGCGCCTGCCCCGGAGTCTTCGGCGGCGGTTGCTGCCCGCCGGGCAATCGCTTCTACGCCTCGGCCGAATATCTGCTGTGGTGGACCAGGGGTGAGAACCTGCCTCCGCTGGTCACGGCCGGCTCGGCCGGAGACCGGGCGAGCGGCGCCAACGTTGGCGCCATTGGTCTGCCGGGCACCGCCGTGCTGTTCGGCGGCAACGACGTCAACGAGCGTGCGCGCTCGGGCGGCCGTTTCATGGCCGGCTGGTGGTTCGGTGATCAACACCTGCTAGGCGTGGAAGGCGGCGGCTTCTTCCTCGGCCGTCAATCGTCGAACTTCACCGCGTCGTCGAACGGAACGCCCATTTTGACCCGGCCGTTTTTCAACGCCGCGACAGGACTTCAGGACAGCGAACTCGTGTCCGCTCCCAACATCCTGGCGGGAACCGTGACCGCGCGGACCGGCAACGACTTCTACGGCGCCGAGGCCAACCTCCGCTCCAGGGTTCTGTGCGGTCCCTGTTGGAACGTGGACCTCATCGCCGGCTATCGCTATCTCGCCCTGGACGAAGACCTGACCATCAGCGAGTCGCTACAGGCGTTGCGGGTTCCGCTGACGTTCGCGCTCAACGATTCGTTCCGCGTCCACAACCGCTTCAACGGCGGCCAGATCGGCTTGGAATCGGAATGGCGCCGCAACCGCTGGTCGTTGGACCTCAAGGCGAAAGTCGCCCTGGGCAACGTCAGCGAGCGCGTGGACATCTTCGGGTCCACCGTGACCAATGGCGTGGCTGTGCCGCGCGGCCTGCTTGCGGAGCCGACCAACAGCGGCAGCTTCCGTCGCAACCGCTTCGCGGTGTCGCCGGACGTCGGCCTCAACGTCGGATACCAGGTGACCAACCATATGCGGGCTTTCGTCGGCTACGACTACCTGTACCTGAGCGACGTGGTGCGAGCCGGCGATCAGGTGGACTTCCGGGTGAACCCCAACCAGTTGCGCGGCGTGGCAGCCGGCCCGGCGCTGCCGGCGTTCAACTTCCGCAGTTCCGACTTCTGGGCGCAGGGGGTGAGTTTCGGCCTGGAATTCAAGTACTAAGAGGGGCTGTTTAGCCGCGACCCGAAGGG
>DHJA01000240.1:0-249 GCA_002404095.1 Planctomycetaceae bacterium UBA4732 | reverse complement strand
GGGTCGCGGCTAAACGAACGCGGCGGCGGCCGGGGAACCTTCTCCGGCCGCCGCCGCGTTCGTTTGCGCGTTACCGCTTTATCCTCTCTGGCATATTCGGATTTGTCCGAATCTCCGGTAAACTCAGTGTGCTTTTATCCGCCATCCCGCCGTAACGCCTCATTCCCCGCCAATTCGTAGGCCGATAAAACATCGCAGAAACCCCGGGACACGACGTACCCGGCCGACCGAGGGCCACGCGCCGCCGAC
>DHJA01000132.1:20708-30710 GCA_002404095.1 Planctomycetaceae bacterium UBA4732 | reverse complement strand
ATCGACTATTCGCACAGGCTCTAAGAGTAAATTAACCGCCAAGACGCCAAGGACGCCAAGAAGACAAAACCAATTCAAGGTTCAGTTTTTGTCTTCTTGGCGTCCTTGGCGTCTTGGCGGTTTGTTCGAGCGGAGCGGCGATGTCCTTTCGATGGTTCATCTATTACTGCGCCGTTTGCGGAGGTTGCGCCGCCCTCGTCGGCTGGACGTTGGGCAAATTTCCCTCGCTATCCCCAAGCGTCCTTTTGGACGCTCTCAAGGCATTGTGCGTCGGTCTCATGCTCGGCGTTGTGCTGGCCCTGATCGACTCACTGGTGAATTTCTCCTGGGGTCAGTTCTTTCTTATTGCGGCGCGCGTGCTGACGGCCGGCTTCGTTGGCGGCGGCGCCGGCCTCATCGGCGGCTCGATCACCGGCGGCTTCACGCGCAATTTGAACTCTTTGCCTCTTCAAATCGCGGGCCAAATCCTCGGTTGGACGTGTACGGGCCTCCTCATCGGCGCTTCCGTGGGCGTGTTCGACCTGTTGCTCGCGGTCCTGCGAAAACATGACGTGCGCGGCGCGCTACGGAAAGTCGTTCACGGGCTGTCAGGCGGCGCCGTTGGCGGACTGCTCGGCAGCTTGCTCTATTTGCTCCTCTACGGCGCGTTCGGAACTCTATTTGGCGACAAAGTAGATCTGGATAAGATGTGGACGCCCGGCGCCGCGGGATTCGTGGCCCTGGGCCTGTGCATCGGCCTGCTGATCGGGGCGGCGCAGGTGATTCTTAAAGAGGCGTGGGTGAAGGTCGAGGCAGGGTCTCGGCCAGGCCGTGAGCTAATCGTGTCGAAGGGGGAGATCGTCATCGGCAGGGCTGAGTCGTGCGACATCGGCCTGTTCGGCGACAACAGCGTGGAGCGCACACACGCCCGCATCTTACGCCGGGGCGACCGTTACCTCTTGGTGGACGCCGACACGCTCGGCGGCACCTTTCTCAACGGCCTCCGCATCACGGAGCCGACGCCGCTGCGCTCCGGCGACGAGATTCGCGTGGGCAAAAACAGGCTTCGTTTCGGCGAACGCCGGAAGCAGCCCGCTTAACGGCGGAACGCCCGCGTGACGCGCGTGTCCTGCCGATACTGCCACACTTCCTTGCCGTCTCGGTCCACCTCGACGGCGCGGTGTTCGCTCATGGAGGTAATCAGCGTATGGCCGTTGGGCAAACGCACTGCCGCGATCGGCAGTTCGGCCGCGACTTGCCAGACGACGTCGCCGGCCTTGTTCAGCTCCACCACACGGTTGGCGCCGGCCTCTGGTAAGAGCAGGTTGCCGTTGGGCAATACATCAATACGCCCTCCGGAATACTTCAAATCCACGCTGAGGCTGCGGATTTCATGTCCGTCGGCGCCCAGCAAGACGAAGCGAGTCGCTCCGAGTTGCGTGATGAGGGCGATTTCGCCGCTAGGCAGTTTCTTCGCCTTCATAATGGCCTCGCCGTTGGGTCGCTCGAAGTTGGATACTTGCTTGCCGCCCCCGTCCACCTCGATCAGTCCGCCGCGCGTGGCGATGAAAGTGTTGCCGTTGGGCAGCCGTTGGGCGGCGAGCGGACCTTCGATGAGCTTCTCCCAAACGATCTTGTTTTCTTTGTCGCGTTCGGTGACGCGGTTGCCGTTATGCTCGGCCACGAGGATATGATCTTTCGGCAGAAGCTGGGCGTCCAGCGGAAAATCGAGACGGTCGATTGCCAAGCGCGGATGGTTGGCCGCGTCGAGTTCAAGGATGCGCCCTTGATCGAGCAGCACGACCAGGGTGTACCCAAGGGTACGCGCCGCGTCCTCCAGCCGGCCGGCGTCCACTTTGGCGCCGTTGTCGTCCCACCACGTTTTCCAGGCTTTGCTGCGGGCGGCCATGTCGCTCGTCCTCAGCGCGCCGCGGACGCTAGGCGAAGGCGGGGAGGCTGGCGCCTTATCGTCGGCGATGCGGTACAGCAATTCCTCGACATGGCCGGCGTCGGCCGACGACAGCTTGTCCAGCAGACCGATCAGCACCGGCACGGCCTCTTTCTCTCCCGCCGCCGCCAACGCCACGGCCGCCCGATAACAGACGGCGGGGTCGGCGTCCTGCAGCAGTTTCCGCACGGCCGGCAACTGGTCGGCGGCTTTGGCCTGTCCCAGGGCGAACGCCGCGGCCGCGCGCTTGAGCGCCGACTTGTCCGTCAGCGCCGCGACCAGGGCGGGATCAGCCTTACCATCGCGCACCGCCAGCTCGACGAGCGCGAGGCGTACTTCCTCGGCCAACGATTCCTCGGCGGCCGAGGGGAGATAAGCGAGTAGCGTCTCGGCGGCCCCGTCGGGCTTGAGCTTGGCCAGCACACGAATGCCAGCCGCGACCGCGACGGCCGCGGTCCCCTGGTCCAGTTGCTTCAGACATTCCTTAGCCCGGTGCGCGATCTCGGCGTCCTGGTCGAAGGCGGCTTTCTGAAGGAACGGCCTGGCGCGCAAACCCATGCCGTTGAGCTGAAGCGATGCGTCCTCGCGCTGATTGAAATCGTCGTCGCCCAGTTGCCGGATGAGACTTTGAATGCGCGACTCATCGGCCGTCTGGACGATGTGCCGACGGAAAAACTCCAGCAGTCGGGGGCCGTCCGTGGGAATCTTGTTGTCATTGAGAACCTGTTCGTCGGGCACGTCAAAGGACGCCGATGGAAGCAGGGGAGTGGGAACAGGGATAGGCATCACCTTTCTCACAGTCTGCGACGGAATCAGCCCGAGCAGCACCCAGGCGGCGTAAATGCGCATAGGAAGGTTCCTTTGCTGGGACGAAGACCAAAACGATCACGCGTGCTTTGTAGAAAACCCTGGTTCCCACGCTCTGCGTGGGAACCCACGGGTGCGACGCTCTGCGTCGCGGCCGGCTAGGTTCAGCGACCCTTGGGTTCGGGACGCAGAGCGTCCGGGCTGCGTTCCCACGCAGAGCGTGGGAACGAGGAGTAAGCGGGTCACATTGCTTCTACCGACGGCGGACGCGCATGGTTTGACCGGGCAGGGCCATGTCAAAGACCTGCTTGCCAGCCTTATCGACTTCCACGAGCTTATTTGGCCACTGTTGACTGACGATGAGCGTGTTGCCGTTAGGCGAGCGGGCCGCCGCGATCGGGTTCATCACGGCGCCGCATTCCCAGACCACCTTGCCGTCGGGGTCGTACTCCACGACCTTGTTCATCGGCGCCTGTTGGGCCATCAGCACGTTGCCGTTCGGCAAAATGTCGTTGCCCATCGACCAGACGTTCGGAACGTGAAAGGTCTTCAGTTCCTTGCCCGTCGAATCCAGGCGCTGCACCATGCCCTGATTGGAGATCACGACGATCTCGTTATTCCGCAATTTGCGCGCCGAAAGCACGTCGCTGTTCGGCCGTGTGATGGTGTAAACGTCCTTGCCGCCGCGCGTGCATTCGGAGAGCTGATTTTGGCAGACAATGAAGGTGTTGCCGTTGGATAATCGCTGGGCGCTGGTTGGGCGATTAGGGATCTTTTTCTCCCATTTTATCTCGCCCTTGGGGTCGCGCTCCGTAACGGTTTGGCCGCTGAACTCCGCGATCAGGTAGCGGTCGCCGGGCAACGCCTGCACGTCCCAAGGGCCGCGGAGTCCTGTCATCGAGAGACGTTGCTTGTTGTCGGCTCCTAGTTCGACGATGTCATTATTGTTCGGTTGGATCAGTAGAGTGTACCCGAGATACCGCTGGAAGCCGGCCGGCGCGTAGCGGTCCACGAGGGCCACATGCTCGCCTTTTTCCTTCCACCACGCCGCCCACAGGTCGCGCCGCTTGGCGCGGGCGCCGTCGCCGGCCGGTAGATCGTGAGGCCCGTGTTCGGCGGCCATACGGAGGAGATACTCTTCAGCGGCGCTGCTATGGTCGCCGCCCGGTTGGTCGATCAGCGCGATGAGGGCCGGCACCGCGTCCCGGTCGCGGGCGCCGCCTGCCAGCGCGAGGGCCGCTTGCAAGCGCACCGCCGGTTCGCCGTCCTTGAGGAGTTTTTTGACGGCCGACAGGTTGTCGCCAATGGGTCCGAGACTCAGAGCCTCGGCGGCGGCGCCGCGACGCACCGGCGCCTTATCCTCGAGCGCTTTGAGAAGAGCGGGCGACGGCTTGCCCTCTTCGTAGGCGTCGGCGTTGAGCGCGAGCTGCACTTCGGGCAACAAAGTTTCGTCGTCGCAAAACGGCAAGAACGCCAGCAATACTTCAACCGTGCCGGTCGGCTTACGCAGCGCCGCCACGCGCGCCGCCACCGGCGACAGCGGAGGCGCCTTGTCCTTCTCGATCTCCTGTATCACGTAGCGGGCGCTCTGACTGACTTCCAGGTCAGGATCGTTCACGGCCGACTTGAGTACACGGACAACGATGGCGCCCATGTTTTTCAGTTCGGCCTTCGCCTTCTGACGAGCGTCGAAGGAGTCGTCGCCAAGTTGCCGGATCCATTTTGACGCTTTTTCGTGATCGAGTTCAGTGAGCGTGCGCTTTTTGAATTCGTCCAGACAAGCCGTACCCTCGGTCGCCTTCCACCACACGGCCCAGGCGTCGCGGACTTTAATCCGTGAAGCGGCGTCGCTCAGCCCGAGCTTGGGCGACTGATCGGCCGCGAGACTGAGAAGATATTCTTCGGCGTAACGGCCCTGCGCGACGGGCAGGTCGCCAAGAAGACCGATCAGCGTATCAACGACGTTGGCGTCGCGATCCTGGATCAGCACCAGGGCGGCGCGCAGCCGGACGGTCGGCTTGGGATCGTCGAGCAACTTGCGCAGGGCGCCTCGCGGCACGGCCAGAGCGTCCTGACTTAGCACGTCAACCGCCATAGCGCGGCGCAGCGGCGATTCGTCTTCGAGCGCCTTGAGTAAGACCGGATTGGGTTTGCCGTCATGATAGGCCATGCCCGACAGGGCGGATTTGATTTCCTCCTGGACGGAGGGGTCTTCCGCGAAGGGCAGGTACAACAGCAAAGGCGCGGGGTCCGACTTGCGCTGGGCGAGCAGTCGCACCGCGGCGCAGGTGACGGCGGCGGAGTTGCTCTCCAATGCTGTTAAGCAGCGGCGCGCCAGGCCGGCGGCCTCGGCGGCGTCGGGGTCGCGCGCCGTTTGACGCAACGCCGGGATCGCTTGCGGCCCGATGGCGACCAGTTCCGCGCTGGCTTTCTCACGCTCGGCAGCGTCCTTCGCGCCGAGTTGGCGGATGAGGTCCGTCAGCCGGCCCGGGGCGACTTCTCCTTGGGTGCGGAGGCGGAAGAATGCCTCAAGACCGGCCGCGTCCACGGGAAGGCCGGCCGACATCAAAGTGAGTTCGTCGGCCAGGTTGTTGTCGCTGTCGGCGGCGGCCGCCGGGCGCGCGGTTGACAGGAACAACCCGGCGCCGCACAGCAGCGGGAGAAGAAAAGGTTTCAGCATGGGAGGCTCTCCGATCTGGCGAGCCGGGTCGCATAAGCGCCCGGAGTTGGTTTCAGCGCCGCGAAACGCGCCAAGGTCGATAAGGAAGGTCTTTCATCTCGTTGACGACTTTGCCCGTCTTGTCCAGTTCAACGATGTGAGCCTGGTTCTGGCACGTCACAAGCGTATGGCCGTTGGAAAGCCGGAAGAAATTGCCCGCAAGGGGCACGGCGGCCTCCATGACCATTTTGCCTGCGGCGTCGTACTCGTGGACTTTTCCGGTGTTGGGCGAAGCGATCAGCACGTGATCGTTAGGAAGCACTTCCGCGACGCCGATTCCGAAGTTGGGGTCGAACGGCACCTGGAAAGCCTTCGCCTCCTTGCCGGCCGCGTCCGCGCGGAGGTAGGCGCCCTGGTTGGTGAGCGTGGCGATCTGGCCGTCGCGCAGCTTCTTGGCGTCGAGGATATATTCGTTGGGCCGTTGCAGGTTGAGGACTTCCTTGCCGGCGCGGTCGAATTCCACCAGCATGTTGCGGCAAGCCACGAAGGTATTGCCGTTCGCAAGTCGCTGCACTCGGAAGCCGGCGTTGACGGGTTTTTCCCAGAGAATTTTGCCGGTGGCTGTTTCGCGCTCCGAGACCCGTTGGCCGTTGTTGTCGATAATAAGGACGCGATTGCCGCCGACCACCTGCGCGTCTTGCGCATCGAAGACGTTTTCCACAGTCCAGCGAACCCTGCGTGCGCCGTCCAACTCCAGCACGTGGCCGGACGGCTTGCCGGCCTTCTGGTTCTCAATGATTAGCAAATAGCCCAGCTCGCGCGCTTCGCTCGGATTAAGCTTGGCCAGATCGACAGAATCGCTGTTGTTAGTCCACCAAGCGGCCCAAGTCTCGCGGGCTTTTTCGCGGGCGGCGGCGTCGCCACTCACGGAAGCCGATGGAGCTTTGTCGCCGGCCAGAAGGGTTAGCATTTCCTCCGCCTCCCAGACGCGATCGGCAGGCAAACGCGCCACCAGGTCGATAAGGACCGGCACGGCGTCTTTGTCTCGCGCGGCGGTCAGAACTCCCAGCGCGGTGGTAAGGCGGACCTCCAAGTCGGAGTCCTTGAACAACTTCTTGACGGCCGGCAGATTTACACCCGCACCGCGCTGACACAACGCGACGGCGGCGGCACCGCGACGGACGCCGATCTTTTCGTCAAGAGCCTTCACCAGAACGGGAACGGCGCCGGCCTCATGCAACGCTAAAGCGGATAGTATATCGCGCAATTGCTTGGTGGACGCTTCATTGTCGGCATAGGGAAGGTAGGCCAAAAGCGCCGCGACGGCTCCGTCCGGCGCGCGGAGGGCCAACATGCGGCCGGCCGCCGCGGGCAGCGGGTTCGGCGAATCTTTCTCGATAAGCTGGAGACACTTGCCGGCCAACGACTCGACGCGACCATTAGGGTTTAGCGCGGCCTGACGCAGGAACGACGTAACCCGTTGCCCCATGCCGACCAATTCCGCGAACGCCTTCTCGCGGACCTCGGTCGAGGCGTCGTCGAGTTTCTGAATCAAGGCGAGAGCCTGATCGCGTTCCTCATCGGTCATGGTCCGGGTCGTAAATTCGTCAAGTAACGCGGCGTCGTCCATGCCGCGCCACCACGCGGCCCAGGCGTCGCGGCGGAGACGGCGCGAGGTGGCGTCGTTGCCGGCCGGCCCCGTAATCGCCCACTCACCGGCCAGGTTGGTCAGAAACTCCTCCGCGTGCTTGCGCTGTTCCAATGGTAAGTCAGCGAGAAGATCGATAATGACCGGAACGGCGTCGGCGCTATGGGAGTCGGCCAGGGCAAGGGCGGCGCGAAGGCGGACGGTCGGCTTGGGGTCTTTGAGGAGCGCGCGAACGGCGGCGTACTGATTCTCACCGCCGACGCGGCAAAGGGCGATGGCAGCGGCGGCCCGGCGCGAAGGCGCGGGGTCGTTCAGCGCGCGTAACAGTGCGGGCGCTGGCTTGCCGTTTCGCGGAGCCAGCACGGCCAGTGCAGTCTCAACTTCCGCGACAACTTTTTCATTCTCGGCGAAGGGCAAGTATTCGAGCAGAGCCTCCACGGCACCGTCAGGCTGGAGCGCCGCCGCGGCACGAACCACGGCGATGGACAAATCTGCCCCTTGAGGATCTTCAATATCCAGCAAACACTGGCGCGCCCGTGCCGCGGAATCAGGATCGTCCAGTCCGTTGGCAGCTTCGCGCAAGGCGGTCACGGCGGTTTCACCGATCGCGACAAGCTGCCCGGCCGCGGCGTCATGTACGGCGGCGGCGGGGTCGGCGAGTTGTTTAACGAGGCTGGCGACGACGCCTTTATCGGCGGCGGCGCCGCTCCGTTTGTGGAGGAAGTCGAGCAGGGCCGGGCCGGAGACGGCGATGTGAGCCGCCTTCAGGGTTTCGTCGTCCACGGAAGCGGTGGCCGGGTCGGGCGCGGCGGGAAGCGGTTGAGCCGGCAGAAGCCCGAGAAGCAGGACAAGCGAACTAACGGACATAGCGGAAGACTCCGTGAATCCACGGGGGTGCGATCAACCTCGTTATCATAGACGATTCCAATGGGCGGCGGGAGGGAAAAAGGAGGAAGGCGTTGGTGCGCCTCCCGATTTAGACGAATGGATGGTGGGGCGGCGTGAGGGAAAAAAAGAGTAGGGCGTCGGAACGGCCGCGCCTTGCGAATCGGATTGGAGAAGGGGTTCGGGGTGTGTTACGATGCGGCGGGATGAACGCCGCGCGGGACGGAGGAAAGGCAATGAAAGCCGTGATCTTTCAAGGTCCGGAGATTTGGGTTCCCGGCTGGGTGGTTGACCTGGATTCGTTTCACCGCTGGGTGGACTCCGACGATGTGCCCGAGCATGTCCGGATTGACTATCTCCAGGGAGAGGTGTGGATCGACGGGAGCGAGCAACAAATCTTCAGCCATCTGCGCGTGAAAACGGAATTCACCCGCGTTATGGCCAACTTGGCTATCGAGTTGAAGCGCGGGTTCTGGCTGACGGACGGCTTGCGAGTGACTCACCCCACGACGGCTCTATCGACGATCCCGGACGGGACCTTCATTCTGAACAAAAGCCTTCAATCCGGCCGCGTTCGGATGATTGAGGGCGCCGAGGCAGGATATGTTCGGATTGAAGGGTCGCCGGACGTGGTGCTGGAAGTCGTAAGCGCAAGTTCCGTACACAAAGACGTGGTTCAGCTTCGCAGCGATTATTGGGAAGCCGGCATACGGGAATACTGGATAGTGGACGCCCGAAGCGAACCGCTGACCTTTGATATCCTGCGTTACACCGTAAAGGGCTACGTCGCCGCGCCGGTGCGCGCGGGTTGGATTAAATCCGTTGTCCTCCGTAAAGCGTTCCAATTGACCCAGCGCGCGGATATTCTTGGCCACCCGCTGTACACCCTTTCGGTTCGCTGACCGTCGCCGCCCCGGATTTGCGCCTCGGCCTGTTGACGCGGCCGTATACCCTGCTACGCTAAATCCAGCCTACCCCGCCGCCTACCCTGAACTACCTGCTTCTGAGGTCTCCATGAAATCGACCGCTTCCCTAGGCGCCGTCCCCGGCGCCAGAGCCAGCTTGGATGAAGCCGACCTGCGCGCCGCCGAGAGGCTGACCAAGGTCTACGAAAAGATGACGCAGCAACTCGGCCGCGTAATCATCGGCCAAAACGAGGTCCTCAAGCAGGTGCTGATCGCCCTGTTCTGCCAGGGCCATTGCATCCTCGAAGGTGTGCCGGGCCTTGCCAAAACCTTGATGATCTCCAGCATCGCCCAGCTGTTGTCGTTGACCTTCAAGCGCATCCAATTCACGCCCGATCTGATGCCGTCCGACATCACCGGCACGGAAATCCTCGAAGAGGAAGAAGGAACCGGCCGGCGCCGGATGCGCTTCGTCAAGGGGCCGCTGTTCGGCAACATCATCCTCGGTGACGAGATCAACCGCACACCGCCCAAGACCCAGGCTGCGCTGCTTCAGGCCATGCAGGAGTTCAAGGTAACGACGGCCGGCACCGACTTTCCACTGGAAAAGCCGTTCCTTGTCCTCGGCACGCAGAACCCGATCGAGCAGGAAGGCACCTATCCGCTGCCGGAGGCGCAGCTGGACCGCTTCATGTTCAAGGTGCTGATCGACTACCCCACTTATGAAGAAGAATTGACCATCGCGGAAACGACCACGGCCGGCGAACTGCCGCAGATCGAGGCGGTGCTGGATCGTGACGGCATCCTCGACATCCAGCGCACGGTGCGCAAAGTGCTGATCGCCCGCTCCGTGACGGCCTACGCAGTCCAACTGGTGCGCGCCACGCGGCCAAACAGCGAGGACGCACCGGACTTCGTGAAGAAGTATTTGTCGTGGGGCGCGGGGCCGCGCGCGTGTCAGGCGCTGTTGCTGGGCGGCAAGGCCCACGCGCTGCTCGACGGCCGCGTTCACGTCTCCACCGACGACATTCGCTATGTCGCACGTCCGGTATTGCGACACCGGCTGGCGACGAGCTTCCGCGCGGAGAGCGACGGCGTCAGCGCGGATCACATCGTTGAGAAGTTGTTCCACGAAGTGCGCGAACCCGCCGGTAAATAAACGCGACCCGGC
>DHJA01000132.1:5094-20584 GCA_002404095.1 Planctomycetaceae bacterium UBA4732 | reverse complement strand
ACGCGACCCGGCTCGCCGAGGGACGTTCGATGACTCAAAAATACTTCGACCCCGAAGGGCTTGCGCGCGTGGGCCACATGGAACTGGTAGCGCGCCAAGTCGTGGAGGGGTTTTTGACCGGCCGCCACCGCAGCCCCTACCACGGCTTCTCGGTCGAGTACCTCGACCATCGCCCCTACACGCCCGGCGACGACCCACGCGCCATCGACTGGAAAATCCTGGCGCGCACCGACAAGTACCACGTCAAGCTGTTCGAGGACGAAACAAACCTCCGCGCTCACATCCTCGTCGATTGCTCGAAGTCGATGGCTTTCAAGAGCGGCGATCTCAGCAAACTCGGCTACGCCAGCTATCTCGCCGCCGCCTTGTCGTACTTGATGCTCCACCAGAACGATGCGGTCGGCCTTGTCCTGTTCGATTCGGAAGTGCGACAATACCTACCGCCCAAGGCGCGAAAGACTCAGTTCCGCCGCATTCTCGACCTGCTCGACCATTCGTACAGCAAAGAAGACACGGACGTCGGCGCCGTGCTGCATGACATGGCCGAGCGCATCCCGCGGCGCGGCCTGGTCGTCTTGCTTAGCGACCTCATCGACGATGAAGAAAAGATCGCCAACGGCCTACAACATTTCCGTCACAATGGTCACGAAGTCATCGTCATCCATATCATGGACGACGCGGAGTTGACGTTTCCCTACGACCGACTGACACGGTTCAAGGACATGGAAGGGGTCGGCCGCGTGACGGCCAATCCCAAAAGTTTGCGCAATCGCTATCTGACGCGGATCAACCAGTTCATCGACGGGATCAAGGCCGCGTGCTTCGAGCGAAACGTCAGCTACCACCTAGCAAACACCAAGGAACCTTACGACCAGTTCCTGGCGGCGTACCTGGAGAAGCGGTCGCGGCTGGGATAGGAGAGATATACGATGCGATTAGCCACGATTCAGACCCCGAACGGCCCGCGCGCGGCCGTACTCCTAGTCGACGTCTACATCGACCTCCACGCCGCCGACGCCGCCCTGCCGACCAATGTTCGCCAACTCTTGGAGGGCGGGCCGGCGATGCTCCAGGCCGCGAAGGATGCGGCGGCGCGATCCGGCGTGGCGCGCATCCCCGCGGCAAGCGTCAAGCTACTGCCGCCCATTATCGATCCGCCCAAAATCATTTGCATGGGCCTGAACTATAGCGACCATGCCGCCGAAACCGGGGCCAAGATCCCCAGCGAGCCGGTGCTGTTTAGCAAGTTCGCCACGGCGTTAATCGGCGCGGACGAGCCGATCATCTTGCCGGCCGTGAGTAAAAAGGTGGATTACGAAGCCGAATTGGTGCTTGTCATCGGCAAAAAGGGCCGGCACTTGACCGCCGCGACGGCGCTAGAGCATATGGCCGGATACACCATCGGCCACGACGTTTCGGCGCGCGATTGGCAGCTGGAGAAGGACGGCAAGCAGTGGATGGCCGGCAAGACTTTCGACACTTTCGCGCCGCTGGGACCGTGGCTGGTTACGCCCGATGAAATCCCCGACGTACACAATCTGACGATCCGCTTGCGCCTCAACGGGCAGACGATGCAGGACAGCAACACGCGCAACATGATATTCACGGCTGGCGTGGCGCTGGCCTACATTTCGCAGGTGGTGACGCTATTGCCGGGCGACCTCATTTTCACGGGGACGCCGCCGGGCGTCGGCATGGCCCGCAAGCCGCCGGTCTGGCTCAAAGGCGGCGACGTGGTGGAAGTGGAGATTTCGGGGTTGGGCGTCCTGCGCAACCCGGTGGTGCAAGGCTGATTCCTTCTCACAGCACCTTGGGCATCGTGGTCGCTTGCGGTTTCGCGGCCGGCGGCGAGGAAGGGCGCGCGGGCTTGAGGAAGTCCCATTCGTCGTGCGGCTTCGTCGCGCGTTCGGAGGCCGTACGCGGCGTCGGCCCTAGTTCCGCCGTAGATTCCGCGGGCGGACGCAGCTCGATCACGGGCACGCGGGACGCCGCCTCCGTCAACTCTTTCACCAACAGCTCTATCGTAAAGGGGTGCGTCGGCGAACCAAAATGGGTCACGTCTGGCAACTGGGCATTGTCGGCGCCGTCTAAGGGAACGCCTAGGGAGTCCATCCCTCCACCGAGAAGATGGACGACGCGCAGCGCGTTGCTAGGCCGATATTTCGGATCGTTGGAGATCGCTATTCCGCCGCAATACGCCAACAAGTCGATAGTCGCGCCGTCGGCTCGAACGGCTTCGGTGAGGTCGGCCGCCGTGTTGGCGCCTAAACCGTAGCCTACCACCACAAATCGCGCGGATTCGTCCTCGCGATGCAGGCGTAGGATTTCATCCTTGTAATACCCGGAATAGCAACATTCTCCGCAATAGGTTTTGATGTAACCTAGCGAAATCAGCGACTCGCGGACCCCGCCCATGTTGCCGAGGTCCAACGGACCTTGCCCGCAAATGAGAAAGATGTAAACGTGGTTGCGGCAGACTTGCGGCAGCGCCGCACTGCGGCCGGCCGCGTCGTCCGGGATCGGCGGTACGGGACACAGAAAGCTGGCGCACCCGGACGCCAGCAACGCCGTCGTCGCGGCTAACACCAGCCCGCCCACCGTGGTTCTTTGTCGTGTCATGTCTGACGCCTCTCAGCCCCCCGACCGTGAAGGAATGCTTGCCAATTGTTTTAGTCAACGACTTGAAAGAGTACTTCAGGAAGCTCAAGCTGGGTGTAGTAATCGGGTTGGTTTACTTCAATTCCCCAAAGACGGCGTCCGCCGACTCCGATGAACCCGCGATCTTCAACGATGACGCCCTCCAAATCCGTCAATCCCATACGGAAGCGCACCCGGCTTCCAACATGAGGCGAACCGCCGGTTTTGGCCGTGTTCCCCTCCTTTTTCGTCCTGGAATGAATCTCTTCCATCCGATTTCTGCAAGCATCCTATTGTCCCATAAGTCCCATAGGTCTTATAGGTCCTATGGGACTCATGGGACAAACGGAGACACTATCAATCGGCTCTCTCCACTCCCTGATACAGTATAGCCGCTTACTCTTTCGCTTCCTCAAGCTGAATCGGCAATTTCACCGTAAACGTCGCCCCTTTACCTACCAGGCTCTCGACGCGAATGCGTCCCTGGTGCTGCTCGATAATTTGCCGGCAAACGCTTAGCCCTAACCCCGTGCCGCCGTGGCCGTCCGCGTCCGGCTCCTTGGTGGTGTAGAACGGCTCGAAGATCAGCCGCAGCCGTTCGGGCGGAATGCCTACCCCCGAATCCGCCACGACCATTTCGACCATCGCCGACCGGACGTTCTCGCGCACTTCGAGACGTAATCGGCCGCCGCGCGGCATCGCCTGGCGGGCATTGATTATGAGGTTGAGGATGACTTGCTCGATCTGCGCCGGGACAATGTGAGCATGAGGCCGGCCCTGGCACTTCTTCTCGACCTGGATGCGGTGTTTGCTCAGGTCTTTCTCAGTGAGAATCAGCACGTCGTCCAGGAGCGCCACCAGGTCGGTTCGCTCGCGCTGAATTCCGTTATTGCGGGCGAAGCCGAGCATACTGTTGATGACCACGGCGGCGCGTTGGCCGCCCTTGAGGATCTTTTCCAGCGCCTGGGTGCGCGCGGCCTCATCGTCAGCGGATCGCAATCCCAGGCGTGCGTAGTTGATGATCGTGGTCAGGATGTTATTGAATTCGTGGGCGACGCTGCTGGCGAGCGCCCCGACGCTGCTGAGTTTTTGAGCCTGAAGCAGTTGGAGACGGAGTTGCTCCGTTTCGGAACTCGAAACCATCACGTCCTCGTCGATCATGTGGGTCGTCTCCTCGGCTCCCTGGTATGCGGGGGGGGGGTCGGTCGCGCCGGGCGGGTTGGTCCACAGGGAGGATCGTGGGGCGGGAACCCGGTCGGCCAGAGCATTCTATCGGCAGGCCGCGCGACGGCTCTTCATCGGAAGTGCTTGGTATTGCAGTGGTTAAATCAAGGGTTTCGGGAAGGCGACGTAAGATGTGGGGGCGTGGACGGCGGCAAAGATTAGGGAAGGACGGTTTTATACTAACCCGAAGCGCGAGCGAGGATTCCGTCCAAACCTCGCTTGCGCTTCGGGTTAGTATAGATCCACCCTACTTGCCAGCCTCAGTGTAATGGCGGAGTCTCGTAGTCGTGCTGATAAGGTCAATGGCGCCCGTGCGGACGTTCATCTCCAAGCCATAATACGGATCGGTATTGTTGATTATCTCTTTTCGGTACAACACCTTACCCGTCCGCTTGTCGATGCTGCGCGTGCAAGACGCCTGGCTGGGGCTGCCGCCTGGTACGCCCGGCATTTGCCGTTGTTGCACAGACGTCATCAGCAGGACGGGCGACGCCTCGAAAGAGTCCAGTACCAGGACTTGCGCAAGCGCTAACGAATGCCAGTGGAATTCGCCTGTCGCGCGGTCAAAGGCGTAGATCATGCCGTTCACCTCCGTCGCTTTTACAGGCGCGGCGAGGGGCGCGTACACGCCGGCCGCGTTTCCTTCCGGCGGCCCCTGGAACGCCAGGTAGAACTGGGTGCGGTCGCGCAGCAACATGCCGCGAACGAGCTTTTCGAGGTGCTTCGGTTCAACCGTCAACTGCAATAATTCCTTACGCGCGTAGAGATCGACGACCGTCACGATTCCGTTGGGGGCGGCGACGGCGAACAATTCGGGCGTCGGCGATCCGATAAAGACCGAATTGGGGGGAAAGGTTTTCTGCCAAAGGTCTTTGCCGGTCTGAACGTCGTAGAAGCGGAATTCGACTTCCTGCTTCGCGTTTTGTCGCCTGGAGAGTAAGCAGCGTTCCAAATTCCCCACTCTACGCTTATAACAATCCACGCAATCGGGGATCGCAACCGCCGCGCCGTCGGCGGTGCGGACGGCGCGAATGGCGCGGACGTCCCCGATCTGATCGGATTCCGCCAGATACAGATACGCTTCGTCGCCGAATGCCTCGAGCAGCGGCGGCGAGTCCGTCCGTAGCCAGCGCAAGTCCCCGGTAGGAAGGTCGAGGGCGGCGACGCCCTCCTTGGTTTGAACGTGGACGCCGTCGGGACCGGCCGGGCCGAGCAGACCCAGAGTTTGGACGGGCTGGCCTGCGGTGGTCATAATGGCAAGACCGCCTTCCCCGTCGGCCGACTGAAGGAGGGTGTTCGGAGCCAACTTGGCCGGCAGGATGCTGCGCACCCAGCGGGCGCGGCGTTCGATGCGATCGACGCCGACAAGCAACGGCCCTATGGCGACAACCAGAAAGTGATCCGACGCCACATAAGAACAACCGCCTTGCTGAAGATAGGGAAGCAGGAAGGCGGCCGGCACGGGCAGCGGCGCCGACCACGGCGCGGAGATGCCGTCGGCGTCAACGACTTTGAAGGCAAAGGTCTGGAGGTCGATGCTGAAGCGTAAGTTGCGACATAAAGCAGGAACTACACCGCCCCGCGGCTCACATGGCATTTCCTGAGCTTTCGGAGGATTCTTTTCCTGAATCTCCTTGACCCTGACGGCGCCGGACGGCCGGGATGCCAACGGGTCGTCGAGGAAGGCGACGAACCGTTTGTCGGCGGTCAGGTCGGCGAACAAGGCGGCGCCGGTTTTGTGGTCGTGGACGGCGACGGCGGAGAAATCACGGCCAAGATCGCGGTAAGCCTCGACGGCCTCCGCGAGCAGGCCGTGGCGAGTCAACAGCCGCGCCCAGGCGTATTGTGCGCGGGCCGCGATCTCCGGCGAGTCGGTTTGACGGCGCAGCTGGTGTAGGTGCATTTCCGCTTCCAGCGCACGGTGGGGATCCGCCGCCCAACGCTCCGCCAGCGCCAATCGCGCCTCGCGTCCGTCCGCGCCAAGGGAGCCTTGTATCGTGCCGTATAAACCGACGAAGCGCACTAACGCCGTGGAGTCGTCGGCAGACCGGACGGCGACCCATTCCTTGTCAATCCGCTCCTGTAGCAACTTTTGCTGTTCGAGGTTCGCCGCGTGGACCATCGCGGCAATGCGCGTCTGCGTCCACACATCCGGGCGGATGCGCACGGGTGTGTCTTCGGGGTCTTCCATGAATTCATTCGCGGTTGCGGAATCATAAACCTCCTGGTACACGGTCAGCGCCAGGTCGGGGCGCCCTTGGCTTTCCCGGCCGCGAGCGGTGATGGTGCGTAAGTTCAGCAGGCGCCGGCGTTGATCCGCCGCGGGGATGCGGCACAGCGTCGCGTACTGAGCCAGGTACTTTTCGTTGGCCGCGAAATCTTGCCGGAGCAATTGCGTCAGGGCGCTGTAGGCGCGCTCGCGGGCCGGGCCGGCTAGCTCGGACGGCGGGTTGTTATCAAGGGCAAAGAGCCAGTCGTCCACGGCTAACGCCGCTTCACCCTTGGCGAATAGCAGTGGAGCGCGCTCGATCCGCGCGGCCGGATTACTGCGATTCGCCGCCACAAGCGCTTCGGCCCGCTCCAACATCTTGGCCAGTCGCGTGTAAGCGGTCACGGCCGTCGCGGTCTGCGACCACAGAGTACCGGAGTAGAAGATAAGGTTGCCCAGCGCTTCACCGGGCCGGCCCTCAATGTGCGTGGAGGCGCGGGGGTTGGCCACGTCCAGTAGATAAACACCCCCCGCCTGTAGAGGGAGGAAATAGTGTGGACCCGAAGCGGCGCCCACGCCGGACGGCGTTGTAGTCGGCTGACGCCAGACCTCCCGGCCGTCCGACAAGGCGACGGCCCGGCATTCGCGCCTTCCCACAATCAGCACCTTATCGCCGCCGGCCTTGTCGTCGAAGACGCCGGCGACATACAAATCGTCCGACCGTGTTATATTCCATATCACCGATCCGTCATGTAGGTTGAGACAGCATAGCGAATCGTCGCCCGACGGCGCGGTCAGGAGGACGCGGTCGCCGTGGATGATAGGGGCGCAGCCCGTCCAAGCGTCCTCGTACTGGACCGGGTTGAACGAGGGAACGACGCTCTCGGGGTTTTCCTTGCGGTCGTGGTAGAGATGCGCCCACAGAAGGTTGTGTGAAGTCGGATCAACGGCAACGACGGCGCCGGCGTCGGTGGGGCAGACGAGAACGCCGTCGGCGTAAGCCAAGTGGGCCGGCTGCATGCGCCGCGCGGCGTCCGCCTCAAGAGACGTGGGGACGGAAGCCACGTTCTGGGACCAAATCAGATCGCCGGTGGCGGTTTCCAGGCAGAGGAGGTTGATCTCCTGGCGGCGCTCCACCAGGGCGAAAAGCCGGCGACCGACCGGCAGCGGCGCGCCGAGGAAGAAGGCGTTGGAAAGCGGCTCGCGCAGCTCGCGCCCGGAGTCTTTCTGCCAGGCGCCGATCTCCCAACGTAATTCGCCGGTTCGCACGTCCACGGCCCGCAGCCGGTTGTGATGCAGGTTGCCCTCGGCCGTGCTGAACCAATGTTTGCCGACGCCGCCCTGAGCTTGCGTCAGGTCTGATAGGTCGGAGGGGTGCGGCGGCGCGGGCAAGTCTTCGACGAAAAATACGCGCCGGCCGTCGCTGCTGAGCGTACCGACCGTCGCGTTGTCATCCAGAAGGGACGGGGAGCCGCGATACAAGCCCAGCCAGCGGCGCATCTGCCATTTCTTCTGCTCGTCTTTCAGGACCGTATCCAGGCACATCGGCGGCACATGGCGCCAGATTTCTCTGCCGGATTCGGCGTCGAGCGCATGTAAGCCGTCCGGCCCACGGTAAATCACCTTGCCGCCGACGGCGATGGGAACGAATCCCGGCAGCGATGGGCCGGTGACAATAGGTTCTGGTTCCGCGGCGTCGTCCGGCCCACCAGGGCCAAGGCCGCGCCCAAACGCGGCGCCGCTGCCTAGCGCGGTGGTACCGGCCTGCTGCGCCAACAGGCTATTCACTTCCTCGTAAACCGGAATGGCCGCACGGTTGCGCGCCTCCAGCAGTGGATATTCGCCGTTGGCGCGTCCGCTGCGCTGGGGATCGCCGCGGAACAAAGGCCAGTCCGTAGACGCCGTGACGGTGGAAGGCCAGCGCGCGATTTCCTTGCGGACGTCGTCGAGGGAAAGAGAGCGCCCGCCGACAGACAGGCCGGCGGCGCCGATGCGGCGACCGAGGATCTGCATCACTTGGTTTTCACGGGCCGCGTCGTTGGCGGCGTGGAAGGCGAGGGCGGCTTGAAAAAGCGTGAGCGGCGGCAAGTCGTCCACGTCGGGCCGCTGAAGCAGCCGACGGAAGCAATCGGCCGCCTCATCGACGTTGCCGCGGTCGAGAGCGGTGACGCCCATTGAGGTAAGGGCATCGGCCCCGGTGTCGGTGAGCAAGTAACGGCGCACTACCTGATCGAGAAGCTGCGGATTGGCGCGGGCCTTCCCAAGCGCGACAACGGCAAGCCCACCGAACTTGACGCGATAGGCGGTTAGTCCCGGTTTAGGCAACGTCGCAAGCAAGCGCTCCGCCTCGGCACGGGCGCTGATGCGGCGAATGATTTCCTTGCCTTGCGGATCTTTACTGGGCGTTTCGAGAAGTGAATCCTCCGATTCGTCGAGAACACGCTGGAGGAGTTTGACGGCGTTGTCCCAATCTTTGGCCGCGATGTATTCGTGGGCGGCTTTGATCTGGTTGGCGGTCTTGCGATTGGTGGGAAGAGTCACAGGGTCTGGACTGGAGCCGGCGCCGTCGGCCGATGCATCCATCAACGGCGCCCGTACCTGAGCATTGCCCGTAGGCGGCAGCGCGAGGACGCAAAAAATCGGCAGCGCAACGGCCAAGAAGCAGCTTCGGAGTTGAAGTCTCATGGCGGCGCCCTCCTTCCCCGAATGGATTAATCATTCACTAGGAACCAGCCGCGGGCGCGAGCGAGCGGATTCGACGCAACCCGCCGGCTCGCCCTCGCGGCCGGTTGTCGCCTCGTTTTCAAGGACGACAAGGCCGACAGTGCGCGCCCCCTGGGGTCTGTCGGTCTTACCCTGACCGGCGCTGTGCGGCACGGATGGGCGCTCACCCATCGGCGCCCGCTTTCCTCGCGCCCGGATAACCATCTGGCTGCCGAGGCCGCCGCAGGAGCTATACTCGACGCGGCAGAATGTGGCACAAAGCCCGCTGTAGCCGCATTCGCCAGAATGCGGGTGTCGTACTACAGAGCCTTGTGTGTCGCACCCCGCATTCAAAGCCCGCTGTAGCCGCATTCGCCAGAATGCGGGTGTCGTACTACAGAGCCTTGTGTGTCGCACCCCGCATTCTGGCGAATGCGGCTACAGAACATTGTCGCACCCCGCATTCTGGCGAATGCGGCTACAGAGCCTTGTATCTAACCTTACCGCCTGCAGTATAGTATACCGCGCGAAGCCCGAATCGCGGCGGCCGGTTGGCTGCAACGGCTGAATTTGATTAGCCCTCGACCGGGACCGGCGGGACATTCCGGACGCGACCTGTGCGACCGTTCGCCGCGACGCTGCCCGCTCGCCGAGCCGCCGCCTAACTGGGATCCTCCTTGAGAGGAAAGCCCGACTCTTTGCTTGGCCGGCCGAGTGGAACGGATGAGATTCTAGGGCGTGGAGGAACCCTCCTTCACAGCGTCTCGTTCTGGCAAAGGACGAGGCGGAGGTCATTATTCTCCACGATCGGTGTTCCTCCGCAGACTTCCTCAACGCAGAACGACACAGTTCGGCCGCTCACCGTCCGACAGCGCTCACAACACCTCGACCGGCGCCTCCGAACACCGCGACAGGGCGCGGTCGCCGGTCAAGAACACCGACGCGCCGGCCTCCACGGCCGTGGCGTAGTGGAGGGCGTCGGGCGTCTTGAGGTTGTACTTTGCGCGGAGGTCGGTGGCCCGCTCGACGATCGCCGCACTCACCTCAACCAGAACGATCTCGACGCCGGCGAAGAACACGTCGAACTGGGCCAGGGTGGCGACATCGCCCGCCCGCAACGGCTTGGATCTGCACTCCAGCCGGCTCAGCCGCGACGTGACCAACGACCCTGGTACGCCCAGCGACGAGGCCAGCCGGGCCGCCAACGGGGCGCGGGTGGCAGCGTCCCCTTCGACCAAGCGGATGACGACGTTCGCATCGAGGTAGATCAGCGGTCACCCCACTCCTCGCGGTCGGCGCGGACCTGGGCCAGGATGTCGCCACCGCTCCGCAGGACGGACGCGGCCCCGAAGGCGTCGGCGACTGACCCGCCCGACCTAGGGGCGGCCGGGGTGATGACCAGTTCCGCCGCCCCCTCGGCGTCGGGCAGCGGGCCGTCTGGGATGAAAGTCCGGTCGGTGTACCGTCCACGGATGATCAGCGTCTGGCTCATGGCTTCTCCTCACAGGTCGATGCCGACATAATACCGCAGCCGGCCGCACGCCGGAAGCCCTCCGCCGCCGGACACCAAAGGGGACGACACCAAAGAGACCAAAGGGACGCATCTAAATATCCTTGAAGATGCGCCTAACTATTAGATGCGTCCCCTTTGTCCTCCTACACACAGTGATTGCCTGCGCTCAGGCGGCGCCCGAAGCACTCCTCACTCGCGGGAGGAGATTGTGCAACCCGGCAATGCCTTTCGTAGCTCGTTCAGCCCTGCCTCGGTCACTCCGCGCGCCCCTGCCAGGTGCAGCCATTGCAGGTTCTTCATCCCGGTCAGTTCCTTCAGGCCCGCGTCGGTCACCTTGGCTTCGCTAAGGTCTAGCATTTGCAAGTTTTTAAGCCTGGCCAATTCCTTCAGGCCCGCATCCGTCACGGGGATTGCACTCAGCGACAGCAATTGTAAGCTGTCGAGCTTGGCCAACTCCATCATCCCCGCGTTGGTCACTCGGGTGCTTCCGAGGTTTAGCCTTTGCAAGCCCCTCATCCCGGCCACTTTTTTCAGCCCGGCATCCGTCACCTGCGTTCCATAAAGGCCCAGCGATCGCATTTCCTTCAGTCCGGCCAGTGCCTTGAGCCCTTCGCCCGTCACTTCCGTGAAATCAAGGCCGAGTTCTTGTAAGCCCGTCAGCCCTGCTAGTTCCTTGAGTCCCGCGTCCGTCACCCGAGTACCGCCGAGATGCAAGCTCCGCAGACTCTTCAGCCTGCCGAGTGCGTTTAGCCCCACGTCCGTCACCTCGGTACCACCGAGGGTTAACTCCTGCAAATCGTTTAGTGCGGCCAATTCCTTCAGGCCTGCGTCCGTCACCTGGGTGCCGCCGAGGAAGAGCCTTTGCAGGCTGTTCAACTGGGCCAATTCCTTCAGCCCCGCGTCCCCCACCTTAGTGCCCTCGAGGTCCAGCGTTTGCAGGGCCTTCAGATTGGCCAGTTCCTTGAGTCCCGCGTCCGTCACCGGGGCGCCGTTAAGGTGCAGCCTTCGTAGAGCCTTCAGCCCAGTCAGCGCCTTCAGCCCTGAGTCCGCCGCCTTTGTGGAGGAAAGGCTCAGTTCCTGCAAACTTTTGAGCCCGGCCAGCGCGTTGAGCCCTTCCCCAGTCACCTGCGTGTAGTCAAGAACCAGTGTTTGCAGGCTCGTGAGCCCAGCCAGTTCCTTCACCTTGGCGTCCGTCACCAGCCGCCCGGCGTCCGAGTTCTTCGCAAGGACGAGTCCGAAGGCCACGCCGGGTTCGGGCAGCTTTGTCAGGCCTCCCTCTGGCCAACGGTCGAATCTGAACGCCGGCAGGTCGCCCGGCTTACCTGCTTTCTCCGGGGCGAAATGCAGGCTGAACCCCTCTTCCGCTTGCAGCCAGCCGACTTCGGCCCCAGTCGCCTTCCAGGCTGTGACGGTCTTCTGCGGCAGGGGTTTTGGCGAATCGTTTGGCGCGGGTGGCGGGTCGGCGAATGCGGCAAGGCCGCAAGTCACCAGCACAGCGAGCGCGGCCATGTCTCGCCCGATGCCCCGCCAGGTTGAGCAGTGTTCTTGCATCAGTCACCTCACTTTATAGACCCGGGGCTATTGCCATGCGGCTAACAACCCGCTCAGCCGCCGGGGCCGCGGAGGAGACTGCGCGCCGCGCGAGGGCGTCATGCGGCCCCGGTCGGCTGCAGCGACTGGTTCGGCCTCTTGAAATCATGTCCCCCGCTGTTGTAGGGCACGTTCCACTGTCGCGGCTAGCTGTTCAGCGTTTTTCATGTCGAGGCGGATCACCGCGATGCTGGGGCCATGGCGAAAACAGATCTCCCAGCCGCGTACAGGTCCGATGATCGCATCGGTCACACTGGTTACCTTATTCCGTGCAAGCGCCCCCAGCACACGGATCTCCTGGACATCGGCCAGGGTGTTCTCGACGAGACGCCGGGTCCAGAAGCGGCGCCCACGGATATGTATGCCGTCGAATTCCACCCACTGATAATTCTGCGTCATGTGGTAAGTGAGGAAAGCACTGAGGCAGCATAGTCCGATAGCGAAAAGGACGGTCTCGACGCTCAGCCGCGCGAGGACGAGTATGCAGATTCCGCCAGCCACGGGACCCAGCATGAAGAGCGGCCCGAAGATCAGCGCGGCGATGGTAACCGCGAGTCGCTGGTCACTGCGAATGCGCTCAGTCACCGTTCTCTCCCCGTAAGCCGAACCATGATTAGACAGCGCCGCCGCTGCCTATCACCGCGCCGGCACGACGGTTTAGCCGCGTCGGCTTTCAGCCGACTAGGCTAACCGACCGATGGCCGCCTGTCAAACACACCAAACACGATTTCCAGTAGCGTCTCCGTTTGGAATAAAGGCGGGCGAGCCCGCAGCGCCAAGCAACGGCGAGCAAAGGACGGACTCGCCCTTGCTTAGCGCTGCGGGCTCGCGTGAGCCTCCCTGATGCTTCCAACAATGAGCGATGAAATACTAAATCAGCTGGCTTCCGCCCCGCTCACCGGGTTTCCGACCGAGCGGGATCGCTTGCCGACCCGCTTAGACCGGGTCCGCCGGGACCGCGCGGCGCGGCGGCCCGATATAGCGGCTGCGAGGTCGGATCAGACGATTACGCCCCTGTTGTTCGATGACATGAGCGCTCCACCCCGCCACGCGCGCCATCACGAAAATCGGCGTATAGAGCGGCACTTCCAGGCCCAAGGCGTGATACAGTCGGCCGGCCGGCCAGTCGAGGTTAGGGTGCAAATTCTTCTCCGCCGCCAACACCCGTTCGATGACGGCGGCCGTCTCCTCCCATTGTAATTGTCCCGCCGCTTCCGCCGCGCGGCGGGCGTAGGGGGTCAGCACTGCCGCGCGCACGTCGCCGGCTTTGTAAACGCGATGGCCGAAGCCCATCAGTTTTTCTTTGCGAGCCAGCGCGTCGCGCACCCACCGCTCGGCCGTCGAAGGCCCGCCGGCCGCGCGGAGCGCGTCCATCACTTTTTCATTGGCCCCGCCGTGCAGCCGACCCTTGAGCGCTCCGATGGCCGCGACGATGCACGAATGAAGGTCCGATTCCGTCGAACAGACCACGCGCGCCGTGAACGTCGAGGCGTTGAATTCGTGTTCCGCGTACAGGATCAGGGATACGTCCAGCGCGCGCACGGCGTCGGGTGAAGCCTCCTTGCCGCGCAGGAGATAGAGGAAACTCGCCGCATGTCCGAGGTCGGGGCTGGCTGTGTAGGCTGGCAGGCCGTGCGCGATGCGCCATTGTGCCGCAATGGCGACCGGAATCTGTCCGAGTAGCCGTTCCGCCTTGCGCAGACTGGCGGCCGGCGATAACTCCTGCGCCTCCGGGTCGTAATGGGCCAGTACGCTGACGGCCGTGCGCAGCACATCCATCGGCGGCGTCTCGCGCGGCAACGCACGGAACAGGTTGATTAGCGCATCGGGCAGCTGCTGGGTCGCCATCACACGCTTACGAAAGTCGGCGCGCTGTCCGCCGCTGGGAAGGTCGCCGTGCAATAGCAGATAGGCAATGTCGTCAAAGGTGCCTTTCTCAGCCAATTCCGGTACGGCATATCCGCGATAGCTTAGACCGTCGGTGATCGTGGAGATCGCCGTCTCGCCGCCGATCACGCCTTCCAGACCGGGGGAATACTCTTCGCTGCTGTTCATGTGCGTTTCTCAATAACTTAATTCAACGAGCCGCGACCGTTAGGGAGCGGTTTTAGGCTGCGTGAGGCCACCGCTCCCTAACGGTCGCGGCTCGTAACCCGGACAGACTCTCAGCGGAAATACGAGCGGTCTCGTTCTTCATGGCCCGCGTAGTCGAGCAAGTCGTACAGTTCGGCGCGGCTCAACATCTTCGGCAGCGCGTCGCGCTGGTGGCCCTTGTTCAGAATCTCCGCCAGCGTCGTCTCGGCCGCGCGTAGGGCAGCGCGCAGAGCCGTGACGGGGTATAATACTATACGGTAACCCATCGCCGTTAGGGCCGCAAAGTCCAGGTACGGGCTGCGGCCGAACTCCGTCATGTTGGCGAGGAGGCACACGCCGGGCATCGCCTGGGCGAAGGCGGCGAACTCCTCGGCCGACTCGAGCGCCTCGGGGAAGATGCCGTCGGCCCCCGCCGCGAGATAGAGTTTCGCACGGCGCACGGCCTCGTCGAAGCCGTGGGTGCCGCGCGCATCGGTTCTTGCCAAGATCACGAAGTCGGGATCGCGGCGCGCGGCACACGCCGCCCGGATCTTGCTCGCCATCGCGTCGGCCTCGACGAGTCGTTTGCCCGCCAGGTGGCCGCAACGCTTGGGCAACTCCTGGTCCTCGAGGTGCAGTCCCGACGCGCCCGCCGCCTCGAAGAGGTGGACCGTCCGCTCGACGTTCAGCGCCTCGCCGAAGCCGGTGTCCTGCATGATCACCGGTCGACCGGCGGCCAGGTAGGTGGCGCTGCGATCGGAGAACCAACCGGTGCGGAAGGCGACGTTCTGCTCCTTGGCGACCGTGAACTCACCGCGCGAGCCGCGGATGTAGCCGCGGTACGCATCGATGTCGCCCGACAGCTCGCGGGCCGGGCGCACGCGCCAGCCGTGGTCGACCAACGAGGCCTCGTCGTCGGGCCCGCAATTCGCGAGCGCGAGCTCGAGGCAGACCGACGTGGCCGCGGGTAGATCGATGACGCGCCGGAACTCGTCGTCCTTCGTCCAGCCGTAGACGCGGCCGTCGTGGCTGACGTCGCGCCACGGTTGACGCCAGTTCGCGATGGTGGTGAACCGCCCGTCGCGCGGCGCCGCCCCGTTCTCCCACCAGTCGAGCACGACCGGCTGGCGGGTCGGGCGGAACTCGTAGAGGTCGGTCGGCGGCAGGGTGCACGCGGCGGTGCCGTAGTTCTCGGCGAAGGTGAAGTACGCGCAGTGCTGGTCGAGGAAGTCGATCGTCTCGGGAAGGTTCTGGAACACCTCGAGCTGCGGCTGCACGGGGTCGGTTTCGAGGTACACGAGGCGGCCGCTCGCGGCGTGCTCGGGGAGCGGAAGCGTGCCGCCGTGGAGGTTGATGATGAGCGCCGCGTCGCGGTACAGCCGGCCGAGCGCACCGGCCGAGAGCCCGTAGCAGCGCGCGTCGGAGTGCAACGCCTGGAACGCCCAGCGGTCACCCAGACCGTGACGGGCCATGACCCGGCCGATGAAGTCGGCGGCCAGGGCACTCGAGTCGTCGTGCTCGCTCGTCATGAGCATCGACGG
>DHJA01000132.1:0-4968 GCA_002404095.1 Planctomycetaceae bacterium UBA4732 | reverse complement strand
AGCGTCTGCCAGACGACGCCGGCGACGGGGATCTTGCTCATCATTCCGAGTACAACGACTTTCGGGCGCGCGCTCTCAGCCATCGGTGCCCCGGCCTGCTCGGGCGGGCGCGGGAAGGCGCGAGAACGACGGGGGAGGGGGCGGTGTCCAGCCCGCGGACACGGACGTCGGAGCACCCTGAACACCCGGAACAGCCGGAACACCCGGAACGCTCGGCGGAGCGTCGCCGCGCGCCCCGCCCTGGAGCGAGTTCAACTGCGTGTACAGCCCGCCCGCCGCGATCAGTTCTTGGTGCGTGCCCTGCTCGACAACCTCGCCGGCGTTGACGACGAGGATGCGGTCGGCGCGCCGCAACGTCGACAGGCGGTGGGCGACGATGAGGGTCGTGCGTCCTTCCATCAGCTGCTCGAGCGCGTCGAGGATCACCGCTTCGGTGCGCGAGTCGATCGACGATGTGGGCTCGTCGAGGATGAGCACCGGCGCGTCCTTGAGGAAGGCGCGGGCCATGGCGATGCGCTGGCGCTCGCCACCCGAGACCTTCGCCCCGCGTTCGCCGAGCTTCGTGTCGTAACCCTGCGGAAGCGCCGTGACGAACTCATGGGCGTTGGCGGCGCGCGCGGCGGCGATCACCTCGTCGTCGGTCGCGTCGAGCCGCCCGTAGCGGATGTTCTCGGCGATCGAGCGCGGGAAGAGCAGTGGTTCCTGCTGCACGAGGCTGACCTGGTCGCGCACCGACGCGACCGTCAGCGTCCGCAGGTCGTGACCGTCGAGCAGCACGCTGCCCTCCGATGGATCCAAGAAACGCGGGAGCAGCGAAACCAGGGTCGACTTGCCCGCGCCCGTCGGTCCCACGATGCCGACGACCTCACCCGCGCCGACTGTGAACGACACGTTGCGCAATGCGGGCTCCCGCCCTCGGTATCTGTACTGCACGTTGCGGAACTCGATGTCGCCGTGCGCGCGCCCGGGGAGCGGCTTCGCCCCCGGCAGATCGGCGACATCGGGGCGAACGTCGAGGAGCTCCTGGGCGTAACGGATGCCGATGAGGTGGTTCTGGAAACCGGCCAGGGTCGAGCTGATGGTCGACAGCGGCCCGTAGATCGCGTGGATGTACGCGAGCACCACGAGCAGTTGGCCGGCGGTGAGGCGGTGGTGCAACACGTCGTTCGCACCGAAGCCGAGGATCAGGGCGATGCCCGCCGCAGTACTCAGCGCGACGACGAGCGAGAACACGGTCTGGCGGAGCGTGATGTTGACCCGCGCGTCGACGGCGTCCTTGCCCTGCTGCTGGAACAGGCGGTGCTCGTGATCTTCGCGGTTGAACGCGCAGATCACCCGCAGCATGTTGAACGAGTCGTTGACGATGGTGAGCGACTTGCTCTCGAGGTCGCGGACGCGGATCAGTCTCGGTTCGATGTGCTTGCCGTAGTAGCTCGTCGAGTACGACACGAACGGCACCGCGACGAGCGAGAGCAGCGCGAGGGTCGCGTCGATCCGCAAGGCGATGACGAACATCCCGATCAGGGTGAGCACGCTCTGGGCCAGCGGCGGCAGCGCGACCGACATCTCGCCGACGGCCTTGGCCTCGAAGTTGATCCGGTACATCGAGTCGCCGGTGGTCGTGTCGTCGTGGAAGCCCTGGGACAGGCGCTGGCAGTGGCCGAAGAGGTCGGACCGGAAGTCGAGCGCGACCTCCTGGTCGAGCTTGGTCGTCACGTACTCGCTGATGACGCTGATCACCTGGATGACGAGGGTGACGACGAAGCCGGCCAGCACCGCGAAGACGATGAGGTGGGTGCGGCTGCGACCCACGAGCGCGACCAACGGCCGGGGCGGCGAGTGGACACCGAGGACGTCGTCGACGAGCAGGGCCAGGGGCCACGGCTCGGCGAGCGCGGCCACGGCCGACGCGATCATCAGGCCGATCATCGCGGCGACCTGCCCCTTGCGCCGCCGCAAGTACGGGAACGTGACCTTGAAGTACTTCCAGTACTCGCGCTTCACCCAGCACCACCGGTGAGCAGACGCTCGACGAGCGAGCCCGTACGCCACATCCCGTGCAGCGCGGCCGCCATCACGATCGCAACAACAACGGCGCCGGCGCTGACCGACAGGCTCACCGCCACCGAACCGACGACCGTGGCCGCGCCCAAGGACCGCCGGCGTACGCGTCGACGTACCCGAACCTGGATGCAGCCGAGCGGGTGCTCGGTGGTCAGGATCTCCCCCCACACGAACGGTCCGCCGTCGATGCGCGCGTCGTGGTCGTCCCAGGCGGTCGCGGGCAGGACGCGCAGGCCGCCGCGGCGAAGGTGCGCGATGAGCGCGGCCGCGAGCTCCGACCGGTCGCGGTCGGCCGCGTAGACGAGCACACGGCCGGCGACCCGCCGCGTCGGCCGCGGCACCGGCTCCGAAGGCGCGGCGTTGCGGAGCGCCGGCGCGCGATTGCGCGTGCGTCCCCACGCCCGCACGAGCGGCTGGGCCATCGTGAGCCCGGCGATCGCGACCCGCGCGCGCAGCCGCGCGAACTTGCTCCCGGCCGGCGGGCGCGCGTGGACGGCGTTGACCGCGAAGAGCACGCCCAGCACGAAGAGGCCCGCGACGGCCGGCGCCGCGAGCACGCGCGACACGATCCCGATCGGCGCGAACAGAGTGAGCACCGCGCCGACGGGCATGCCGAGTTGGTTGGCGATGTCGGTGACGTGGCTGTCGCGGCGGTACACCGACTGGAACGGCGACGCGCCGAACGGGCCCCGGTAGATCCGCTGGGTCCCGACGCGCGGGCCCGACGGCGTGTAGATCGTGCCGAGCCAACGCGCGGTTCCCAGCCCCGTGAACCGTTCGGGGTGGCGCGCCTCGACCAGGGCCTCGCTGCGCCCGTAGTTGCGCTGCTGACGCAGGTAGGCGCGCGCGCTCGCACGGCGGTGGTGCCACACGACCGCGGAGGGGTGGAACCCGATCTCCCAGCCGCGGTCGAGCAGCCGCCAGCACAGATCGACGTCGTCGCCGGCCGTCTCGAAGACCGGGTCGAACCCGCCCAGGCCGACCAGCGCCTCACGCCAGAAGGCCATGTTGCATCCGGGCACGTGCTCGGCGCGGTCGTTCGAGACCAGCACGTGCACCGGGCCGCCCGGCGCGCGGGCCACGAGGTGCGCACCCGGCGGATCCGACGGCGGCGCGAGGTTGGGCCCGCCGGCGCCGGCGACCTTCGGGCCGTCGAACGCGAGCGCCAGGAAGTAGGGCCACTCCGGTGTCGGGTAGGCGTCGGCGTCGAGGTACGCGATCAGGTCTCCGGAAGCCGCGCGGAGTCCCTCGTTGCGGGCGGCCGACAGCCCGGCGTGCGCGATCGCGACCAGGCGGGCACGGGGGTGGCGCCCGACGATCGCGGCGGTCTCGTCGGTGGAACCGTCGTCGACGACCAGGATCTCCAAGCCCGGGAAGTCGAGCGCGCACGTGTGGCGCAGGCACTCGTCGAGGGTCGCGGCCGCGTTGTACGCGCAGATGACCACGCTCATCGCCGGCCATCCGAAGTCGATGTCGCGCACCGTGCGGTGGTTCCACTGCCTGGCCACGCCGAGGGCCGGGCGCGGCGAGCGATCGGCGCGGGTGAGCCCGAAGTGCCAGTCGTCGACGGCGGCGTCGCCGACCCACCACTCGTCGGTCCACGAGAAGAGCGCGGTGCCGGCCAGTCCGCGCTCGGCGGCGATCTCGAGCTGCCAGTCGACGGCCTCGGCCTGGCGGCACTCGCCCGCGGGTGTGGTGCCGGCGTCGAGGCCCATCTCGCCGATCACGAGTGGCCGCTCACCGGCGAGATGCAGGAGCTTGGTCAGGTAGCGACGAAAGGAGTCGCGATCCTCCAGGAACACGTTGAACAGGAGGAAATCGAGCTCGTCGATCTCGAGGAACTCCGTCGTGGGGTAGTTGCCGTAGGTCTTCAGCCGCTCCGGGTCGGCCTGAGCAACCGCGTCCGCGAGCCCGGAGATGAGGTCACCGGCGTGCTTCGTGCCGACCCACCGCACGACATCGGCCGGGAGCTCGTTGCCGACCACGATGCCGAGCACGTGCTCGTTGCCGGCGAGGCGGCGGGCGGCCTCGCCGACCTCGGCGCGCGCCGCGCTGGCCATGCGGCGACGCTGGCGGGCCGAGGCACCCACCAGGTACCGCCAGTCCTCGCAGAACACCCCGGCGAGCAGCCGGAGACCCCAGTCGGCGGCGAGATCGACGACGTCGTCGGGCGGGAGGGTGTAGGTGCGGACCGTGTTGAAGCCTGCAGCCGCGATCGTGTCGAAGTCGTGCTTCACGACGTTGCGATCGGGGAACCGCTCGCCGTCGGCGCGCGGCCGAAAGGTCCCGTAGGTCACGGCGCGCAGGGTGAACGGCGCGTCGCCAGCCCGGAACTGCTTGCCTTCGGCGCGGATGGGCTCGGTCACCGGACGCTCGAGCGCGCGTCGCCACGACCCGAGATCGGCGACGCGTTCGACCACGTCACGGCCATGTTCGCACCTCAGTTCCCCCTGTCCGACGCACACCCGAGCGGCCGCGAGCAGCGACGCGCGGCTCGGCGCGACCGTGTTCTCGGCCACAGACCGCGCGATCTTGAGCCGCGGACACCACCAATGCGCTTATCTCGAGCCGCTTTCCGCCGATGGATTGCGCAGATCGATTCCATCGGAGAGGAGCCAGTCGAGTGCGGCACTCACGCGCGGCCCGCGGATTGCAGGATCAGCAGCGCGAGCGCGGCGCGGTGCTGGTCGAGTTCGCCATCATCATGCCCCTGCTCCTGGGCCTGGTGTTCGGGATGATCTCCTTCGGCATCTGGTACAACAACAAGCTCAACCTCTCGACCGCCGCGAGAGAGGGCGCCCGGTACGGCGCAACCCTCCCGCTCGCGGGGTACGGGAGCACAAACGCGTGGCTCGACGCCGTCGCGGGCGCCACCGTGGGCGCGGCCGGCGGTCTCCTTGGCCC
>DHJA01000265.1:25160-28500 GCA_002404095.1 Planctomycetaceae bacterium UBA4732 | reverse complement strand
CGCTTTGCTGCGCTGTAGTGTTAGAGTAGGCGCCGTGCTTTTCGACCCTTATCGTGACAATGCTGTCGTGGGCGTTCTTGACGGCGGCAACGACGGGATTTTCGCGGGAGTGACCGGCCTTGGCCTCGGTCCCGGTCAAGAGCGACGCCGCGAACACGGCTGCAGCCGTGCAGCTGAAATGGGTATGCATTCAAGTCATCCTTTCGGCGGCCTGGCGACCTCGGTTTGCAAGAGGCTCAAGAGGATGAGCCGTTAGGGGGGCTGCGAACAGCCGGAAATCGGCGCTCTTTAGAAGCTCTTGCGAAGGAGGTCCATGGCTTTCCGTCCCCGCCTCGCGACGGGTTTGGCTTTATCGGTTTGATGATCCCGACGGGGGAGGATGATTGTCGGGTCAACAGAACACTAGCACGAAAAAGACGGCTGTGCGGGTTGTGAGGAAAAATTTCAGCGAGCAGGATCCGGTTGGTGGGCGACCATCGCCGTGCCTTCTCCGCCCGTCAACGGCTCGATGCGCACGTCGTCGAAGTAGACCGTGCCCAGGCCGGTCAAAGCCATCGTCACATTGACGATGCCGCTCGCAGGCACCCGGCGGTACAGGACAAACTTCTTCCACTTTGTCGCCCCGGTAAGTCGCACGGCCAACGGTTCGCCGCCGATGCTGTCGTACAACAGGGCGCCGTCCGTCGAAGCCGTGATGCCTTCCGGTATTCGCACCCAGGCGCTGATCGCCACCGGCGTCCCCGGCGGCAGGTGTACGGCCGGGCTGAGAATGGCCACGAAGGTGCGCTCCAACGCCAACGGCGGCGCCAACTTGTCCTTGGGGCTGAGCCGGAGCATCAGACACTGCCGGCCCTCTTTCGGCTCGTCCGTCACGCGGCGGGCCACGGCCGTCACGTCGTCCAGCGACGGCGGTTCCTGCTGAAGCCAACCTTTCAGCTGTTGATCCTGGGCCGCCTCGAAATCGCCTCCGGGCAAGACGTTGGCGCCGAGCGCACTGTCCTTGATCTCGTCCATGAACTGCCAGTGTTTCGGCAGCGTGTAAAAGCTCACGGCGAACGGGCTGGCCGTCGGCACGATCAGCTGTTTGACCGCAATGTCCCAATGCGCCCGCATTAAGATGCGCAACGAACGCAGCGCGGCTTGCGCCTGTTCGTAGGCTTCTTCGTGACTGCCGTTGCGCCGCAGTTCGACGCTTTTATCCAGGGCCGCGTGCGCCTTTTTCAGCAACTCCGCGCCGTCGGGCAGCGTGTGGCCGGCTTGCGTCAATTGCGCATCCACTTTCTCCGCTTTGGCCAATTCCTCGGCGGCTTGATCGTGCGCCCACTGCGAGGCCGTCGGCGCCATTTGTCGCTGCTGGTTCTGCAGCCGGACCACCATGCCGCCCAAGTCAGGCGTGAAGACGATGGCCGCCGTCAAACTGAATTCGTGCAGCGATACGCGCGTGCCGCCGAGAACGCGCTGCGGCTTGATCGAGCGCACCTGGGCCGGCGATACTTCCCATGCCTGCCATGACTGCGGGATCATCGGCACGGTGAGGCCGAGGTCGGCGACGGCGTCCTGACCCGGCACGTATTGGGCGCCGCCGCCAATCCACATCGGCAGCACGAGGATGGCCTGTTTGGTGCGGATAACGGCCGCCTTGACCTCCGGCCGCGACGTATCGATCCACGTCGGCTCACGGCCTTCCACCAAGATCGGCTCTAGCATTTCCAGTTCCTGGTTGAGCAACGCCAGGGCCAGCAGGCGGTCCCGGCCGGTATGGCTGTCGGCGAGGAAACGATCCGACCAGAAGCCGAGGCCCCGGTAGCCGCTGCCCACGGCCGCATACGCCATCAGGCGGATTTGTTCGGCTTGCGGACCGAGAGGCTCCGTGTAGCCGCCGCCCTCGCGCTCGTAAGCCGCGGTCAGGAACCAATCGGGTACGTGCGTCTGCACCCACGTCCAGCAATACGCCCCCGGTTGAGCCAACTGGCGCCGCTGCGTCAGCCAATCGCGGTAGGCCGTCAGCTCCATGCCGGTCAGCAGCGGCCAACGGTGGGCGCCGAGCATCAGCTGTTCCATCCCGCGCGAGTATTTCTGAAGACCGTCGCTCACGTCCACCGAGATCGGCCGCATCGGATCGATGGCGTGGATGGCCTGAGCCTCGCGCGCCACGGCAGCGAACTGGTCAATGGTCCGGTCGCCGCCCAAATCCCAGGACAAAAGAGACCCTTGATCGAGGAATCGTGACACTTTGCGACCGAACAGCTGGTTGGCGGTGAGAACAGCCTCTGTGCGCCCGGAAAGCTGGTCCTGCGGCGGCGGCGCCACGGCCGGCATGATAAGGAAGCCGAGTGCGACCGCTTCTTCAAGGATGCCAGGAGGCGTCGTCTCGTCGAGCGCGATTGTGTTAAGGCCGGCGTCATAGAGCGTCTTGGGCGGCGTACCGGTGTTGCGGATCATGCGCATGAAGAACGGCTTGCCACCCACGAGGAGCTGCTTGCCCTCCAACTGCACGGCGTCCGGCCGGCGGTTGGCGGCCGGCTTACCGGGGACGGCGCCCTTGGCGATCGGCTCGGCGGGCCGCTTGAGTTCCTCCACGGGACTGACTTCGAGGTCGTCGATCCAGACCTGCGTGGCGCCCTTACCGCTCCAGACGTTTAGTACCAAGCGGTCGATGTAGGCGTCGGCGCCGATCACGTCGCGTTTGAGGTCCGCGCGCAGCAATTGCAACTGCTCGCGCAGCCGTTTCTGCGGCTGGCGCAGCGTCAACTGTTGCCAGCGGCCGGTGATCTGATATGCGTCGGCGCGGATGAGCGTAGTCAACGGTTTGTCGAGGTTTTGCGGATCGTGTTCGCGCGGCAACACGACTCGGCATAGCAGTTGAATGCCGGGCCGGTTGGCTTTGACCCATAGGCTGACATTGAGTTCGTCGCTGACAATCGCCTTACCGACGTCGTAGGTGTAATGGATGTAGCTGCCTGGCTCGGCGTCCAGCTCGATGTATTCAGAACGTCGGCCGCCTTTGGCGAACTCGTCGGTGATGCGATGGGCGGATTCTTTATAGACGGCGTCGGCGGCCCCTGGCGTCCAAAGGGGATCGCGTCCCTCGAAGCCTTGTTGAAGCGTCTGCTGGCCGTTGGCGCTGACGCCGACGAGCAGGCCGCCCATAAGTCCGGCCGTCAGCACCCACACTGTCGCCCATCCCAAACGTTTCATCTTGCCTGCTCCTTGGCCGATTCGACGCCCTTCGGGGCCGAAACGGGGGGGGAGTCTCTACCACACGAAGGCTGATCGGCCAAGGGCAATTTACGAGTGACGACCCGTGCTGAAGCACGGGCCTACAAGCCAAAGCCCCGTG
>DHJA01000265.1:0-25049 GCA_002404095.1 Planctomycetaceae bacterium UBA4732 | reverse complement strand
CACGGGGCTTTGGCTTGTAGGCCCCGCCGTTCCCGGCGGGAAGCATCTTGGCGCGCCGAAACAGGCTTCGCGCGATATTCTGTAAGGAGTGAAATGGAAAGGCCATCGGATCGGCGCGCCCGACGCTTGTCCGGGGAGGACTACCTTACTCATGCCATTGTCTCGATATCCGCGTCCCGGCTGCCGTCTCGCCCCCGACGGCCTGGGCGAATTGCTCAAAGATGTATTGGTTCCACGCAAGCTGCTCGGTCGAGCTTATAAAGAGCCGATCCGGTTCGCCGATCTCGATGAGTCGTCGTGGACGCAGTTCGGCCCCGAGGTCTGCCTGCGTCTGGCCGAGGAATTGGTCGATCGGGTGCGCGTCGGGCTATACCTTCTGCCGGACAACATCCAGAACCAGGCGCTGCCCAGGCTGCCCAAAAACATTCAACTGGAAGAACTTCAACTGACGCAGCGGACGTACAATTGCCTCCACAAAATGCAGATTCTCGGACGCTTGCAAGAAGTCCGCGACCTGGGCGACAAGACCATCGGCGAAGTTCTCTCGATCGGCGGCTTCGGAGCGAAGTGTCTGGTCGATCTTCTCACGTCCATGGAAACGGTCCTCGCGCACGGTTTACCGAAACCTTCGCCGAGAGACTGGAGCGTCGAGGGGAGTCCGGCCGGCGCCCATTACGGCCTGTTCCATCACCGCGGGGCCGCCATCAAACTCTCGGCCGTTCGCAAATTGCGCCTTCCGAAGATGCCTGAAGGCGTCACACTGCGCAACCTGAGATTGGACCCCCGGACGTTCAACTGTCTGGAACGCCACGGATTCCGCGACCGGCTCCATGAACTGGAAGAACACACGGTCGGTGAGATGCTGGCGCTGCCGGGCTTCGGGGATCACTGCCTCTCCGACCTGCTCCGCGCGATTGACGTCTTCGAGGCAGGCAACACCGTTGCGTTGGAGAGCGCGGACTTCGTGGAAGACGTACCCGAGGAACACACTATCCTCGAAGACGAGTTGAATTATCTCATATCTCATGCCTGTAATTTCCGCCACTCGTCGCCGACCGACCGCAACGTGCGCATGGCCGCCCAGCACTACGGTTTCGACGGCGCCGGCGGCGCGACGTTACAAGCCGCCGGCGAAGTTTACGGCCTATCCCGTGAGCGCGTGCGCCAGATTTGTTTCCGCGTCAAGCGCGACGTGAAGTACAAAAAGTGTGCGACGCCGCTGCTGGACAAGGCAATCTTGGCAGTGACGGAACGATTGCCA
The DNA here is from genome assembly GCA_002404095.1 of Planctomycetaceae bacterium UBA4732. Lineage (GTDB taxonomy): Bacteria > Planctomycetota > Planctomycetia > Gemmatales > Gemmataceae > UBA4732. The sequence goes on along the minus strand of DHJA01000265.1, from coordinate 23,788 downwards.
GCCGCCGCCGAGGTCGTGGAGGCGGAGTTGCAAGCGAAGGGGATTACTCGGAGCCAATTCCGCCTGGAGGGATTGCTCAAGGCGGCCCGCTTACTCGGCCGCGAGGCGCCGTTCGCGCTGGCGGTGATCGGTGGGGAGCGGATGGTGGCTGCCGTGACGGATTAAGAATCTGTTCCTGAAGTCATCGAAACACGGCTGAAACAGCCGTGGCACACGGGAAAATAGGGTGTGCCACGGCTGTTTCAGCCGTGTTTGACCCCCCCTTCAAGAACGAATTCTTATCGCCTTTTAAGCCGGCCCTTCCATCGTCCCCAGGCTCTTCAATATCGTCTGCAGCGCCGCCGTCCCCCGCTGCAACGTCTCGGCCGGCAGCGTTGTCGGACCACCCTTCCGCGTTGATTCCGCCATCACTGTCGCCAACGCCTCCAACAGTTGCACTCCCGCCTGGGCCAACTTTAGCCGTGCGTCGTCCGTTGTCGGCGGCGGCGCCGCAGCTGTCAGCTGCACCGCCTCCTCGCCGACCAGTTGGCGCACCGTCTCCAAAAACGCCTGATGCCCCAACGACCCGAACGCCACCTCGTCATTGCCGCCCGCAAAGATTTCCGTCAAAAGCGACCGCTTTTGTTCCAATGTCCGCAATACGCGCTCCTCAATGCTGTCGCGCGTCACCAGGTTGAACACCTGTACCGGCCGATGCTGGCCCATGCGGTGGACGCGAGCGATGCGCTGGTCCAGCACCGCCGGGTTCCACGGCACTTCCAGGTTGATGACCGTGTCCGCCGCCTGCAAGTTCAATCCCGTGCCGCCCGCGTCCGTACTCAGGAACACCCGGCACTCGGGGTCGTCGCGGAACTTCTCCAATAACTTTCGCCGATCCTTGCCCGGTATGTTGCCGTGGAGGATCGTATGGCCGACGCCCAGTTGCTCGACCACTTCCGCCGCCTTGCGCAACATCACTTCCCATTGGCTAAACACGACCACTTTATGCGGTTCCGGTCCCAGCAATTCACGTAGTAATTCCGCAACTTCCTCCAGCTTCGGCGATACGTTCGTCTGATGGTCCAGCAGGAACGTGCTGTCGCACAGCATCCGCAGGTTGGCGATGCAGCAGAGAATGCGGCGGCGGTCCAGCTCCGTCAGGTATTTCTTCTGCAAGATCCGGCCGAGCGTGGCCTGGTGTTCCGCGTACAGCGGACGTTGCGCGGCCGCCATTTCCACATAGACCGTCGTGTCGGTGCGGGCCGGCAGCTGGGAAAGCACCTCGGCCCGCGTCCGCCGCAGCAGGATCGGCGCCAGCTTCTCGCGCAGCGCGTCGAGGTTGCGATAACCCAGCAGCTTGCCGTTGGCGTCCTCGACGCGGTGGTCGTGCCGAAACTGGAAGGCCGGTCCCAGGCGCCGCTCGTCCACGAACGCCACGATGCTGAATAGTTCCTCCAACTTGTTTTCCAACGGCGTACCCGTCAGCACCACGGCGTAACGACTGCACAAGCGCTTTACTGCTTTGGAGGTCTTCGATTCCCAGTTTTTGATGCGCTGGGCCTCGTCCAGCACGATTAGGTCCGGTTGCCAGGCGTTTAACTCCTGGAGGTCGCGCACCACCGTTTCGTAGTTGATAAGGCGGTAAAATGTGGGTTGTTTATAGCGCGCGCGTCGCTCCGCCGCGTTGCCTTCCACGACCTGAACCGGCCGGCCGGTGTACTTTTGAATCTCCGTCTCCCACTGATACTTAACCGAGGCCGGCGCCACCACCAGCACGCGCTCGACGCCTCGCTCGCGCGCCAGCAATTCCACCGCCGCGAGCGTTTGTACCGTTTTGCCAAGGCCCATGTCGTCGCCGAGGACGCAGCGGCCGCGACACGCCAGGAACAGCGCACCGCGCATCTGGTACGGATACAATGGCACCTTGAGCAGATCGCACAACACTGGCGACGGCTCCTCGCGCTCCAGCTGATTGAGCCAATCGCGCTCGCGGCCGGCCATTTCCTGGCGCTCGATTTCCCCTTCCATGAACTGCATCGCGTCGGAAAAAGTCGTCACCTGCTCCGGCACGCCAGCCACCGCCTCGATCAGATTCTGGTAGTGGTCCTCCGCCTTCCATAACCCCTGGCCGTCGAAAAACGTCTCTGCCAAGGCGTGCAACTGGTCGGAGTGGCGCGGCGGCAAATGGATGCCGACGCGCAATTGCTCTGTGTATTGGAGATAAATCTCCGGATGCGTGACGGCGGCCTTACGGCGCCGCAACTGCGGCGGCGTCTCGTCGCGCAACGAGATCAGCACGGCCTCGATATGCTTGCAGGTTCCAAGCGTGTTCGCGAGGAAGTCGGGGCACTCACAACGATTGTCGCCCACATCGAAGCCGCGAATCGACACGCGGTATTGGTGATGGTTGGTCAGATTGGTCACTTTATAGTCGCTGAAAACGCGGTTACGGCCGAGGTTCTGGATGCTGAACCCCTCCTTTGCGGCGCGGTTGCGGCGAATGTCAATTTCTTTTTCGCGGAGCATGACGCGGCCCTCCGGCCTACTGGAACCGATGCAGCAATTGCCCCAGCCAAGTCGAGGCGAAAACGTCTTCGCGGCGGAACACCAGCAGATAGACCCAACTCGCCAGCACTACGGCGTATATGCCGGCCCATAGACGCCTCTTGCAAGCAGGCCGCAGGACTATTGCGACATGCAGTTTGCTCGCGATCTCAAATATCCACTTCAGACAAAGTACCACGGCCAGGATGACAAACGGAACGGCCATCGGGTTGTACCACATCGCTTCGAGGAATCGGCCGCGTGCGCACAGGCAGACGCCGCGCGTCATGCCGCACGCCGGGCACGGAAGGCCGACGCTCATGCGTAGTAGACAGCATTTCGGCCCTGGATGCGCCAGTGGGTTCCAGGCGACGCCAACTCCCAGGCCGAGCAAGGCGCCGCCGAGCGTCATAAGTCGGCTTGTCCACTGCGAAGGGTGGGAGAAGGGACGGACTTGAAGGAAGCGCGTCATGGGGCGGTGAACCAAACCTGATTAAGAGCGTCTTGGTAGATCATGGCGAGGAATGGCATGAGCGGCCACATGCACGGGCTGAGAAAGAACGGCACGGCGCCGAGGGCGCTGAACTCCGGCGCCCCGGCGGTCTTGCGGACGGCCTTCACAAGATCGGGCAGGCGAAACAGGGCGGTATAGGCGGCGTAGGGCGGGAAGCACAGCATTAAAGTCATTTCGGAGCGAGATTCGCAATCGCGGCCGCTGGTGTAGACGCTGCACTCTTGCATGACGCGGTACGTCCAGTACGAAAAGTAGATTCCGCCGGTGAGATAGGACAGGACCATCACGGCCACGGGGTGGCGCGCCCGGCCGAGAGCGCGGCCTGCCGCATCCGCCTTGCGAGCGGCGGCCCGTCTGGCGTAGGCGCTCGAAACCTTGGAAGCGTAGAAAAGCCCGAAGAGGCCGCCGGTGCAAATGGTCAATACGAGAGCGAGATACGGGTTCATTTCCGTCAGGCCGGCGACTGCTTCCGTCGAAGCCGGCCCGTCCAGAGGGCGGTGCTCCCCGGTCTTCATTGCCAAATTCTTCTTGGTTGGCTCCTTCTTCACGAGGGCCGGAACGGGCAGGAGCTTACTCGGCGGGAAAAGTCCCTTGATTGAGCCGGCCGGCTCCCAGCTGGTCATGTCTTCGCGCCACACTTTGTCGGCAGGCTCCAGCCGGCCGGCGGTGGCCAATTGCTTGAGCTGTGCCCAGGACACGGGAGTTTCCGCCGGCTGTCCGTTCACGGTGAAGTGCCAATCGTTCGCCATAAGTCTCCCCCGCGCTCCCCTTCGGGTCGCGGCTAAACAACCTCGCCCGCATGGGAGCGCGAGGCTCACCCGTATTGTATTTTAATTAGCCAATCACGATAGTGAGGGCGGTGAACAAACACGGAGGTTCCCATGCGATCCCTTATTCTATGCCTTTTGGCGGCGCTCGCGGCGCCGACGGCGAACGGCCCGGCGGTTCGTGAAGAATTGGACGTCGTCTTCGGCAAGGGCGGCGATACGGACCTTAAACTGGATCTGGCGATGCCCGCGGACGGCGCTGGGCCGTTTCCCGCCGTGGTGTGCATCCACGCTGGCGGCTGGGTCGGCGGTAAACGCCAGGAAATGAGCCAAACCATCCACGCTCTCGCCGGTCGCGGCTATGTGGCGGTGTCGCCCGATTACCGCCTGGCCACGGCGCAAGCCCGATTCCCCGCCCAAGTCGAGGACTGCAAGGCGGCTGTCCGCTGGCTGCGCGCCAACGCCGTGAAATATAACATCGACCCCGATCACATCGGTGCGGTTGGCTTCGCGGCCGGTGGGCACTTGGCCTGTATGCTCGGCGTAACGGACAAAGAGGACGGCCTGGACGGCGCCGGCGGCAACGCCGACGTATCGAGCCGCGTCCAGGCGGTGGTCAGCTTCTTCGGCCCAACCGATCTGACGGCCAAGGATTGGGGTCCAGGCGTATCGGAGCGGAACCTCGTGCCGCTGCTGGGCGGGACGCTGGAGGAAAAACCGGAGGCGTACCGCAAGGCGTCGCCGTTGACCTATGCAGGCAAGAACGCCGCGCCGCTGCTACTCTTCCACGGCGCCGCGGACAAGATGGTTCTCGTGGATCAGTCACGGTGGATGGCCGAAAAAATCGCGTCCGCCGGCGGCGTCGCCGAGTTGGTCGTCGTCGAGGGCGAGGGCCACGGCTTCCGCTCAGAGAAATTACTACAATGTCTGGGGAAAATGGTTACATTCTTTGACGAGCGTTTGAAGCCATGACCTCCACGACCGTCTTGCAGGGAAGCCGGTTGCTTCTAGCACATCAGCGCTGGACCGGCGCCGTCATCGGATTGCTTATTGGCTTCGCGGCAGTGTGTCACGGCTGCCACGGCGGCGACCGCGACGACGAACTGTCATTGACTGGCGGCAAGCCGCGCGTCGAACGCCGCCGGGATGAACCCGGCGGCTCGCCTAATGCTTTTCCAAAGCGAGATTCAATGCCGCTTTATCGAAAATGAGGCGCCTCGACCGGCATGAGCGTCGGAAACAAGCCCAGCGGATCTTTCTTGGACGGGTTCGTCTGCGCGTTGGCGTTCCTATTCCGCATTTGGTCAATGCGATCCCGATACTTCTGCATAACGGGGTCGTTAGGGTCGTTAAAGGCGCCGATGGAAACAACGCTGCTGGTACGGGTGTGCAGCACGTAGGCGTCGAATTTCAGCTGGGTCAGCGTCTTGGCTAACTCGTGGGCATTGTTCGCCGCCAAGGCCAGCGACTCGCCGGTCTTGCCTTTGCCCGGACCAAAAATGCTTTGCAAAGGCCCCCACCCCGTCGGTTTGTTCTCCACCATCGAAGCGCCGACGTATTCCCTCACCGCCAGCGTCCACTTCCCCGGACAGCGCAACATGCTATATTCCTCGTCCGCATTAAGCGTCTTGAGGAACGGGTCGTCCTTGGCCTGCATCGCGTGAGTGGCGTGCGGAATGCTTGGGTTGCGGACAACCATGCTCTGGGAGCTGAACGGATTGAGGTACGCGGCTTTACCCTGATCGTCAACGACGGACGCGAACGGTGCGGGGGCGCCTTCGGGAACCTTCAAATCGGGCGGGTCCAATTTCTTGACGGCCAACAGCGCTTCGTGGGCGGTCTTCTCATCGGGGTAGCCGCCGATCATCACGGCGCACTGCTCCTCCACGCGGATCGTAAGCCGATGACGAGGTATGGGCACTACGATTTCGCCCGGAGCCGCCTCCTGGGTGATAAAAGAAGGGGCTTGTTTATCGAGGACGGCTTTCTGTTTTTTCCGCTCCTCGTCGGCATAGTTGAAGACGTAAGCCGGCGTGTTGTGCTGGCTGCGGATGAGCAAAACCAACTGATGAGCGAGCTGAGGCGCGGAGACTCCGTTGAAATGGGCGGCGCAGATCATCCACGGTCCCGCCTCTGGCGTGACGGGATATTCCCGATTGGGGTCGGCGTCGATTTGCGGGGCGGCGCGGACGATGCCCGCCGCGACAAGCGCCAAGCACAGGGCCGGCGCCCAGATCAGCCTATTCATGAGGTTCCGTCCTCCTTTTTGAGCGGACAGCTTGCATTTCGCGGCCTCATACCAAAAGGAAAGCGTTCCGTCCATAGGCCCTTTCCGGCGTTTGGGTTTCGTAGTGTGTCCTACATGTCCTATAAGTCCTATAAGTCCCATAGGACTTATGGGACAAACCTAAATGCCGGCTGATGCGTACAAAAAGGGGAGCGGCGCTTCATGCCGCCCTCTCAGGTTTTTCATTCAGGACCGACCTTCATGGCCACATCTGGCGACACTCCCAACCCAACGCAGACGCCGGACGCCTTCACGGCCCCCGCCTTAGAGCCGGCCATGCCGGATCGCATTCTCTTGCCGCCGCCAGCCGTCGCTCCGCCGGAAACGCCGCCGCGCCAACAACGATCCTGGCTGGATTACCTCCTGGTCGCCGTGGTCCTGGGGTTCGCCTTCCTCGCCGGCTCCTTTCCGGCTCACAATAGCGACTTGTGGCTCCACTTGGCGACGGGCCGTGATCTCGCCGCGGGCAAGGTTCATTTCGGTGTGGATCCCTACTCCCAGGGCGCCCAAGGCGTCTATTGGGTGAACACGCATTGGCTGTATGACCTGATCACTTACGCCGTATTCCAGGGTTTTGGCGGTATAGAGGGACGGGGCGGCTCCGCGCTGATTCTCCTCAAGGCGCTAATGGCAACGCTGCTGGCCGTGGTAATGCTGCGCCTGGGATGGCGCCGCGGCGGCCTGTGGGCGTCGGCCGTCGGCGCGGCCTTGGCCGTACTCGCCCTCAGCCCCTGGCTGGCGCCTCATCCGATGATTGTGTCGTACCTCTTTCTCGCCCTGACGTTGTATTTCCTGGAACGGCCGCATACCTCCCGCCCCGACGAGGAGAACGGCGAATGGGCGGCTAAACCGATATCTTTCATCGCTTACTGGCCGCTGTTGCCGCTATTCATCCTGTGGGTCAATCTCGATTCCTGGTTCCTCCTCGGACCGCTAACTGTCGCCTTGGTTTTACTAGGCCAGGTGCTTCAGGCAAACTACGGCCCCTCACGCGACGACCCGGAGGCGTTCCGCTTGGGAGAAACGGCCGCCCTAGTTCAAGTGCTGGCGGCGTGCCTGGCGGTGTGCCTAATTAACCCGTTTGGCGTCTACGCCTTCCTGACGCCGCCGGCCCAACTCGGCCTATTCCCGGCCATGAGCGTCCTCCAGCATGATTCCGCATTCCGGGGGCTGCTTATGTCGCCATTCGAGGCGGACTATCTGCGTCCGGGCCTGGGCTGGAGCGCCGCCGGCCTGGCGTACTACTCGCTGGCCCTGCTCAGCGGGCTGTCCTTCGTCGTGAACCTGGCCGGCTTACGCTGGCGACGGTTGCTGGTTTGGTCGGCCCTGTTGCTGCTCAGCGCTTTCCAGGTCCGGGCCATACCGTTTTTCGCGGTCGCCGCCGGGCCGATTCTCGCGCTGAACGTGCGGGACTTCTTCGGCCGGCGAGTTATCTCATGGCGAAACAGCGGCGAGGCGTCGCGCTGGGCCTTGGCCGGGCGGCTCGCGTCGCTCCTGGCCGGCCTCACCCTGCTCGGGACGGGTTGGCCGGGATTGCTTCACTCTCCGTTCGGCGAATCGCCCCGCTGGGACGTAGAACTCGACGCCGGCCTCCAGGGCGTGGCGGAGAAGATCCACGAATGGCGAAAGGACGGTCTCCTCGGCGCCGACGATCAAGGCTTCAACCTCTCGGCGGACGCGGCCAACTATTTCGCCTGGTTCTGCCCGCAGGAGAAAGGAGTAATCGACGCCCGGCTTCCGCTGTTCTCCGCGGCGGCCGCGGCGGACTTCGTGACGATGCGGAAGCAACTCTCCGTAGTGCCGGACGACGTGACGCCCGAGAAATTCATGGCGGAGATCCTGGCGCCGGAGAACGACGCGGATCCATCGAGTTTCGGCGGCGCCTCAATGGAGGAGGTGCGTAAGATCCTGCGCGCCCGCAATGCCAATCATCTCGTTATTTACGACAACGACAAGAAGACGGCGTTGCTGTGGGTGCAAAGACTTATGCAATATCCGGCCGAGTGGCCGTTGCTCGACCTGGAAGGTCATACGGCGGTGTTCGGGTGGCGCGATCTCAAGGAGCCGGACAAGCGAGACGCCTTCGCCTCCCTTGCCATCAACCTGAAGGCGCTCGCCTTTCAAGATCCGCAAAACCATCCCCAGGCGGCCGATACTATAGCGCCGAGTACCTGGCCCGGCCGCGAACCGGCCGCGCCTGACTGGGTTGACGCCCGGTTCAAAGCGCCGCGGCCGCGCTCGCCCAAAAGCGATGAGGCCGCTCTGTATTTGGTGCGCTTCGACGAGGAGGCGCCGCAATTCAGCTACCGGGCCAAGCTCGCCTGGAACGAATCTCTGTTTGCCGGCGCCGTCGGCGCGGCTTGCTGCTCCAATGGGTCGATTGTCGCGCCCTATGAGATGACGTTGCGATTGAATGTTCTCACCGCCGGCGCCAGCGCTCCGCCGCCCGGCGGAGAACCTTACAAGCCGACGCCGGTGGAGCAATTGGCTTACCATTTTCGAGAAGACTACGGCGCCCATCAGCCCTCGGGGCCGGAGAGTCTCCTTTACCTGGCCCTGCGCGCCGCGCGGCAGGCCGTTCACGACAACCCCGACGACGCCCAGGCTTATCTCATTCTCGGAAAGACCTATCGTCGCATCCTGCAAAACACCACCGAACGAACCTGGAACCCGCCGGAAGCGCTCTGGCATCGTCCGCCCACGCCGCGCCCGCCCGCTTTTCAGCTTCTCTATCGGGTGCGGACGGCCGAGGCGGTGACCGCTTATAAACATGCGCTGGTGGTCAATCCGGACCTTGAAGAAGCCCATGTGGATCTGATTTCCCTCTATCAGGACATGAATTATCAGGATGAAGTCCTCGCGGAACTCAAGGAAGTGCTTCGCTGCAACCGCAAGGCCGGCCGAAAGGCGGGAGAAGACCAGAAGGATTACGCCGCCCGCATCCTCGACCTGGAAGACCTGACAGCCAAGAAGGAAAAGGACACAACCGACCTGCTGGACAAGTTCGAGGTCAGGTCGGCCGGGATGCCGGTATACACGAAGGCCGACACGGCCTGGCATGATTTCGGCCTGGCTGGCAAGGCGCTGTCGATCCTGCTTTCATCGGACGTGGCCTCCTTTGGGCCGGAAGGCATGGCCATGGAGCTGGAGCTATTGTTGCACACCGGCCGTGTGAAGGACGTGCGCGATTGGCCCAATCCGGAAGACGCGAAGGACTTTTTAGGGCCGGCCGTCTATCTCGAAATTCAGGTGCAACTCGATGCGGCGTTGGGAAATTACCAGTCGGCGGAGGATGACCTTGAGGAGATGATCGAAGAGGTCCACGCCATGGTTGATCCGCAAGTGGGCCGGCTGCCGATGCGGACCTTGATGTCTATCGCCGCCGCGCGAACCATGCTCCTCGCGCAGCCGCAAGACGGCTATCAGCCCCTCCTGTTTCGCACGACCTTCTTCTATCCCACGCTCATGCAAAACGGCATGAAGATGGTAGCCAATTTGCACCGGCAGGCCGACCTGACGACTCTCCGCGGCATTTTGGCGCTTGAGTACGGCGGGATCGATCAGGCGCGGAAGGACTTCCACGACGCCTTGATGCTGTGGGGGAGTGAGGCCGCCGTCGACACTGGCGCGGGAATAAACTTCCCGGCGCGACCCCTCGCCCAGGACTGCCAAAAGCTGCTCGACAAGGCCGCGGCTGGGCGTTGATCCAGGAGGACGGCTATGCCCTCGGGCGGTCGGACATGGGCGATTGCAGGCTGTACACTGACGGCGGCGCTCTTTGTCGTCGTGTGGGCCGTGATGTGGCGCGGCGCGGCGGGGCCGCTTCCGCCCAAGCCGCCTTCGTGGCCGGAACCGGAAGATCCGCGTCTGAGCTATGCCGGGCCTTTCCTTAATGTTCGCCCCGACATTCAATACGTCGGCGACGACCGCTGCGCCGACTGCCACGCGAAGATCGCCGAGTCGTACCACAAACATCCGATGAGCCGCTCTCTTACACCCATCGCCCAACTCGCGCCCACGCAATCCTACGGCCCGGCCCAGCATAATCCCTTTGAAGCGTTGGGGTCGCGTTTCCTGGTGGGACGTCAGGGCGACGCCGTATTTCACCGGCAGACCAAATTCGACCCAGCCGGCTCGTCCATCTACGAGAACGTCCTCGACGTCCATTACGCCATCGGTTCGGGCGTCCACGGCTATTCGTACTTGACCGACCGGGGCGGATACCTTTTTCAGACGCCGATCAGCTGGTTCGAGGCGAAACAGATCTGGGACTTGTCGCCGCGGTTTTCCGCGGATTATCTTACGGGCCGGCCGATGTTGCCGGACTGCCTGTTCTGCCACGCCAACCGCATGCGCCCCGTCACAGGGACGACCAATCACTACGAGGAACCGCTTTTCCAGGGGTATTCCATCGGCTGCGAGCGCTGTCACGGGCCGGGAGAGTTGCACGTTCAAAACCCCGGACTAAAGTCCGCCGAATCCTTCGATCACACGATCGTCAACCCCGCGCGGATGGAGCCGGCTTTGCGCGACGCGGTATGCGAGCAGTGCCACCTGGAAGGCGTGGCCCGCGTCGTCCGCCGCGGGCGCGGCTTCTACGACTTCCGGCCCGGACAACCGTTGGAGGATTTTCTGGCGGTGTTCATCAGGAACACGGCCGGCGGCACGGATCGCCGGGCCGTCAATCACGTCGAGCAGATGGAGCAGAGCGGTTGTTTTCGAGGCGGCACGACGCGGGAGCGGATCGGTTGTATCTCCTGTCACGATCCTCATACATTCGTCGGCCCAGAGGAACGCGTCGCCGTCTACCGGGCGGCTTGCCTGAAGTGTCACGAAGGCAAACGGCCGGGGTGTAGCGTTCCCGTGGCGGAACGCCGTAAGACCAGCCCGGACGACAGCTGTATCCAGTGTCATATGCCTTCTTACGCGGCCTCCGACGTCGTTCACACCGCTTCCACCGACCATCGCGTTCCGCGGCGCCCCAGCCAAGCCGACGCGCCGGTCGCGCCGGAAACGGCGCAACCAGGCGATCCCTTTCCGGCGGTCCTCTTCCATTTCGATAGGGTCAACGCGGAGACGCCGGACCGTCGCCGCGACCTCGGCATGGCCCTGGCGCACGTCAGCATACAGGACGGAGTTCCACGGGCGGAGACGATCGCGCTGCTCGAGGAGGCGGTGCGAAACTTTCCAAATGACGCTCCCGCCTGGGAGCAAAGCGGAGAAGTGGCGGTGCTGCTGAAACGCCCGGAAGAGGCGCTAAAAGCGTTCGAGGCGTGCCTGGCCTTGGCGCCGGAACGGGAAATGGCTCTTGAGGGGGCGGCTCAAATGGCGCAGGCGCTGGGCAAAACGGACCCCGCTCTCGGCTATTGGCGCCGTGCCATCGCGGTCAATCCCTGGAACCCTTTCACGCATGGCGGGTACGCCACTTTTTTGGCGTTTCGGCAGGAATGGGCGGAGGCGCAGGTTCACGCGCGCGATTGGGTGCGGATGGCCCCGGAGAATCGCGACGCGCGCAGGCTCTGGATCCGCTGTCTCCTCAAGACCGGCGACAAGGCCGCGGCCGAGAAGGAGTTGAAGACGCTAAAAGCCTTGCAGCCGGGTTTCGACAGAGAACTGGACTTTTGGTTCACTAAGCAGCAACGTTAGTCCGCGGGCGCGGCAATCGGACCAACGATTTGGCTGGGGCTCAATTTGTCCTATAAGTCCCATATGTCCTATAAGTCCTATAGGACATATGGGACTTATGGGACTTATGGGACATTGCTAACAATTTCCTTTCACGAGACGCAATCCATGAGTACGCCGATCGACGTGCTGTGCGCCGGCATTATTGTCGCCGACCATGTGAGTTCCCCAATTTCGCATATGCCGGCAGCGGGCGAACTGGTGCTGGCGGATCAGTTGCTGCTCACCATCGGCGGCTGCGCCGCTAATGTCGCCGTGGACTTGGTTCGCTTGGGCGCGTCGGCCGCGGTTGTCGGCCGGGTGGGCGGCGACATCTTCGGCCGGGTCGTCGCCGACATGCTGCGCGAGCGGCGTGTGGACGTATCGGCCTTGCAAACGACGCCGGGCGTGGACACCAGCCAAACGCTGATCGTCAACGTGGCTGGCGAGGACCGCCGTTTCATTCACACCTTTGGCGCCAACGCGGTATTCCGCGCGGCGGACATTCCGGCTACGCAATGTCGCGTATTGTACCTCGGCGGCTACCTGTTAATGAACGAAGTACGGCCCGACGAGTTACAGGCCGTCTTCGCGGCGGCTCGCCGTAACGGGGCAAAAACGATGCTGGACGTGGTGACGCCGGGGCCGGGCGACTACCTGCCGCTGTTGGCGCCGGTACTGCCGGAGGTGGACGTATTCCTACCTAATAACCATGAAGCGGAGTTGATAACGGGCGAATCCGACCCATTCCGCCAGGCGGAGCGCTTCCACTCGCTCGGAGCCAAGACCGTGATCGTGACGCTGGGCGACCGCGGCTCGGTGTTGGTAACGGACGGAAAGCGCTTGCGCGCCGGCAGCTTCAGCGTACCCTTCGTGGACGGCAGCGGCGGCGGCGACGCCTTCGCGTCCGGCTACATCGACGGCCTGCTGCGCGGCCTGGACCCCGAGGGCTGTCTGCGCCGCGCCAGCGCGGTCGGCGCCAGTTGTGTGCGCGCTATCGGCACGACGACGAGCGTGTTCACGCGCGAGGAATGTGACGCCTTTTTGCGCGACAACGAGTTGCGAATTGAAGTGACGGGTGCGGCAAACTCCTCGCAAAACTAGCCCTGAGCGCAGGCGAGGGGTTTGGGCGAAACCCCTCGCTTGCGCTCAGGGCTTGTAAATCCGAAAGGATTCTTAACCATTTAGCGGCGGAATGCGCAGCGCCCCAATCATCAAGCCGCGCTTCTGTCCGTTGACCATGGCGATTTCAGTGAGATGCCCCAGAGGTTGAAAGCCGAGTTGCTCATTCAAATGGCGCGTCGCTCCGTTGTGGTCGAAGTACATGCTCAGGAGCGTGGTCACGCCCAACGCCGGGCAATGCGCGATCATACGCTTTTTAAGCTCACGGCCGATCCCACGGCCGCGATACGCCGCGGCGACGTAGAGGCTGACCTCGGCGGTGGCGTCGTAAGCGGGCCGGCCGCCGTAAAACGAGGTGAGGCCGATCCAGGCGACGATCTGTCCGTCCATTTCCGCTGCCCACAGCGGTCGTTTTTGCGGATTGTGCTTGCGGAACCACTCGACCCGTTCGGCGACGGCGATCGGCTGGGTGTCCGCCGTGGACCAGCCGTCGGGTATTGACTGATTATAAATATCCACAATGGCCGGCAGGTCGGCTTCGACTGCGTCTCGGACGTTGATGGTCATGGTCTGCCATTTTAGCAGCAGTAACGGGATTTCTGAACAGGAGTTCGCGAGTGCACAAGCATTTTTCGGGAAAGACGCGCCCGACTTGGAGACAATCCTCTGTCACTAACCTGCCGGCAGCCCTACCTCCCGCCCCGGAAGATAGCGCACAGGGTCACTCCTTGACTAGAGTACCGTCGCTCTGCAAACGGGCGATGATTTCGCCAACCTCCTCGCCCTCGCCGCGGTTCAAGGCTTCCCGCGAGCGTCGAAGCATCTCTTCGCTGACGGGAGGCCAGGGCCGATTCATCCAGGTCAGAGTCTCGCGTACCTTGGCCGTCTGAAGGCGAGAATTCACGTCACCCCGGCTACCACGGGGCAAGCTATCGTTTCCGAAGGGCGTCGCATTCGCCAACGACCTCGCTGGCATCCTCGCCGCATCGCCCTATAACAGAGAGCGTCGTGTCCGCCGTGCCGGCGCCGCACGGACTTACTCCCGAGGTTACTCCATGAAAATCCATGAATACCAAGCCAAGGAACTCCTGGCCGACGCCGGCGCCGCCGTGCCGGCCGGCGTCGTCGTCTCATCGCCGGACGAGGCGATGCAGGCGTTTGACAAGCTCGGCGGCCCGGTCGTACTTAAAGCTCAGGTCCACGCCGGCGGCCGCGGCAAGGGTTCGTTCAAGGGGAGCGGCAAGGACTACGGCGGCGTTAAGTTCATCAAGACCCGCGCCGAGGCCGGCGAGGTTGCCGAGACCATGTTTCGCTATCCTCTTGTAACGAAGCAGACCGGCGAAGAAGGACAAAAAGTATCGAAAGTGTTGGTGGTCCAAGCGGCCGCGAAGATCGCCCGCGAGGTCTACGTCGGCGTCGTGCTGGACCGCGCCATCGGCCTGCCCATCGTGATGGCATGTGCGGAAGGCGGCGTCGAGATCGAGGAAGTGGCCGCGCAACACCCGGAGAAAATCCTCAAGCGAACCATCGACCCCGACGCGGGGATTCATCCGTTTCAGGCGCGACGGCTGGCCTACGACCTCGGCTTCACCGGCGAACAGGCGCCGAAGGCCGAGAAGATCATCACGGCCCTGGCGAAGGTCTTTCTCGACAAAGATTGCAGCCTGGCCGAGATCAACCCGCTGGTGACGACGGCCGACGGCGACGTGCAAGTGCTAGACGCCAAGATCACTTTCGACGACAACGCCCTGTTTCGCCATCCGGAATTGGAGAAATTACGCGACGTGACGGAGGAAGACCCCGCCGAGATGCGCGCCGCGAGTGCGGGCCTGAGTTACATCAACCTAACCGGCGACATCGGCTGTCTCGTGAACGGCGCCGGATTGGCCATGAGTACGATGGATATTATTAAGTATCACGGCGGCTCACCCGCCAACTTCCTGGATGTGGGCGGCGGTGCCAACGAGAAGCAAGTGACGGAGGCGTTCCGCATTTTGCTGTCGGATTCGCGCGTCAAAGCGGTGCTGGTGAACATCTTCGGCGGCATCATGAAGTGCGACATCATCGCCGGCGCCATCATCGCCGCGTTCAAAGAAGTCGGCTTCCACGTGCCGCTGGTGGTGCGCTTGGAAGGGACGAACGTAGCGCAGGGCAAGAAGATGTTGGCGGACAGCGGCCTGAACATCGCCACGGCCGATGGCTTGACGGAGGCGGCGAAGAAAGTCGTGGCGGCGGCGAAAGGCTCGCACTAGCCCCGAGCGCAAGCGGGGGGTTCCGCTTAGCCCCTCGCTTGCGCTCGGCGCTTGTATGGTCTAGTATCACTTTATTTAATAAATACTCCCCTTGTTATAAAAGAACCGCATGGTACGATCATCCGTATGGATCGTACCTCGCTACAAGATGAATGCGTTGTCGCCGACTCGTTAGCCCCGGCGGAAAGCCATCGGCGTCTCCCCGGATTTGACGCCTTGAAGGTGTTTTGCGACGTGGCCCGTTGCCAAAACATCTCTCATGCCGCGTCCGAGAACTACCTGTCGCAGCCGGCCGTCAGCGTTATCGTCGGTCAGCTGGAAAATCGAATCGGCGTCCAGCTTTTCAACCGTCTCAAAAGACCTTTGCAGCTGACGGCGCTCGGACAGGTCTACTACGAGGGTTGCAAGGGATTGGTCGAACAATACACGGAGTTGGAGGCGTCGATCCGCAGCGCCCGCGGCGGCGACGGGGCCACGGTTCAGGTCGCCGCCATCTACTCCGTCGGCCTTGGCGACATGGGATGTTACGTCGAGCGCTTTAAGCGCCTTTATCCTACCGCAAAAGTCAACATTGAATACCTCCATCCCGATCAGGTATACGAGCGGGTGCATGAAGGCGTCGCTGACTTCGGCCTCGTGTCGTTTCCTCGCAAGATGCGCGAGATGACGGTCGAGCCTTGGCGGGAAGAGGAAATGGTGCTGGCTTGCGCGCCGGGGCACCCGCTGGCAGGTCTGTCGTCTGTCACGCCGGCGCAGATGGCCGGTGTGAAGTTCGTCGCCTTCGTCAAGGGACTGGTGATCCGCCGCGTGGTGGATCGCTTCCTGCGCGAACAAGACGTTGTTGTGGACACGGCGGCCCAATTCGACACGATTGAGAACATTAAAGAGGGCGTAAAGTTCGGCGCCGGCGTCTCCCTGTTGCCGGCGCCCACGATACGACTGGAAGTGCGGGCCGGGACGCTCAAAGCCGTGCCTCTGGCCGGCTGCCGGTTCGTCCGGGCGATCGGCGTCATTCGCCGACGGCGCCATAAACTCGGTTGTGCGGCTCTCCAATTCCTTGAACTCCTGCGCGAGGTCGGCGACAACGACGGCGCCGGCCCCGCTTCATGGTCGCAACGCAACGGCCAGGCGCATTCTACCAACGGCAAATCGCAATCTTCCAAACGGAAGCGCTAATAGGATCAACGCCATGCACCCTCTCAAACAAGGTCTTTATGACCCTCGTTACGAGCATGACTCATGCGGCGTCGGCTTTGTCGTTGACTTGAAAAACCGCAAAATGCACTCCTTGATTGAGCAGGCGTTAGAGATCCTGCGCAACCTGGAACATCGCGGCGCCTGCGGCTGCGAGTCGGAAACGGGAGACGGCGCCGGCATCGTCCTACAGACGCCGCACGCCTTTCTGGCGCGCGAATGCGACCGGCTGAAGATCCGCTTGCCTCAACCGGGCGGCTACGGCGTCGGCTCGGTATTCCTCCCCACCGACGCCGGCGACCGTAAGTGCGTGGAAATGCTCTTCGAGCAGATCGTGCGTGAAGAAGGTCAGACCGTCCTCGGCTGGCGCGACGTACCTGTCAACCCGGGGCCGCTCGGCAAGGGCGCCCGCGAAACCATGCCGATGATTCGCCAAGTGTTCATCGGCCGCGGCGCGCTGCCGAACCAGTCCGACGGCCTCAACTTCGAGCGCAAGCTCTATGTCATCCGCCGCCGCGTCGAAAACGCCGTGCGCGAGTCGGACGTTGGCCAGCGGGGCATGTTTTACATCCCTTCGCTATCCTTTAAGACGCTGGTTTACAAGGGGATGCTCAACTCCACCCAGTTGGGGCCGTTCTATCCCGACCTGACCGATCCGGAAATGGTCACGGCCTTTGCGTTGGTCCACTCGCGCTTTAGCACCAATACCTTTCCCAATTGGGCGCGAGCGCATCCGTATCGCTACATCTCCCACAACGGCGAGATCAACACGCTGCGCGGCAATGTCAACTGGATGACGGCCCGCGAGAACCTGTTCGCGTCGGACCTGTTCGGCTCGGACATGAAAAAGCTGCTGCCGATCATCGACCAGAACGGCAGCGACTCCGCCATGTTCGACAACGCCTTGGAATTGCTCGTCCTCTCCGGCCGTTCGCTGCCGCACGCGGTCATGATGATGATCCCGGAGCCGTGGAGCGGCGACCAAGTCATGAGCGCTGAGAAAAAGGCGTTTTACGAATACCATTCATGTCTCATGGAACCGTGGGACGGTCCCGCGTCGATCGCCTTCACCGACGGCGTGCGCATTGGCGCCGTCCTCGACCGCAACGGCCTGCGGCCGTCGCGCTACTACGTCACCAAGGACGACCTTGTCATCATGGCATCCGAGGTCGGCGTTCTGGACATTCCGCCGGAGCGCGTGCTGCTCAAGGGCCGCTTGCAGCCCGGCCGCATGTTCTTGGTCGATCTGGAGCAAGGCCGCATCATCGCCGACGACGAGATCAAGAGTAAGATCGCCGCCGAACGTCCCTACGCCGACTGGTTGAGCGCGCATCTGGTTTCGCTGGAGCAGCTGCCGCCCGGCCCGCGCTTGCACGAGCCGGAACACAAGACTGTGAGGTTGCGCCAGCGGGCGTTCGGCTTCACGAGCGAAGACCTGCAGATCCTCATGGCGCCGATGGCCGCGTCCGGCAACGAGGCCGTCGGTTCGATGGGCAATGACGCCGCCCTGGCCGTCCTCTCGGACAAGCCCCAGCTTCTTTATAACTATTTTAAGCAGCTCTTTGCTCAGGTGACGAACCCACCGGTGGACGGCATCCGCGAAGAACTGATCATGTCGATGGAGACGACCATCGGCCGCGAGTATAATCTGCTCAAGCCGACGCCGGGTTCGGCCCGCCAGATCAAGCTGAAAACGCCGATTATCGACAATGACGAGCTGGATAAACTGCGACTCCTCGACGGCACGGGCGCTGAGAAGTTCAAGAGCGAGACATTGTCGATCCTTTATCCCGTCAAGGACGGCGCCGGCGGCCTGGAACGGGCAATGGACGAGGTGTGTCGTCAGGCCAGCGCCGCCATTGCCGACGGCTGCGACTTCATCATCCTTTCCGACCGTGGCGTGGACAAAGATTTGGCCCCGATCCCGGCGCTGCTGGCCGTGGCCGGCGTACATCACCACTTGATCCGCAAGGGCGACCGAACAAAAGTCGGCCTGGTGCTGGAGAGCGGCGAGCCGCGCGAGGTGCATCACTTCGCGCTGCTGATCGGCTACGGGGCCGGCGCCATCAACCCGTATCTGGCGTTCGAGACGCTCGACGACATGCTCCGCCAAGACGATCTGCCCCAAATGGACCACGAAAAGGCGGTAAAGAACTATATCAAGGCGGTCGGCAAGGGCGTCGCCAAGGTGATGTCCAAGATGGGCATTTCCACTGCGCAAAGTTATTGCGGCGCCCAGATTTTTGAGGCTGTCGGCCTGAGCCAGCCGTTCATCGACAAGTACTTCACCTGGACCCCGTCGCGCATCTCCGGCGTCGGCCTGGACGCCGTCGCCGCTGACTCCAAGGCGCGCCACGACCAGGCGTTCCCCGAGCGGCCGCTCAACGGCCACACTCTGGAGGCCGGCGGACAGTATCAGTACCGCAAGGAAGGGGAATACCACCTTTTCAACCCGCAAACGGTGCATAAGCTGCAATACGCTTGTCGAACCGGCGATTACAAGGTCTTCAAGCAGTACAGCGAGCTAGTCAACAATCAGGCCGAGCGGCTGTGTACGCTTCGCGGCCTGTTCGGCCTGAAGTTCGCCGAGACGCCGATCCCGATTGACGAGGTGGAGCCGGTCGACGCGATCCTCAAGCGCTTCAAGTCGGGCGCCATGTCCTACGGCTCGATCAGCAAGGAGGCGCATGAAACCCTGGCTATTGCCATGAATCGCATCGGCGGCAAGAGCAACACCGGCGAGGGCGGCGAAGACCCGGCGCGTTACGTCCCTGAGCCGAACGGCGATTCCAAGAACAGCGCGATCAAGCAGGTCGCGTCGGGGCGATTTGGCGTGACGAGCCTCTATCTGGTCAACGCCAAAGAGCTGCAAATTAAGATGGCGCAAGGGGCCAAACCGGGCGAAGGCGGCCAGTTGCCCGGCAGCAAGGTCTATCCGTGGATCGCCAAGGTGCGCCATTCGACGCCGGGCGTGGGCCTGATCTCACCGCCGCCGCACCACGACATTTACTCCATTGAAGACCTCGCGGAGCTGATTCACGACCTGAAAAACGGCAACCGCGACGCTCGCATCAGCGTCAAACTGGTGGCGGAGGTCGGCGTCGGCACCATCGCGGCCGGCGTCGCCAAGGCTCACGCCGACGTGGTACTCATCAGCGGCCACGACGGCGGCACCGGCGCCTCGCCGCTGACCAGCCTCAAGCACGCCGGCGCCCCGTGGGAACTGGGCTTGGCCGAAACGCATCAAACTCTGCTGCTCAACGACCTGCGCAGCCGCATCGTCGTCGAGGTGGACGGCCAACTCAAGACCGGCCGCGATGTAATTATCGGCGCCCTTCTCGGGGCTGAGGAATTCGGCTTCGCGACGGGGCCGTTGGTGGCGATGGGCTGCATTATGATGCGCGTCTGCCACCTCAATACTTGCCCCGTCGGCGTGGCGACGCAGGATCCGAAGTTGCGGGCGAAGTTCACCGGCGCGGCCGATCACGTCGTTAACTTCATGCGCTTCATCGCGCAGGAAGTGCGTGAGCTGATGGCTCAACTCGGCTTCCGCACGGTGAACGAAATGATCGGCCGGGCCGACAAGCTGGACCAAACGCCGGCCGTCGAGCATTACAAGACGCGCGGCCTCGACTTTTCGCTGATCTTCCACCGCCCCGACGTGCCGGCCTCGCGCGGCCGCTACTGTTCGATTGCGCAGGACCACGGCCTGGAGGCGTCGCTAGATTTCACCCAGCTGTTGTCGTTGTGCAAACCGGCGTTGGAGCGCGGCGAAAAGGTTTCGGCGACTTTGCCTATCCGCAATGTCAACCGTGTAGTGGGTACGATCCTGGGCAGCGAGGTGACGCGACGTTACGGCGCCGAGGGTCTACCGGACGACACGATCCGACTGCACTTCCAAGGGTCGGCGGGCCAAAGTTTCGGCGCCTTCCTGCCGCGCGGGATCACGCTGACGCTGGAAGGCGACGCCAACGATTACGTCGGCAAAGGCTTGTCCGGCGGCAAAATCATCGTCAACTCGCCGGAGGCATCGACGTTCGCGCCGTCGGAAAACGTCATTATCGGCAACGTGGCCTTGTACGGCGCCACGGCCGGCGAGGCGTACTTCCGCGGCATGGCGGGCGAACGTTTCTGCGTGCGAAACAGCGGCGTGGACGCGGTGGTGCTGGCGGTGGGCGACCACGCCTGCGAGTATATGACGGGCGGGCGAGTTGTGGTGCTAGGGCCGACGGGCCGCAACTTCGCCGCCGGCATGTCGGGCGGGGTGGCCTATGTTCTGGACGAGGACGGCAGTTTCCCGCGCAACTGCAACCAGGAGATGGTCACGCTTTACCCGCTCAACGATCTAGAAGAGATCGCCCAGGTGCGCGAAATGATCCGCAAGCACGCGGAGTATACCGGCAGCGACAGGACGCGGCAGATTCTGGCGCAGTGGGAGGAGATGGTCAAGAAGTTCGTGAAGGTGTACCCCAACGATTACCGCCGCGTAGTGGAGACGCAGAAGCGCTTCAAGTTACAGGGATTGTCCGACGAGGATGCAGTGATGGCGGCGTTCGAGGAGAATTCGCACGATTTGGCGCGAGCAGGGGGCAAGTAAACGGCGATCGTTTAGCCGCGACCCGAAGAGGAGCGTGGTGCGAGGGCGCAAAAATGGAAGCGACCCCATATTGGATCGAAGGAACGTGGCCCGGCCGCCTGGCCATCTTGCCGCGCCCGCGCGGCGGCGACTGGTTGGAGGACGAGGTGGGCGCCTGGCGGTTGGCGAGGATTGACGCGGTTGTTTCCACGCTGACGAGCGATGAGATCGCCGAGCTGGATTTGTCTGAGGAAGCAGAGCTATGCCAGGCGAATGGCGTCGATTTTTTCATGTTCCCGGTCGAAGATCGTGGGTTGCCTTCCTCCTTTACGGCCACTGCTGAATTGGCTAGACGTTTGGAAGTGAAGCTGGCGAAAGGGAAAAACGTCGCAATTCACTGTCGGCAGGGCGTGGGCAGGTCTGCGCTCATAGCGGCCTGCGTGTTGGTCGCGGCGGGCGTGGAAGCGGAAACAGCTTGGGGGAAAGTGAGGGCGGCTCGCGGTTGTCCGGTACCGGATACGGCGGAACAACGCGCCTGGGTCGCCCGCCTTGCCGAAACTCTTCCGGCGGCATTGCCCGGACGGTGATGAAAAAGGAGGGGCCATGTTCGGCGACGGTTCATTGACTTTCCAGGAGTTCGCCATGCGCGAGCCGCATCCGTTGGCCGTTATCCACGACGCGATCTTGGAGTTCCTGCGCGACCGAACCGACGCCGTGTTGTTCGGCGCCCAGGCGGTCAACGCCTATGTCACGGAATCGCGGATGACCCAGGATGTAGACATTGCCTCGCCTCGCGCAGAGGAACTCGCGGAGGAACTGCGGGCCTTCCTTAACCAGCGCTTCCACATTGCCGTGCGCGTCCGGGAAGTCAGAGACGGCCTCGGCTACCGCATCTATCAGGTGAGGAAGCCGAACAACCGTTATCTGGTGGACCTTCGTCCGGTGGCGGCCTTGCCGCCCTCCCAGCGGGTCCGGAAGGTGCTCGTGGTGGCGCCGCCTGAACTGATCGCCAACAAGGTGGCCAGCATGGTCGGCCGCCGGAACAAGCCGAAAGGATTTCAGGATCAGGCGGACCTATATCGGCTGTTGTTGGCTTTTCCGGAATTGAAGAAGGAAGAAGGCCCGGTCGCCGAACGGCTGCGAGCCGCCGAGGCCGGCGAAGATGTGATGGCCGCCTGGAAGGAACTGGTCGCGCAGGACATCCAGGCGGAAGAGGACCATGAGGAGTTCTTATGACGCATTTGCGGATAGGAGTCGTGCGACCACCCGCCGCCGCGCGCCGAAATTACTGAGGCGCATCGACCCCGGGCATTTGCCGTGCGAACGTGGTGCGAAGACTTTTCCGAGGTTGAATGATGGGTAAGCCGACAGGTTTCATGGAATATCCGCGCGAGTTGCCGTTGGCCCGGCCGCCGGCCCAGCGCGTCCACGACTGGCAGGAGTTCCACGACCACGCCGACGGCGCCATGCTGCAAAAACAGGGCGCCCGCTGTATGGATTGCGGCGTACCGTTTTGTCACACCGGCGCCATGATCGAGGGCTTGGCGTCCGGCTGTCCCATCAACAATCTAATCCCCGAGTGGAACGATCTCGTCTATCGCGGCCGCTGGAAAGAAGCGCTGGAAAGGCTGCATAAGACCAACAATTTCCCGGAGTTCACGGGTCGCGTTTGTCCGGCGCCCTGCGAGGGGTCGTGCGTCCTGGGCATCAATGAGCCGCCCGTCACAATTAAGTCAATTGAGTGCGCTATCGTCGATAAGGGCTTTGAAGAAGGCTGGATCGTCCCCGAACCGCCGCCGATCCGCACCGGCAAGAAAGTCGCCGTCGTCGGCTCCGGCCCCGCCGGTCTCGCGGCGGCCGCGCAGCTCAACCGGGCCGGCCATCACGTTACTGTCTTCGAGCGGGCCGACCGCATCGGCGGTCTGCTCATGTACGGCATTCCCAACATGAAGCTCGACAAGGATGTCGTCCAGCGTCGCGTCGATTTGATGGAGGCGGAAGGCGTAAAGTTTGTCGTCGAATGCGAGGTCGGTAAGGACTACCCTGCCGACAAGCTGCGCAAGGAGTTCGACGCCGTGGTCTTGTGCGGCGGCGCGACGAACCCGAACGACTTTTTCGTCAAAACGGAGGGCCGGAATCTCAAAGGAATCCATTTTGCGATGGACTTCCTGTACCGCAACACCAAAGCCTTGCTGGACGGCGCTCACAAGAACGGACATTACCTTTCCGCAAAGGGAAAAGATGTAATCGTCATCGGCGGCGGCGACACCGGCACGGACTGCGTCGGCACGTCGATGCGCCACGGCTGCCGCAGCCTGGTGCAATTCGAGGTGATGCCCAAGCCGCCGGACGAACGGGCTCCGGACAACCCGTGGCCGCAGTGGCCGAAAGTCTACAAGATGGATTACGGCCAGGAAGAGGCCGCTGCCGTCTTCGGCGAAGACCCGCGCGAGTACTTGATCCAGACCAAGAAATTCGTCGGCGATGAAAACGGCTGCGTCAAGGAGCTGCACACCGTCCGCGTCGAGTGGGTCCGGGACAACGGCCGGCTTGTCCCGCGCGAGGTTCCCGGTTCGGAGCGTGTGTTTCCTGTCCAACTCGTACTGTTCGCAATGGGTTTCCGCGGGCCAGAGAATCAGCTTCTCGACCAACTCGGAGTGGAAAAGGACGCACGAACCAACGCCAAGGCGGAACACGGCCAGTTCCTAACGAGCGTGCCCGGCGTGTTCGCGGCCGGCGACATGCGGCGCGGCCAGAGCCTGGTGGTATGGGCTATTAACGAAGGCCGCGGCGCGGCCCGAGAATGTGACCGCTGGTTGATGGGTGAAACCATGTTGCCGTAGAGGTGTTTAAAGTAGAATGCCACTGAGAGCCTGTGCGAAAAATCAT
>DHJA01000042.1 GCA_002404095.1 Planctomycetaceae bacterium UBA4732 | reverse complement strand
GTTCGTTGTTCCTCACGCGGAGCGTGAGGAGTACTTTTTGAAAGTACTGTTACGGTCGCGGCTCGTCGGTGATTCTTACTTCAACACTGGCAGCCGCACTCGGCTCTTACCGTTGTCCACCGACTTCTCTTTCGGCAGATTGCCGTTGGCCCTTTCTTCGATCTCCCATTTGTCAATCTCTTCGATCAGCGCGTCCACCATTTCACTCTCCAGGACGTGCCGGATGATTTCGCCGCGCTTGAAGATGACGCCCTTGCCCTTGCCGGCCGCGATGCCGAGGTCCGCCTCGCGCGCCTCGCCGGGACCGTTCACCACGCATCCCAATATGCTCACTTTCACCGGCGTTGTCCGACCCTCTAGGCGTTTTTCCATTTGGGCGATGATCGCTTCGAGGTCGATGTCGAGCCGGCCGCACGTCGGGCAGGAGATAAGCTCCGGCCTACGCACGCGCCGCTGCGTGGCCTGGAGAATGTCGAACGCGGCCGCGATCTCCGGCACGGGGTCGCCAAGCAGGCTGATGCGGATGGTGTCGCCGATGCCGTCCAATAGGATCGGCGCCAGACCGCACGCCGATTTAGTGACTGCGTAGGGCGCTTTGCCGGCTTCGGTGATGCCGATGTGCGTCGGATAGTTCGCCTGCTTGGCGTACAGCCGGTACGCCTCGACGGCCATAATCACATCACTCGACTTTAGCGATACGATAATGTCGTAAAAGCCTTCCGACTCGGCAATCTCGATGTAGCGCAAGGCGCTGTCCACCATGGCGGGCGGACACGGAAAGCCGTACTTCATGGCCATCTCGCGTTCCAGGCTGCCGGCGTTGACGCCGATGCGCATGGGAACGCCCTTGTCCTTGCACTTGCGGATGACCTGACGGTAGCGGTCGTTGCCGCCGATGTTGCCGGGGTTGATGCGGATTTTGTCCACCGGATGGTCAAGGGCTATCAGCGCCATTTTGTAGTCGAAATGGATGTCGCAGATAAGCGGGATGTGGATGCGCCGCTTGATCTCGCCGAGGACCGCCGCGTCTTCCGCCTTGGGCACGGTAACGCGAACGATTTCGCAGCCGGCCTCTTCCAGACGGAGGATCTGCGCGATGGTTTCCTCCACCAGATTCGTGTCGGGCGTCGTCATCGACTGGACGCGGATCGGGTTGTCGCCGCCGATGGCCACGCCGCCGACTTGAACCTCGCGCGTTTTGTGGCGCTGGAACTCATGTTTATAGGTACTCATCCACCCATCCTAGTTTTTTTTGCCGCGCGGCGTCAAGGCGTCTCTATTTGGCGAGCGGGGGGCGTAAGCCCCCTGATTTCGTATCCTGTCGCTGATAGAGTAAAGAATCAGGGGGCTTACGCCCAATGCCCGCCAAACCGAGACGCTGTTACATCAACCGCAGATCAAACGTCGTGTTAACCCAGCGCCACGCCCATTGCAAGCACGTCTCCGGCCGGCAGTTGATCTTCACTTCGGCAAAGTTGCCGGTCGTCACCGCGTCGTCGGCGTTCACGATGTCGATGTAAACCAGGAACTGCTGCGTCTGCGCCTCCAGGGCGCCGGTCTTGTTCACCGTCGCCTTCACCGCGACGGGCCCGCCCGCCTTGCTCGTCAGCGGGAATGGAATCGTGCGCGCCTCCGACTCTGGCAGCGGCAACACCTTGCCCTTGAAGTCGTGGAACGCCCGGCCCGCAATGCACAAGGTCGCGCCGAGGTCGGCCAACGCACGCGGCCCCTCCGGATAGCCATGTTCCTGGCCCGCCCGCACCAAGAGCCAGCCGTCGTCCGGCTTGCCTCGATCCGATACGACGACGTAGCCGAGACCATACTGCTCCAACATCATTTCCAGCAGATTGGCAAGCGATTGCCTTTCGGCGTGGTACGTGACGAGCAACTCGTCGTCGGCCCCGGCCGTCGCGTCGCCTTTGAAATGCAATTCGGGGATCTGCTTTCGCAGGTCCGCGAATACGTCCGCCAGGCGCGTCCGATTTGAGTGAACCGTTACGCCGCGCTGAAGCAGATAGCGCGTGTGATTGGAAGCCGGTGAATTGTCCTCCAAATTGTCCTTGAGCCGGTTGAACTCGGTGGTTACTAAAGGCAGGCAGACGCGCAGGCGGCGCGGCTCGTCGATGGTGCAGAACGGTTGATCGGGATTGACGTCGTACAACTTGCCCACGTCGTCGATGCCGGGCGCCTGGCCGACCACGCCGGAGCGCGGCGCGATCAAGACCAGATCTTCGCGCAGGACTTTCTCCAGGCCCTTTTTCTCGACGGCGGCCGAGTCGCGCAGGCCGGCCTCCTCGGTCATTTCCTTTTGGGCGGCGTCGCGCGCCGGGCCGACCGAGAGGGAATCCCGGTAGGTTTCGTGGGCGTGCGCCTTCTTCTGATGCGCCCCTTCGTTGGTGGCCGCCTCGCCGCGCCGGCGCTCCACCTCAATGTTGCGGAACACGGCCAATTCTTCGCCCTGCTCGACGCGCTGGCCGGTGCGCACGTTGAGCTTCTCCAACACGCCGGGGTAGCGGACGAACATTTTGACCGAGAATTCCGGCTGCGGCTCGACTAAGCCCTTGCCGCGCACCTTGTTTAATGGCAGCGGCACGCAGACCAGAAATAGGACGAATGCCGTCACCACCACGCCGGTCGTGACGACGCGCCAGCGCTTCATATCAGGAAGTCTCCCACGTTTGTAGATGTTTTTGCCCAGCCGATAGATCGGCCAGCCGAACATGGAAGCCAACGCGGCGACAGCCAACATTTGGCCGACCACTTCCAACTTGTACGGCTTGAGGAAGGCGCTAAAGAACCAGATGATGCCGAACGTCACCACCCATTTGTAAATGTAACTGGCGATCGCGTAGAGAACGAACAACACTCGGCGCCAAAGCGCCATGTAGGATTCGGGCTGCACCTCGACGCCCAGGCAGTGTTCCAACACGAGGTTCGACAGGAAGCGATTGGCCCGTTCGCGTAGGTTCGGGATCTCCAACCAGTCGGCGAGAACGTAGTAGCCGTCGTAACGCATCAACGGGTTGGCGTTAAAAACCACCGTGCTGACGCTGCACACCACGACGAGGGCCAGGGCCATGTTGTTGATGTACGGCTGCGACGGCGTATACCACCAGACCCACACCGCGATGGAGGCGATGACCAGCTCGACATAGATGCCGGCGGAACTGATGATGATGCGGTGCCATTTGCTCGGCAGCGTCCAGGCGTCGGAGACGTTGCAATAGAGGGCTGGCGAGAGGCACAGCAAAAGCGCCCCCATTTCGTGGACCTCGCCGCCGAAGCGTTTACAACTGAGGCCGTGGCCGAATTCGTGGATCACCTTGACCACCGCCAACGCCGCCCACAAGTTGACGACGGTGCCGAAGGTGAAAAACTCGTGGTAGTCGGGCAGTTTATCGAGGAACTTAGCGAAGTTGACGCCGACCAAGCCGATGGCGCTGAGCATCAAACCGATGCTCAGGATGAAAAACCACATCGAGAAAATCCAGCCGACGGTGCGAAGCATCCGGTCAAGAATGCGATCCGGGTCGATAACTGGAATCTTAATGTAGAGAATGTTGGTGAACGTCTGAATCCATTCGCTGCGCTTCTTTTTCTTACGGCGGTCGTAAAGCTGCTTGCCGGCGCGCGGCGAGTCGTTTTGGGCCAAGCCGCCGGTGAGCAGTTGCTGGGCGAAGCCTTCCACGTCCTCCAGTTTCAGCCGGTCGGGGCGAAACTGGGCTTCGTAAGCCTTCTGCGCGTCCTCAAGAGTATGTTTACCGTCCAGGAATTGAAGCAGGAAATGCTCGTTCTCCTTGAGACGGTAGTAACGCAGGCTAATCGGATCTTTAATGACGTAATAGGTGCGGCCTTCGTACTTTTGGGCATCAATGGCGAGGTCGCGGCGCAGGCGGATGCGCAGACTCTTACGGCGTTCCAGTTCGCTGGCGGGAGCGGTGTCTTCCATAAATTCCTTCTGGTCTCCTGGTTCCCACGCTCTGCGTGGGAACCCAGTCCGGACGCTCTGCGTCCCGAACCCGCGAGAGACTGCACCGAACCGGACTCGACGCAGAGCGTCGCACCCGTGGGTTCCCACACAGAGCGTGGGAACCAGGAGAATTACTTCGCCTCAACGACCGGCGCCATCGGCGGCACTACCATAGTGGCCGTGCCACCCGGCGTCAGACCCGTCGTCTTCCAATCGGGATTCTCGACCTCCGCCCACACGCGCACCTGGCGCGAGCCGTTGTCCAACGAGCGTTCCACGAGCGTGAGCTTCGTCTCGCGCGGCTTGGCCAGGATTTCTTCCGTTTTCGGCATCGGCCACACGATCACCGCGTTGTCGCGCGACCCGGTGACGACGAAGGCGGGCTGTTTCTCATCGGGGTCGAACGCCGCGCAAGTGGCCGTACCCCCTTCGACGCGCACAAACTGACGAATCTCGGCGGCGCGGCCCTGACCGTCAATGGCCAGTTGACCGGGCGTCCGCCATAGCTGCAAGCGTCCGTCCGAGGCGCTGTTGGTCAACACGCTGTTGCCGTCCGGCGCGAACAGGGCCATCGTCGTGAAATTCGTCGCGGCCGAGGAACTTTGGATCACGCCCTCGATCTGGCGGTCGGCCAGCGACAGGACGCGAATCTCGGAGCCGTGGTCGAACAGGACGTACTTGCCGTCGGAGCTGACGCCGAGTTGGGCAACGTCGCCACTGCGACGCGGCAACACCGGCGTGGGCGTGGGGGCGTCGGCTTTTTCGAGGTTCCAGACGTGCAGCGTGTTGTCGCCGCCGGCGGACACCAATTGCAGCATCTTGCCCTTCTCTTGGGCAAACTGAACGGAAGTGACGGCCGCCTTGTGGGCGGCGACCAGCCTATGCACCAGTTTGCCGTCCGTCGTGTTCCACAGGCGAATGGAACGGTCTTCGCCGCCGGTGGCGCAAAGGGCGCCGTCGGGGCTGAACGCCACGCAAGTGATTGGCCCTCTATGCTGTTCCGACAACTTGAGCGGCGTCGCCTGCACCTGACGCGCCGTCGCGCCGATCGCCGCGGTCGGCGCCGGCAGCAAACGGTCGAGGTCGATCAGCCGGCCCACGCCGTCACGGTCGCCGGTCAGGGCTAGATTGCGCGCCGCCTTCGGGCCGGTGCAGGCTACGGCGAGAACGCCCGTGCGATGGTCGAGATGGGCGACCAGCGGCTCGTTGGCCGTCCAGTCCCAGAAACGGACGTCACCGTCCTCGCTGCCGGACAGGATCAGCTTTTTGCCGTCCTTGCCGGCCCGACTCACCGCCACACAGGTCAC
This sequence comes from Planctomycetaceae bacterium UBA4732, assembly GCA_002404095.1. Classification (GTDB taxonomy): domain Bacteria; phylum Planctomycetota; class Planctomycetia; order Gemmatales; family Gemmataceae; genus UBA4732. The sequence continues at coordinate 6,436 of DHJA01000042.1, read as the reverse complement.
TTCCTGCTGATGGCCGGACAGTATGGCAACTGGCCCCTTTGGCCGCGTCGGTTCGATGATGACGATCATGCCCTTGGCGATGGTCTGCGCGTCCTGCCAGTCCGCCAGACCCTCCACGCGCAGCTTTTCCGGGTTCTGGATTTGCATGATGGGGTCGAGATTTTTTACAGACTCGCCGGGGTGCTTGTAGATCACCTTGATGTTGCCGGAAATTGACGACCGAATGTGGTGTTGCTTGAGGATGGTGAGTGCCGCGGCTAAATCCTGGTTCGCGACCTTTCGGGCGGCGTCCTTGCCTTTCTCTTCTTCAATGTAGCGGTCGCGGTTGAGCAAATCAGCCTGGTAAGTGTCTTCCGAGATGAAGCCCGCGCCTTTGGCGTGCAGCAACTCCGAAGCTTGCGCCCGTCGAATAGCCTCTAACTTAGTCTTGGTCGCCGCCAACCACTCCGACTCGGCGGTTTCCAATTTGAAGACCTTGCTGGAAACGTCGTTCACTTGGACCGTGGGGTCCACCAGCGCCACCAGCTGATCCTTCTTAACCCAATCGCCCTCGTTTAACTTGTGAAAGACCTTGCGCTCAAAGGCCACCTCGACCTTCTTCGGTAGCAGCGGGTCGCCTTTATGCCAACGGACGAAAAATCTCGTGCTGGGCCTCGCCCGGTACGCGGCCCAATCCTCCGGCTTAACCCGCGCCTTGCTGAACGCCTCCGCGAAGTCGAACCCTTCCGCCTTAGACAGCAGATACCATTGATCCTCCGGAGGCGCCGTCGGATCCTTGGGATCGTCGATCAGTCGGGCCAGGAAGGGGACCGGGATCGCGTCCAAGACCTCGCCGGTGGCGTCCGGGTCGTCAGTGCCGACGACGAGCATGGCGCCGTCGCGCTGGCTGGGAACTTCTTGCCGTTCATACGCGGTCAAACGGGCGTCTTGAATGACGAGGGCGCCGCCGCGGCCGAGACCGTTGGCTGGGGGCGGCTGGATGGAGTCGTCATAAGCTGAAGCGACCGTTCCGGGCGCCGCGGCCAATTCACCCGACGGAGGTTTAGCGGGATTAAACGCGCCGGTTGCCATCGCTACCAGCGCGAAAGCTCCCGCGCACAGAACCAGACACAGGGCCGTCCAGCGAAACATGAGTCATCCTCCGGGGGGGGAAACGCCGTGATGTCGTTTAGCCGCGATCCGAAGGGGAGCGCTCTTCGCACGCGCTCCCCTTCGGGTCGCGGCTAAACGATAACAGATGTTAGAAGAAGAAAACCACCTTCTCATAGACGAATTCAAAGACGCCGTAGAACAGCGAATAGCCCATCGGATGGTCGTCACAATGGATCTTGCCGTGAACCTCGGTCCCCGGCGGCGCCATGTCGTGGGGCAGAAGATACCCCGCGTCGATCTTCGCTAAATCAGGGTCGGGATCGTCGTTGTCGATGCGGACGTAGGCCAAAACCGTCGGCTCCGCCTCGTCCTTGTCTTCCTTATTCGACAGAGCTTCTCCGCCGATTCGGTCCAGACGCAGCTTGCCCTTGTAGGCGCGCGTCGGGTCGCTGCGCAGTAGGAAATCGACGTCCAGTTCCTTTTTTCTGTCGCCATGGAAAGATTGAAGGACTTGGCCAATGTGCTTTTGCGGAATCTTCATCTCGACTTCCCACGGCCCATCCTTGGCGCCCAGCCACAACAGCTTGTCCGACGGCTTGACGGTGGAGTTCACCATATCCTCGAAGTTGCTGTTGAGCACCGTCCATTCTTTACGGCTCAATCGCTGGGCCTGCTCATTCGTGAAGGGCGGCGCCTTCAGGAAATAGTGGCCGGCCCGGTCGGCGCCGCGGTCCGCTCCGACGCTTTTCATCATTAGGGCCAGCGCCTCCGTTTTGCCGCTAAGCGTGGCCCTGGCGGCCTGGAGGTCGCGCGTCTGGTCCGACTTTTCCTTGGTCGTATGGTCGTTTTTGTCCTCGCCCTGCACCGAGTCGATTTGATGCTGGGCGTTGGCGATATCCTGCCGCAAGGCCATAATCTTCGTGCCAAGGTCGTTGAAGTCGTACAGATCGACCAAATTGCGACCCTCGCCGAAGGTTTCGCCCGGCGCCACCTGGAAGCGTTTGACCTGGCCGGCCAGCGGTGAGTAGATGTAGCAGCGCGTCGCGGGCAACAGCTTGCCGTTGGCGTCCAGCTTGAGCGGATACGGCACAAGGCACAGGATGGAAACGATAACGGTGGCGGCGACGCAGCAGGCCATGACAATGGCGCTGGTCGGGCCGCCGACGCCTTCTTGAGCCTTGGCCAGCGGCATCCATACCCAGCGGAACGGAATGCGGCGGTGTTGGACGGCGTTAAAAAGGGCGCTGGTGGCGTGCTTGGCGACCACGTCGAGGCGGGCCAGGATTTGTTGCGGCTCGGCCGGCGGCTCGAAGCACTCCATGACCAACACGGCCCGCGGTCGCTGTTTGCTCTTGCTCTCGCGCTCGTCCTTCAGCGGCATCACCACCAACAATTTGCTCGGACTCTCCGCCAGATAAGCGTCAAGGGTTTGCAGCACCTTGGGCGGTAGGCTGTCGTCGCGCACGCCGTTGAAAATCAGTTTTTCGCCCCATGCCAGGACGCGGTCGCACAGCCGACGCATAAGGCGCACGGAGTTGGAACGCTTCTCAACAACGTCCGCGCCGCTGACCGCCTCGACGCTGACGCGCCGGCCATAGCGCAGGCCGACGCTGACGCGGTCGCATTCGATGAGCCGACGCGCCTCGTTGGCGACGACGTAGGAGACTTCAAGCGGGTTGAGACTGCCATGAACCTGACGGGCGAAGATTTCGAGCTGCGTCCAAAGCTGTTCCTGGCCGGTCATCTGGCGGAGCATTTGAGCGCGTTGATAGCGTCCGCCCAGTTCGGCCATCAGGGTCATGTACTGGATGAAGCCGGGGACGGCGGCCGGCGGACGGTTGGGGTGCTGCCAGACTTCGAGGAGGCCGACTACCTGATCGTTGAGCAGGATGGGGACGATCATTAACAAAAAGTCGGTGGTGTTGCCGGCGACGGCCTTGCCGTCTTCGACGACGCCCATGCCGCTGCGCGGCGGCAGGTGCATCGGCTTGCCTTGGCCGACCGCCACGCGCAAAATTTCGCCGTGGCTCTGGCGCACCTCGTCCGATTGGTCGAGGCCGATCTCTTTGAGGTTGACCTGGAACTGAATTTGCAGGTTGCCTTGCGGAGTGCGCGTCCAGACGGCGCCGGCGGCGGCGGCCAGCGATTCCAACAGGCGTTTGAGCAATTCGGCGTAAAACACGGTCGGGGGAACGTCGGACTCACACAGACGCGACACCTCCTCCAGCCGTTGGCCGAGGCGGCGGCGCTCCTGCTCGACGACTTGGAGGTTCGCTTGCTGTTCAGATCCGGGGGTCACGGTTCACCCTCGCTCGGGGTAAGGAGATGGCGTCGGAAAAGTAGACGGAGCCGGAAGTCGGCGGATAATACACCATAATCAATAATTGCGCGGCCCGCAAGGACATTGCCGGTTGCGGCCGTTCGATTTTTGGGAGAAAAATCAGCGTCGCGTTTGCTCATCCTCCCATTCTACGATGGCTTGCATCAAATCGTATGCGTCGGCGTCAATTTCGTCGGGCAACGGCCAGCCGAAGCGTTCGACGGCGGCCAGTTGAAGGGCGGCGCCGCAGGCGCGCTGATGGCACCAGAGGTGGACGAAGCGGGAGACGGCTCGCGCCCGGCGACAGAGCCGTTGGACTTCGACTTCGGCGTCCAGATCGTCGTCGTCTTCGAGGCGTTCGGTCCGTTCGACAAGCCATTCGACGAGTACGCGCGCCTCGGCGTCGCCCAATCCTCGCGTGATCGCTTCATCGTCTAAAACCCGGTTGAGCAGCGAACTGACCGGCATACGCTCCCCCTTGGCCGCGCGCATCGCCCCCGCGACGCCCGCCGCGCCTTCGACCTTTGCACGAAACGAAACACCCGTCGGGAGGGGAAGCCTATAGCGGCCGGTTGGCGAAGTGACAACACCAATCTCTGAGAGGGGGAAGTGAATTGGCGAAGAGCCGCGCACGCAGTAAGCGGTCGTCTCCGCTTACTGCGTGCGCGGCTCCAATAGCCTCTAATGCGCCGGATTCCGCGCCGCCAGCTCATTGCGAATCGCGTTGACGCCCGGCGTCAGGCGGACCATGTTCTCGACAAGCCGGCGTTCGTCGTCGTCCACGACTTCGCCTTGGAGGACCACGGCCGGCCCGTCCATCAGGACGCGAACAGCGTCTTTGGAGTCGAGTTGTCCCGACCCGGCCAGCATGTTCCGTAAGTCGTCGCGCACCTGCAATGCGGTTTCCGGCGCCGGCATGTCCCTGATTTTTAGCGTAGTGGCGTAAGCCGGCAGGCGACGGACGCCGATAGGCGCGCCGAAATAGCCGCTCGCCGGGTTCGTCGTGCGAATCGACGCCGTGCCGGTCTGACCCGTGGTGGTGAGGGTGTACAGCGGCGAGCCGAATTTGGCCTGGCTGCCGGAGCCGAGACCTTGGGCGAGAGGGTTGCCGTAATAGGCGCCCAGGAAGCTGGTGGCGCCGATGGCGGCGCTGGGGCCGGAGCGTCCGGGGATAGAGCTGGTGCTCGACTGTCCTCCGGGTGTGATGCCGCTAGCGCCACCGAAGGCGCTATTGCCGGACGAAGAGCCGCCGCCGAAGCCGGACCCGGAACCGCCGCTGAACGACGAGCCGCCGCTGCCGCCGAACCCGGAGCCGCTGCCGCCGGACGACATACCGCCCGCTCCGCCGCCGCCGAATGAGGAACTGCCTCCGAATGAGCCGCCGGAACTGCCGCTGCCGCCGAACGCTCCGCTAGAGCCGCTAGTCTGGGCAAACGCGGGCGCCCCGGCAAGCAGCAACCCTGCGCACGCCAGGCCGAGAACGGTGATCCGTGAGTTCCATCGCCGCATGATCGCACCTCTTATAGTTCCGTTCGAGCGGGGCGGCCGCCTTAAAGAATTATCGACCGGCTAAAGAACATTGTTGACTTCGTTCGCGCCGGTTGCAATGACAATAAGGAGATTTCCTCAAGGGATGTAACCCCACGGCGTCTCCAAGGACTCACGCAAGGACACTGTTATGCAACTCGGCTTTGTCAGCGCCCTTCTCGGCGACCTATCTCTGGAACAGGTATTAGCCTTCGCGCATGACGAGGGCTTCGCCTGCGTGGAACTGATGTGCTGGCCGCCGGGCGGCGCCGATCGCCGCTACGCCGGCGTCACCCATCTCGACGTGACGCGCTTCAGCGACGACGACGCCGGCCGCGTGCGCGAATTGCTGCGCAAGTACGGCGTGGCGGTCTCCGGTCTCGGCTATTATCCGAATCCGCTCGATCCCGACCCGGAACATCGCCGCGTCGTAGCGGAACACCTCAAAAGGGTCATGGACGCCGCGGCGCGGCTGGGCGTTCCGATTGTGAACACCTTCATCGGCCGCGACCCATCGCTTTCGGTGGAGGCGAATTGGCCGATGGCAGCCGCCGTATGGCCGGACCTGCTGCGGCACGCCGAGGGATTGCGCGTGCAAATCGGCATCGAAAACTGTCCGATGCTGTTCTCGCCGGACGAATGGCCGGGCGGCAAGAACCTGGCCGTGTCGCCGGCAATCTGGCGGACGCTGTTCGAGACGCTGCCGAGCGCGAATGTCGGCCTTAACTTCGACCCGTCCCACCTGATCTGGCAGCACATCGACCCAGCGCGCTGTATCCGCGAGTTCGGCAGCCGCATCGTCCACGTCCACGCCAAAGACACGCGCATCGACGCCGATAAGCTGTACGAAGTGGGCGGCATGGGCCTGGGCTGGCACACGGCGAAATTACCCGGTTTGGGCGATGTGCAATGGGGTCCGCTGTTCTCGGCGCTGACGGACGCCGGCTATCGCGGGGCAGTGTGCATCGAAGTGGAGGATCGAGCTTACGAAGGGTCGCTAGCGGATCGACAGCGGGCGTTGCGGCAGAGTAAGCGGTTTTTGCAGCAATGGATACCCGGCTGAGGGATTCTACGGTGGCGCTCAACCGCCCGCGTAGTATTCATAGTTATCTGCGTTTCTCACAGCTTGATCCGGTTTGCTTGTCGCCAAGGCCCGTGCGTTGGTCTGACCATAAGTTAAATCGTCTGTGTTGGCATCCGAATGACTGTGTTCGTGGACCACGGTCCCCGCCTTGGAGTCGGCGCCGGTTGCCGGCGCCGCCCAGAAGGCTCCGCAGAACCAAATCGTCGTGTCCCCTGGTATGTGGGTTTTAATAAAAAAGAACTCCTTCCGGACTGCCTGCTGCGAGAATGGGATGATCCCCATCCTTTGTCTCGGAGGAAATTCTCATGGCTGCCTTTCGTACTCGGAAACGCCCGGTCACGCGACGCTTTGACCACACCGTCGCCAAGCCGCGCGGGCTGCTGCATCCGCGCGTCCAGCAGGTCGGACCCGAA
>DHJA01000106.1 GCA_002404095.1 Planctomycetaceae bacterium UBA4732 | reverse complement strand
GAGTCGGGACGCAGAGCGTCCGGGCGTGGGTTCCCACGCAGAGCGTGGGAACGACGACAAGGCGGCAAGGTAGTCGGCGTGGCAGCACTTCCCCAGGGCGCTCGTGTCGATGAAGTGGTCGGACATTTAGCGGTCTTCACGTTCGGCGATGAAGTCTTCCGTCAGCGAGCCGGGGATTTTGGCCAGCGCCGCCCGAAACTCTTCGAGGCTCACGGCATCGTCCGCTTCCCCAGTGCAGGCGGCCAGGCGTTCGGCGTCGAGCCAAGGCTCCGGCGGCGCTTCGTCCGAGAGCGTGACGTTGACGAATTGCTGGTCGCGTAACTCTAGCGGTTCAAGGGGCCGGAGCACACCCTTTTCATAGACGGCTTGAAGGGTTTTGGTCATTGGTCCTGTTCTCCTCACCCTTATCCTACCGCGCCTTGGCCCGCCCCGGCGAGTGCAAGCCGGGATTTCTGGCCGCTTTTGCTTCCCCGGTCCTCGTCGAGTAAGAATTGAGCGGCTTCCTTTGCCGCAGGTGAACCATTCGTGTAAACTCATTTCATGCCGCTCGAACTGTCCGTATGGCGAATCGATTCCGGTCTAACACGCGTGGACGTTTCAATGCTCGACCTTGAGTCGCGCCTTGAAGACATCCTGGCGCGCGATATCTCGATCGCATCGGCGCACTGGATGGTCATCGGGCGCCAAGTATCTACGCCGTGGGGCAAGTTCATCGATCTTCTCTGCATCGACGGCGAAGGCAGACTCATTGTGCTCGAACTCAAGCGGAACAAGACCGAGCGCGAGGTCGTCGCCCAGGCGCTCGACTACGGCTCATACGTCAAGACCATCCAGCCTGAAGAGGTGCGGCGCATCTTCGCCAAATACCAAAAGGATTACCTTCCTGAATCTCCCGCAAAGACGCTCGAAGAGGCCTTCCATGAGCATTTCCGGAACCTGCCCGCTCTGGAGGCACTTAACACGTCACATGAACTGGTCATTGTGGCGGCGACGCTCGACGCAGCCACCGAGCGCATCGTCGGCTATCTCGCGGATGAGTACGACGTGCGGATCAATGCGGCCTTCTTCCGTGTGTTTAGGGACGGCGATCGGGAATACCTCACCCGCGCATGGCTGCGCGATATAGACGCGCCGCAAGGCGGCGCGCCCGCGACGCCCGCCGCGCGGGAGCGGGTCGCGTTTAATGGCGAGTACTACGTCAACTTCGGCGAGTGCAATCTCCGTAATTGGGAGGATGCTCGCCGGTTCGGTTTCGTCAGCGCGGGGTACGGCCCGATGTTCCGTGACGCGATGCAACGGCTAAAGCCAGGCAACCGAATCTGGGTCTATGCGCCCCAAAAGGGCTACGTCGGCGCCGGCATCGTTGAGGACGCCGCCGTGCGGGTGAAGGATTTCGTGGTCAAGAACGAGAAAGGCGAGACGGTCCCGCTTCTTCAAGCGGGAATTGCCTGCAAGGATATGGGCGAGTAAGCCGCCGACGCGGACCTGAGCGAGTATGTAGCGCGAGTTCGCTGGATCAAATCGGTTCCGCTGTCCCAGGCTGTGCGCGAGCCAGGCTTATTCGGCAATCAGAACTGCGTCGCCGCGCCTCGTGACGCCAAATGGCCGTACACGACCGACCGGCTGAAGCAGCACTTCGGTATCAAGGATTGATTAGGGACCGCCGATGCCGGGACACCGGGAGAGAAATCGGGTGCGGAAAATGGGATGTCGTACATTTGCGATATCCCCCTTGTCGCGTTTTCAAGCGACTATTGACAGAATGTTCCCTGCTGGGAAAATACTCTCATGATGCGTTACAGCTCCCTCACTGATCAATCTCTCGATCCCTCCGTTCAGGCCGACGAAGAGGCGGTCATGCAAGCGTTCCTTACCGGAACTCTCGTCGATCCCGAGGTCGTATATCGGGTTCAGGAGGGCGGCCGTCGGATCCGTGAAGAGGTCTTCCGGAGGCATGGGCTTGTGGACATCGCCGTTCCCGCCATCCGCGAGTTGCGCGGCCCGCTCCCATGAAGTACGTCATGGACTCGTCGGTGATGGTCAAATGGGTGCTCGCTGAACCCGATTCGGACAGGGCCCTCAGGCTCCGCGACAATCTCCGAAATTCATTCCACGATCTGATTTCACCTGAAATCTTCACGGTAGAAGCCTCCCATGCTCTGACACGAGCCGAGAGACAGGGGCGCATCGCTATCGGGCAGGCTCGGACTCTGTTCGTGGATATCCTGACGACTCCGCCGCGTAGCTTCCCATTCCAGCCCTTCCTCCTTCGTGCGATCGACATTTCCTCTACCATGCGGGTTGGAGTGTACGACTGCATCTACGTCGCTCTCGCGGACCAGGAGCAATGCGAGTTGGTGACCGCAGACACTACTATGGTCCGTGCTTTGCGGCCCACCTTCCCCTTCATCCGCACACTCGCTTCCTTCCCGTGAGCAACGCCACGGCCCTTCCCCACGCCTTCCCCGGACACCCCGAACCGCCCGGCATACGATGGTCGGGAAGGAGGCGACTATGAGTACGGCAAACGGCCTGATTGTAAGCGTGTCGGGGATTCGCGGCGCGATCGGCCGATCCCTGACGCCGGCGGATGCGTTGGCCTTCGCCTCGGCGCTCGGCGCCTACGTCAACGGCGGCCCGGTCGTGGTAGGCCGCGACGGCCGGCCCAGCGGCGCGATGTTGCGCCATGCCATCCTGGCCGGCCTGACCGCCGCCGGCTGCGAAGTCCACGACCTGACCGTCGCTCCCACGCCGACGGTCGGACTGGCCGTGCGTACTCTGCAAGCGGCTGGCGGTGTGCAGATCACCGCCTCGCACAATCCGGCCGAGTGGAACGGCTTCAAGTTGTTCGGACCCGACGGTCGCGTTCTCAGCGCAGTTGAAGGCCGGAAGGTGCAAACTCTTTTCGAGACCGGCGCCGCCGCGCTCGTGCCGTGGAACAAGATTGGCGGAGTACAAGACTATCACAAGGCGGAAGACGACCATCGCGAGCGCGTGTTGCAGTTGGTGGATGTGGAAGCGATTCGAGCGGCGGGATTGAGCGCGTTCCTCGACGCCAATGGCGGGGCCGGCGGTCCCTTGGGTTTCGCGGTTTTGGCATCGCTTGGCGTCGAAACGGTCTGCCACGGCTGCGACGCGGACGGCGCCTTCCTGCACGAACCGGAGCCGACGGAGGCCAATCTCCGCGAAGTTGGCCCGCTCGTCCGCGTTCACGGCGCCCACATCGGCTTCGCGCTTGATCCCGATTCCGACCGTCTCGCGCTGATCGACGAGAACGGCCGCTATATCGGAGAGGAATTGACGCTGGCCCTGGCCGCGCGGTTCCGTCTGAGCCGGGAACGCGGCCCGGTGGTGGTGAATATGTCCACGTCGCGCGTGGTGGAGGACGTGGCGACGCGGTTCGGCTGTGCGTTCCACCGCTCGGCGGTGGGCGAGGCGAACGTCGCGGACAAAATGCTGGAAGTCGGGGCCGTGTTCGGCGGCGAGGGCAACGGCGGCGTGATCGACCCGCGCGTCGGCTTGGTGCGCGACCCATTCATCGGCATGGGCCTGATCCTGAACCTGATGGCCGAGACGGGAAAGAAGCTAAGCGAGCTGGTCGCGGAATTGCCGACTTATCACATCGTCAAAGACAAATATACCGTGGAACGGGAGCGGCTGCCAGAGTTGTTCGAGGCGCTGACGAAGCGCTGGCCGGAGGCGCGGGCGGATCGGACGGACGGGCTGCGGCTGGACTGGGCCGACCGTTGGCTGCATGTGCGGCCGAGCAACACCGAGCCGATTGTGCGCGTCATCGCCGAGGCGCCGTGGGCGGCGGAGGCGAAGGAACTATGTCGGGCGGCGGGGGCGCTATTGACGGCGTGACGCGCCCGAAACTCTTTGGGTTATGTCTCCTACCGTGGTAGGATCAGCCTATCTCACACAGGAGTCTCCATGAACCAGCCCGCCGACCCGAACCAGACCGTCGATGAAGCTCCGCGACATGATTTCGCTGACGGTTCAGCGGCATCGCGCGCCGGACCACAACCCCACAAACACCGCCCATCTTGAGCTGCTGGAAGAGATCGCCCGCGGCGGCATGGGCGCGATCTTTAGGGCGCGCGACGCCGACATCGGCCGCGACGTGGCGGTCAAAGTGCTGCTAGAGGATCATCGCTGCCGCCCCGAGTCGACGCGGCGTTTCCTGGAGGAGGCGCGCATCGCCGGCCGGCTCCAGCACCCCGGCGTTGTGCCGGTCTACTCCCTGGGCCGGATGCCCGACGGCCGGCCGTACTTTGCCATGAAACTCATCAAGGGCCGCACTCTGACGGCTCTACTCGCCGAGCGCGCGGACCCCGCCGCCGACCGCATGCGATTCCTGGCGGTGTTCGAGCAGGTCTGCCAGACATTGGCCTACGCTCACAGCAAGGACGTGATTCACCGCGACCTGAAGCCGGCCAACATCATGGTCGGCGCTTTCGGCGAGGTGCAAGTGATGGATTGGGGCTTGGCCAAGGTGCTGACGCGCGATGGGGCGGCGGACGGGGAACGGCTGGACCCATCGGCGGAGGTTTCGGGAATCCAGACGCCTTGCGGCGAAGGTTCAGACACGGGACAAGGCGGCTCGGACACGCGGGCGGGGACGGTGTTGGGGACGCCGGCGTACATGGCGCCGGAGCAGGCCCGCGGCGAGACCGACAAGGTGGACGAACGTTCGGACGTGTTCGGCCTGGGCGCGATCCTGTGCGCGGTGCTGACGGGCCGGCCGCCGTTCGCTGGTCCAGGCGCGGCGGCTCAGCAACGGGCGTCGCGGGCGGACTTGGCCGACGCCTTCACCCGGCTGGACGGCAGCGGGGCCGACGCGGAATTGATCGCGCTGGCGAAGCGTTGTTTAGCGCCGGCGCCGGCAGAGCGGCCGTGCGACGCCCGTGAAGTGGCGGCGGCGGTGACAGGGTACCGGGAGTCGGTGGAGCGGCGGCTGCGACAAGCGGAGGTGGCCAACGGCGAGGCGAGGGTGAAGGCCATCGAGGAGCGCAAACGGCGGCGGGTGGCGTTGGCACTGGCGGCCTCGGTGTTGTTGACGGCGTTGGTGGTGGGCGGCGGCTGGGGTTGGTGGACGTGGGAGCGGGCGACGCGGCGGGCGACGGCGGAGCGGGCGGCGGACGTGGCGCTGGGCCAGGCCGACCAAGCGGGGGAGCAGGCCAAAGGCGGCGGATCGGGTGGGGGACGTTGAGCCGGAGACGCCGGAGACGGCGGGGCGGGCGGCGGCGTTGTGGCGGCAGGCGTTGGGTTCCGTGGAAGAAGCGGGACGGGCGCTGGAAGCGGACGCGGGGAATGAGGCGCGGGGCCGGCTGGCGGCGCGGCGTGCGGAGGTGGAGGCGGGTCTGGAGCGCGCGGAGCGGGAAGCCCAGCTGCTGAATGACCTGGATCATACACGCGCCTTTCGCGCCACCTGGGAGGGAAGCGATTTCGACAAGGAGGCCCGGTCCTACGCGGCGGCGCTGGAGGCTTACGGGGTGCGAACGGAGGGAGCGGAAGGGCAGGCGGCGGCGGTGATCCGCGCCGAGCGGCCGGCGGTTCGGCTGGCGCTGATCGTGGCGTTGGACGACTGGGCCACTTGCGTCGGCGGCCCGGAACTGGCGCGGCTCCGGGGCGTCGCCGGCCCGGAGGCAGCGTGGCTCCGGGGCGTTGCCGACAGGGCGGACGACGACGCCTGGCGCCGGCGTTACCGGGTGGCGGCATCGGCGGGCGATGTGGGCGCGCTAAAGCGCGTTGCCGTGGAGGCGCGGGGCCAGGAACTGTCCGCGGTGAGCGCGGTTATCTTGGCCGTTGCCTTGAGGCGTGGCGGGGCGCCGGTGGCGGCGGCAACTCTGTTGCGTCAGGCGCGGCGCCAGCACCCGACGGACTTCTGGGTCCACTACGACTTGGGGTACAGCCTGGAGAACCAGTCTCATCAAAACCCGGCGACGCTGGACGAGGCGGCAGGCGTTTTTTGGGCGGCAATCGCCCTGCGGCCGGACAACGCGCCTGCCTACATTAACCTCGGCGTCGTGCTGGGCGCTCAGGGGGACCGGGAGGGGGCCGCCGCCTGCTAAAAGAAGGCCATCGGACTGGACCCTAAGTCCGGCCCAGCCCACGTCAGCCTCGGTAGCATTCTGTACAACCAGGGGGACTGGGCCGGGGCGGCCGCCTGTTACAGAAAGGCCGTCGAACTCAACCCCAAGAACGCTACGATCCGCTTTATCCTCGCCGAAGCCGAAGGGATGGCCGCCCTGCAGGACAAGCTGCCCGCCTTGCAAAAGGGCGAGTTCAAGCCCCGGACGAATGACGAATTGCGCATGATGGTCCGCTTGTGCAAAATCAAAAAGCTATTCTTCGCCAACTCCCGGATGTACGCAGACGCCTTCGCCGACGACCCGAAGCTGGCCGACGATCTGAATACGGGAAACCGCTACAACGCCGCCTGTTACGCGGCGTTGGCCGCCGCCGGCCAGAGCAAGGACGACCCGCCGCCGGACGAGACGAAAAAAGCGGAACTACGCCGCCAGGCGCTTGCATGGCTACGAGCCGACCTCGATCTGTGGGGGAAGCGGCTGACAAGCGATAAGCCGGAGGAGCGAAAGATGGCCGTAGAAAGGTTGCGACACTGGCAACAGGACACGGACTTGTCCGGCCTGCGCGACGCGGCGGAGCTGGCCAAGCTGCCGACCGACGAACAGGAGGCGAGTCGCAAGCTCTGGGCCGACGTGCAGGCGTTGCTGGACAAGGCGGACGCCAAGAAGTAAGGCCGCGGATGCCACGGACGGCGTCACTGCCAATGATTCAGCACGATGTATTCGTTCGCGATCGGCGCACCGGCCGTTTCCAATTTACGGAGGGCGCGAACAATATCGTGCGACTTCATTCTGCGTTTTTTCGGGTCGTCATGACGAATCATAAGAATGCCGGAATGCCGGCCTTTGGATTCCTGGACAAGTAAGTTGATTGGCTCGAAATCCGTATAGTTCCGCGACAGGAGGGAACGGCCCTCTCGAATCGCTTGCCACAAGTGAAGCGCGTCATGAGCGCCGGCCAAACCTGCCTCGGCCGGCGTCCGAACGTCGTGTCCTGCCTGCCGCAGCGCGGGAATCAGCCTGCCTGCGACGCAATCATCGTCCAGATAGATTTTCATTTTTCGCTCGGCCTCTCTGGATACGGGTAGGGCAAGGTGCCGCGAAGGTAGTTGCCCTCAGCGTCAATCACGCCGAGCTCTTGCATATGTTCCCTATCTCTCCGGTGGTCTTCCTCGATCTCCGGCGGGTCGGATTCGCAGTAGGCAATGGCTTCGCGCACCGCCTCGATGGGCAAATCCCTGTAGGCGGCGATCTCCTCCGGCGTCACCGGGTTGTCCGGCTCGCCGTCTTCCATCTCACCGGCAATGATCTCGGCCCGGAGGCGCGTGCCCTTGAGGAAGAGTTGCTTGTAAGAAGACCCTGGATGCGCTTCGAGATATTTCCACTGCGTCTGGTTCATGGCAACCTCCTAGAGTTTCGCTTGTGACGTCGCTTCTTTTCATTCTATTCTGAAAACCCATCGACGCGCAAGCCCTCTTGCGGGCAGTATAGTGGGTTAGGAGCGAGGTCCGCTCCGCTCAGGAAAGTCATCCCCATGACGACCGGCCGACATTCTCAGGTCTTCCAGCAGCTTCGCCAAGCCGTACTCGCCCGCGACGGCGCCGGGCTGACGGATGCGGAACTTATGACCCATTTCGTCGCGCGGCGCGACGGCGCCGCCCTCGAAGCGTTGATCCGTCGGCACGGTTCAATGGTCTGGTCCGTCTGCCGGCGCGTCCTGAGCAACGAGCAGGACGCCGAGGACGCATTTCAGGCTTCTTTCCTCGTTTTTGTGCGCAAAGCGGCGTCGATCCGGGCGCGCCAACAGGTCGGCAACTGGTTGTATGGCGTGGCCTACCGGACGGCCCTCAAGGCGCGGACCACCGACGCGCGGCGCCGGGCAAAAGAGAGGCGGGCGGCGGAGATGTCGCAACCCCAAGCCGATGTGGACGCCGGTTGGAGCGAACTATTGCCGTTGCTGGATCAGGAACTGAATCGCCTTCCCGACAAGTACCGCGCGGCGATCGTGCTGTGCGAACTGGAAGGCCGGCCGCGGAAGGAAGCGGCCCGGCAACTTGGCATACCCGAAGGCACGCTGTCGAGCCGGTTGGCGACGGGGCGGCGAATGTTGGCGAAGCGTCTTGGCCGCCCTGGCCTGGCGCTGTCGGCCGGTGCGCTGACGACGGCCGCAGCGGTCGTACCGCCGACGCTTTTGGCTTCCACGGTCAAGGCCGTATCTCTGGTTGCAGCGGGTCAGGCGGTCGTCGCCGGCGTGGTCTCGGTTCGAGTCGCCTCCCTTGCGGAAGGAGTGGTTAAAGCGATGTTACTTAGCAAACTCTCGACCGGCGCCGCCTTGCTGGCGATGGTTGCCGTATTTGTCGCCGGGGCCGGCACTGCGGCATATTGCGCCCCGGCGGCGGATCCCAAGCCGGTGCCGAAAGCGCCGCCCGTTGTCTCTGTCCAACCCAAGGAAAGAAATGTGGATAAAGAGGATGTTAAAAAGGAGGAACCGGAGTGGGGTGAGGCTGTAGACGGCGTGCAGGCCCGGCTGCGGACGAGCAAGACTGCCTGGAACGACGGCCAGACGCCGGAGTTCGCCCTGGACCTGCGGAACCGGGGGCGACGAACGCCAAGCGGCTGCCGTGGGGTCCAGTTCTGCGAGCTTGAGCTTGACGGCAAGTGGTATGAGTACCGCACCGGCAATGTGGATTGCAAAATCTCTATGTTGCCGCCCGGTAAGCAGATCGATTACTGGGCGTCCGTGTCCCTCGCTGTTCCCTGGACTCGCAAGACTCCGGCCCGCAAACCGGGCGACCCGATAGACGACAAAGGGGAAGCTTTGCAGGTTTCGGCAGGCAAGCACACGGTGCGCGTCGCCTATGTGTTTGAGCGGAGCGCGTTGGCGCCAAACTTCGGAGTTCCCGCCGATGCCGGTATGAGGCCCGTGAGCAATCCCGTGGAAATCGAAGTGGGCCGGGAGTCCGCCTGGGGCGATACGGTGGACGGCGTTCAAGCCCGCCTGCGTAGCTCGCGAGCCGTCTGGAAGGAGGGCGAGGCGCCGGCCTTTAGCCTCGACCTGCGCAATCACGGCAAGCAAACGCCGCACGGTCTGCGCATCCCCTTCGATTGCGAAATCGAGCTGGACGGGATTTGGTATCTCTACGGCAGCCCCGTCAACATTAAAGCCGCCGATACTCCGCTCGAACCCGGCAAGCAAATCGACGATTGGGCGAAGGTTTCGCCGGACGAGCACTGGGTGAATAAGTCGCCCGGCCCGGTTCTCGGCCCCAAGGATCACTTGTTGCTGCCGCCTGGCAAGCATACTTTGCGGATTGCCTTTCCGTTAGTGGGAGTCCTTGGAGAGAAGTCGCCGATCCGGCCTGTGAGCGGCTCCGTCGAGATTGAGGTAGGCAAGGAATCGGCCTGGGGCGAGGCGGTGGACGGCGTGCAGGCTCGACTTCGGCCGGCCAGAACCTCCTGGAATGTCGGTGAAACGCCAGTGTTTTCGCTGGACCTGCGAAATCAAGGAAAACACGGATTCTCCCTCGGCCGCTTGCCCATGTTTTGCGAAATCGAACTCGACGGCAAGTGGTACGTCTACGCCGGACGCATCGCGATGGATCGCGTGTCAAGTGCGATACAACCGGGCGAGGAAGTCGATGACTGTGTGGCCGTGTCTCTAGCGGCCTCTTGGGTTCTCAAAGGACCAGGCCGCGAGCGGGGCGAGTTGATCGGCGATAAGGACGAGCGATTGCAGGTTCCCACCGGCAAACATACGGTGCGCGTCGCTTTCAGCTCCGATGCTTCCGATGCTGGGGTGTCGCCTCTGCGGCCCATAAGCCAGCCGGTGGAAATCGAAGTGGGCAAAGAGTCGGCGCCCAGCAAACCTGTGGACGGCGTCCAGCCGCCGACCAAGCAAGCCGCGCCTTCCGTCATAGCCAAGCAAACAGCCGCGCAGCGCGCCGTGGACATCCGGAAGAAGCTGGACGAGCCGATCGATTATTCGTTGGACATCGATACCACGCTGGATAAGGCGCTGAATGATCTGCTCGCCAGAAGCGATATTCCCTGGAAGGTTAGCGCACCTGCCTTCGACAAACAGAATGAGGGCGGCGACATTCACAAGACGACAATTGAGAAAGTGGATCCCTTACGGGCCGTTCCGCGACGGCAAGTTATTGAACTTTTGCTAGCGAAATATCCGACGGACGCGGCCGACAACCAACTCAGATACGTCATCCGCCCAGACGGCGTCGAAATCACCACGCAACGGGCGTACCGGGACGAGTTCTTCCCAGGACGGAAAGCAACGAACCCTTCGTCGCTTGTCTACGCGGTCTTCGACAAGGTTCCCCTCCCGGAAGCGCTGGCGGAGTTGGGGCACACGACCGGGAGCAATGTGATCCTGGCCAGCCGTCTCGGGGAAGCGGCTGAAACGAAGATCACGGCGGAACTGACGGGCGTACCGCTGGACACGGCCGTTGTGCTGCTGGCGGAAATGGCCGACCTGAAGCTCGTGCGCCTGGGAAACGTCTACTACGTGACCTCGCGGGAGCGCGCCCGCCTGTTGGAGACGGAGGAACAAGAGCGACGGTTAAAGGAGGAGAAGGGCGATCCCGCGAAACCGCAAGCGGCCAAGGCGGAGCCGAAGAAATGAAGCGGCGCGTTGCGGTAGAGTTTCATTAATCGTTGAGGCCGAGCCGCTCCTCTTCCTCTGGCGAAAGGCGGCCGGGTGGACGAATGTAGTTGCCCTCGGCATCCATCAAGCCTCTTGCTTGCAAATCCTCCCTTTGCCTTCGATGATCCTCAAGCAGCCCCGGCGGCTCCGATTCGCAGTAGGCGATTGCCTCGCGCACCGCCTCGACGGGCAAGTTCATGGACTCGGCGACTTCCTCCGGCGTCGGAGCGTCAGCCGGATCGACGTCGGTCACCTGGGCGTAAATCACCTCCGCGCGGAGGCGCGTGCCGATGATGAAAAGTTGTTCATAATTCGACATGGGATGGGGTTCGAGATATTTCCAGGCGCCCTGCGTCATGGCGCCATCCAAGAGTTTCGCTTGAGCGATGATATGTTCCAGTCTGTCCTGCGGCGACGTCGGGGTCGGCCATTGCGGGCACGGCTTGGGAAGGTCGCCGCGGAGATAGTTGCCTTCGGCGTCCAACACGCCCCAGGCTTGAAAATGTTCCGTCTCCCTCTGATGATCCGCGCGGATTTCCGGTGGATCGGCCTCGACGTAGGCGATGGCTTCGCGCACCGCCTCGACCGGCACATGGATGTCCGCGGCTATCTGTTCCGGCGTCGTCTCGTCGCCTGGATCGACGTCCACCAACATGCTGTAAATCGACAGAGCGCGCATGCGCGTGCCCTTGACGAAAAGCTGCGTGTAATGAGATTGCGGATGCCGTTCGAGATATTTCCAGGGCCACAGCTTCATGGCAACCTCCTTTAGGATCATTTCCCTTCCCTCCAGTATACCCGATCATTCCGTAGGATAACCGCTTGCCGGGATTCCTCGATTTCTCGTAGACGGACGGGCGACATGCCGAGTTACAACCCCAAGGTGATCGAGCCGCGTTGGCAGAAATACTGGCTGGAACATAAGACCTTTCGCACGCCGGACCTCTCCGATAAGCCGAAATACTACATCCTCGACATGTTCCCCTATCCGAGCGGCGCCGGTCTGCACGTCGGCCATCCCGAGGGATACACCGCCACCGACATTCTGGCGCGTTACCGGCGCATGCGCGGCTTCAACGTCTTGCACCCGATGGGCTGGGACGCCTTCGGTCTGCCGGCCGAACAACACGCGATCAAAACCGGCGTTCACCCCAGCGTCAACACGCAGGAGAACATCGCCAATTTCCGCCGGCAGATTCAGATGCTCGGCTTCAGCTACGACTGGGACCGAGAAGTCGATACGACCGATCCGAAGTATTTCCGCTGGACGCAGTGGATTTTTCTCCAGATATATGACACCTGGTATGACGCTGAACAGAAGCGCGGCCGGCCCATCGCGGAGCTGCCGATACCGAAGGACGTGGAGGTTAACGCTTACCGGGATAGCAAAAGGCTGGCATACCAGATTGAGGCTCCGGTGAACTGGTGTCCCGCGCTGGGCACGGTGCTGGCGAACGAGGAGGTGCAAGACGGCAAATCCGAGGTAGGTGGTCATCCGGTGGTGCGAATGCCGCTGCGCCAGTGGATGCTGCGCATCACGGCTTACGCGGAGCGGCTGCTTGACGACTTGGCCCAAGTCGATTGGTCGGAAGCAATCAAGGGAATGCAGCGCAACTGGATCGGCCGCAGCGAAGGGGCGGAGGTCGATTTCACGCTACCGTTTAGCCGCGACCCGAAGGGGAGCGCGACCGTCCGCGTCTTCACCACCCGCCCGGACACCCTCTTCGGTGCAACGTATATGGTGCTGTCTCCAGAACACGCGCTAGTTGAGCATATCACCATACCGGAGCAGCGGGCGGCGGTGAAGGCGTACAAAGAGGAGGCCGCACGCAAGAGCGACCTGGAGCGCACCGAACTAGCCAAGACAAAAACCGGCGTCTTCACCGGCGCCTACGCCGTTAATCCTGTCAATCAAGAGCGTATTCCGATCTGGATTGCCGATTATGTGCTGGCAACTTACGGCACCGGCGCCATCATGGCCGTGCCGGGCCACGATGAGCGCGACTTCGAGTTTGCCAAGCAATTTAATCTGCCGATCAAGACCGTCGTGCGCCCGCCGGACGAATGGTTGAAGAAGACCGGCGGCGGCGCCTTGAACGACTTGGAACCGTACACCGAGGAAGGCGTGGCCGTGAACTCCGGCCAGTTCGACGGCCTACCGACGCCGGAGTTCAAGAAACGGATCACGGCTTGGCTTGCGGAAAGCGGCCTCGGCGCCGACAAGGTCAATTACAAGCTGCGCGACTGGCTGTTCAGTCGGCAGCGCTACTGGGGCGAGCCGTTCCCGCTACTTCACGAGATCGACGCCGACGGCAAGCCGACCGGCGTGGTCGAGCCGTTGTCGCCGGAGGAATTGCCGCTGTGTCTGCCGGACCTGGAGGATTATAAGCCGTCGGGCCGGCCGGAACCGCCGCTCGGCAAGGCGACCGACTGGCTGTATGTGACGCGAAACGGCAAGCGTTATCGCCGCGAGACGAACACCATGCCGCAGTGGGCGGGGTCGTGCTGGTACTACCTGCGCTACCTCGATCCGCACAATGATAAGGCGTTTTGCGATCCGCAAAAAGAGAAATATGGGATGCCGGTCGATCTCTACGTTGGCGGAGCTGAACATGCGGTATTGCACCTATTGTACTCGCGTTTCTGGCATAAGGTGCTATATGACCGCGGCCATGTCCATAACGCCGAGCCGTTTCAGAAGCTGGTCAACCAGGGCATGATCCTGGGCGAGATGGAGTACACCATCCCCAACACTGACGGCCCGCCGCTTAGAGAAGACCAAGTCATCAAGCAGGGCGATTCGTTCGTGTTAAAGGAAAACCCGGCGATCCGCGTCGAGGCCCGCGCTTACAAGATGTCGAAGAGCCGCGGCAACGTCATCAACCCCGACGAAGTGGTAAACCAATACGGCGCCGATAGTCTGCGGTTGTACGAAATGTTCATGGGGCCGTTGGAGGCGACGAAGCCGTGGAGTATGCGCGGCGTGGAAGGCGTCTA
Organism: Planctomycetaceae bacterium UBA4732; assembly: GCA_002404095.1. Lineage (GTDB taxonomy): Bacteria > Planctomycetota > Planctomycetia > Gemmatales > Gemmataceae > UBA4732. The sequence goes on along the minus strand of DHJA01000106.1, from coordinate 6,963 downwards.
TCGCTTTTTGGGTCGCGTATGGCGCTTATTCATCGACGAGCGCTCGGAGGAAGACGCGCGACTGGCGGATTCGGTGAAGGACGCGCCGCCGGAGCGCGAGACGCTGCGGAAATTGCATCAGACGATTCAGAAAGTGACCGGCGACCTTGACGGAATGCGTTTCAACACGGCCATCGCGGCGATGATGGAATTTACTAATCACCTGACGCCGTTGGCGGTGCGGCCGCGGTCGGCGTTGGAACCGTTCGTGCTGCTGCTGGGTCCGTTCGCGCCGCATCTGGCGGAGGAGCTTTGGCGCATTCTGGGCCATAAGGATACGCTGGCTTACGAACCGTGGCCGACGTTCGATCCGGCGTTGGTGAAGGAGGATTCGATTGAGGTGCCGGTGCAGATCAATGGTAAAGTGCGTCTACGGTTGACGGTCCCGGCCGACGTGGACGAGGCGACGCTGAAGGCGCTGGCGTTGGCCGATCCGAAGGTGCGCGAGCTGCTGGCCGGTAAGGAGCCGCGCAAGGTGATCGTGGTTCCGAAGAAGTTGGTGAATATCGTCCTATAGGAGCTATAGGTTTTACGTCCCTTGATAAAGGCGGTTGATCGTGAGTTCCACTTCCTCGCGGTCGCCGTGGAAGGAAGCGGTAAAGTATTGCAGGAAGCCGGCGAAACCGAACAGCGGACGCTTCAAGGGTGCGGAGGTAAAGCCGACGCGAGCCGTCCATTGCCGGTGTTCGCGGCCGTCGGAGAGGCGCAAGACAACCTCCGCATAACGGAGGAGCGCCGTTCCGCCGCCGACGCCGGAGGCTCCTCCGGTCGGCGCATGGGTGAGATCGACGCCTATGCGTGCGGCCACTCTTTCGGGAAACACTGTGTCGTCTGAGCCTGTATCCAGCAGACCTTCCACAGGAAACGTGCGAGTCGGCCCAATCACTCCTGCCAGAAGTATAGGGTAAGGGCGATCCTGCCTTCCCCCAAGGGTCCAGGCCGCTTTTTGGATCTTTATCGCTGTGTAAGGGAAGCGCAGGCTCATTACAGGTTGCTCACATTCGGGTCGTCCATATAGCCCCAGACGATACGGCTAGGATCGAGGCCCGCCGCCGTCACGTTCCTATCCAATTCCTCAAAATCGGCCCCACTAGCGACAATGTGCGTACCATCCCAACTAAACGCGACATGGCGCCCTGCATACTTCTCCTGCTCTTCAGGGGAAATATGCCGCCTATTCTCGTAGAAATTCGGGTGGGTCCACTTATAATCGACAGAGTCCGTTTCCACAGCATTTCCTCCCGTTCGGTGAAAGCTCGCCTTTTCCTCACCTAACGTCACTATACCCGTCTCCCCGGAAGGTCGCAATCAATCGCGGGCAAAGCGGCGTTTTCATGTCGCCGGATTACCTGTGCGGGACGGGCCTTCCTTCTTCGTCGCGCTTATCCCGAATGACGCCGGAGACGGCCCATGTGTCCGGCTGTCCGTTGTCGTGAAAATCGCGACTGCTCACCCGCTTCTCCTCACGGAACTCCTCCTCCAAGAGTAGTTTGCCCGCCGGAGTGTAGTTGCGCGATACGCCGTCCCGATTTCCGTATCGGTAAGTGATCTCGTACCAGCGTTTGCCATCCCGGAAAGCGACCAACTGGCCGTGGAGGTCGCCTGCGTAGTAATTCTCGATCCTATAAAGTCTACCTTTTTCATCATAAACGACCCTCAGTCCGTGGAAAACCTTCCGGTATTTCAAAGGCGACTTCGCCGAAAGACGAGAAATGCCGCTGCGCCACTCATCCGGGATGGCTTCCACGAAGTAAGTGTAGGAGTCGCGGCAATTGAGATAGGTTGCGCCGGGGGTCTGGGTGGTCGGGTCCGTCGGGTCGCCCTCCTTAACTGTCGCGTCAAAAAACAGGATTTGCTTGCCTAACAGCCGTTTATCCAACTCGTCTCTGCGCGCCTCGGCCTGTGGCGCTGGCCCTTCCTCGGGCGGATGCGACTCAGCCGCCTTCCTGTCCTCCGCACGCAATCCGGAGTTCAGGATCGCCGCTCCGTAGACGGCGAGAACGGACGCTAGGACTACCGCTGCGATCAGCCATTGCTTTAGGAACATGGTCTTCACCCCCCCTTCTTCCATTGGGGCGTCCCCACGTTACCCGATTGGCGGCGGAATTGGAAGCCAGCCGATGACGCCCGTTCGCTTTTGCATCATCGTCATGGTGTAATCACGTCCCTTGATAAAGTCCGTTGATCGTGAGTTCCACTTCCTCGCGGTCGCCGTGAAAGGAAGCGGTAAAGAATTGCAGGAAGCCGGCGAAGCCGAACAGCGGACGCCGTAAGGGCGCGGAAGTAAAGCCGACGCGAGCCGTCCATTGCCGGTGTTCGCGGCCGTCGGAGAGGCGCAAGATAACTTCCGCGTAACGGAGGAGCGCCGTTCCGCCGCCGACGCCGGAGGCTCCTCCGGTCGGGGCGTTGGTGAGATCGACGCCTATTTGCGCGGCCAATCGTTCAGGAAACACAGTATCGTCGGAGCCGGTATCCAGTAGGCCCAGCTGGGGGACTGTAACTCCTGTTGAAGGGCCGATCACAGCCGCCGTTAGCAGGGGTTGAGGACGGTCGAACCTGCCGCGCAAGGTCCAAGCCGCCTTATTTAACTTAATGGGTTGGTAGGGAAACTTCATGCTCATTAAAGATTGCTTTCCTCGCCAGAGTCCACATAATCCCACACCACACGGCTAGGGTCGAAGCCGGCGGCCTCAATGTTCCGCACTAATTCATCGTAGCCGATTCCACTGGCGACAATGCGCGTGCCATCACAGCTGTAAGCGACGTGGCGACCAGCATATTTGTCCAACTCTTCTTGAGCGATGTGGCGACAATTTTCGTCGAAATTCGGATCGATCCAAGGTATATCCAGAAACTTCGTTTCCATTGCGTTTCCTCCTCTCCAATAAAGGTCTGGCTTTTTCCCACCTCATGGTCACTATACCCATCCTGCCGAGCGGTCGCAATCAATTCCCGACGACGAAATTCCTGTGAAAATGTACCGCCGAGGTAAAATGTGACGGGAAGTGCTTGACAACGGTTGACTATGCTGTCATAAATTAGCATAATCAATCATGGAGTGAAAGATTTCTCTCAAGTTCTGGCAGGTGGAAGCCGTGCTCGTCGAAAAACGTCGGCAGCGGGTACTTGATCTGGTGAGTGAGCGCGGCTTCATCGCCCTGACGGACTTGGCCCAGGCGGTTCAGGCGTCGGAATCGACGTTGCGCCGCGATCTCGATTACTGGCATCAACAAGGAGCGTTGCGGCGAACCCACGGCGGCGCGATCTACGTCGGCGACAGTGCGACCCTGCCGGCCCTCGAAGAACGGGCGGCGGCGCAGCGCGACGAAAAACAGGCGGTGGCGAAGGCGGCTGTCGCCCGGATGCGCGACGGCGACGCCGTGCTGCTCGATGGCGGTACGACGACGCTCGAAGTGGCCCGGCTGCTCGTCGGAAGGCCGATGCAGATCGTGACGAACAGCCTGCCCATCGCGGCCCTGTTCGCCAACAGCCACGAGACGGACCTCGTGATCCTCGGCGGCTACGTTTATCCGAAAACGGGCGTCGCCCTCGGCCCGCTGACGGTGCGAATGCTGGACGAGATTCACGTCCACCAGGCCGTCCTGAGCATCGGCGGCGTGACGGCCAAGGGGCTGTTCAACAGCAACCTGCTGCTGGTCGAGACCGAACGGCAGATGTTGCGCTCGGCCGACGAAGTGGTCGTCGTCGCGGACCATACGAAAATCGGCCGGCCGGCGCTGGCGTTTCTGTGCGACTTCGCCGCCGTGGATACGTTCATCACTGACAATGGCTTGTCATCGGACCAGCGGCGGCTTCTGGAACAAAGCGAAGTCCGGCTGATCGTGGCCGACGAGACGACGGAGGAGCAGCAGTTATGAGTACGGCCACGCTGGACCGCTCACTGGTGGAGCGTTTGGTGCGCGAGGCCATCCGAGGCCAGACGACGAACGGCTATCACACCGACAACGGCAAGGCCGCCGCCCCCAACAAGCTGGTGGTCAATGTCTCGGCGCGGCACTGCCACGTCACGCAGGAAGACCTCGAACGGCTCTTCGGCAAAGGCCGGACGCTGACGCCGTTCAAAGCGCTCTATCAGGACGGTTTCTTCGCGGCCGAGGAGGCGGTGACAGTGATCGGCCCACGCCACCGGATGCTTACGAATGTGCGCATCCTGGGGCCGTGCCGCGATCACAGCCAGGTCGAGCTGGCGTTTACGGACGCTGTGATGTTGGGGCTGGACATTCCGGTGCGCAAGAGCGGCGACCACCGCGATTCGCCGGGCGCCTACCTGATGGGGCCGGCCGGCATGATCCGCCTGGAGCGCGGCATGATCCGCCACGAACGGCACGTCCACATGGGGCCGGCCGACACCGCGTACTACGGCGTCAAGGACGGCGACCGGCTGAACCTGCGGATTGCGAGCGATTGTTCAGCGGTCTTGGAAGACCTACTTTGTCGCGTATCGCCGGCGGCGAAGCTGGAAGTGCATCTGGACACGGACGAGGGCAACGCGGTGAACCTACCGCGCGCCACGAAACTGGAACTGTTTAAGTAAATCGTTTAGCCGCGACCCGAAGGGGAGCGCGGCCCTAACCAACGGGAGACTTTTTAATGGCAGGCAACCACCTGGAAGCCCTTGGCGTGATCGAGACCAAGGGGTTGGTGCCGCTGGTCGAGGCCAGCGACGCCATGTTGAAAGCGGCCAACGTGACTTTGATCGGTTGGCAGAAAATCGGCAGTGGTCTGGTGTCGGCCTTCGTGGTCGGCGACGTGGCGGCGGTGAAGGCAGCCATCGACGCCGGCGCCGCGGCGGCCGGTCGCGTCGGCGAAGTGGTCGGCGTGCAGGTCATTCCGAGGCCGCACGAAGACCTCGCCACCATGCTGCCGTTGGCGGGCAAAAAACAAGCGGCCGTCGCGGCTGGCGCGTAAACGGCATATGAACAAACACCCCAAAAGAGGACCTTATAAATGGCGAGCAACCACGACAACGGTCGTAACGGCAACGGCGAGGCGTTGGGCCTGATCGAGACGAAGGGCCTGATCGCGACCATCGCGGCGACCGACGCGATGTGCAAGGCGGCCAACATTACGCTGGCCGGCCAGGTGCAAATCGGCAATGCGTTCGTGACCACGTTCGTGCGCGGCGACGTGGGTTCGGTGCGAGCGGCGGTGGACGCCGGCGCCGCGGCGGCCGGCGCCAACGGCGAGCTGATCAGCGCGCATGTCATCCCGCGCCCGGAACGGGACGTGATCGAGACGTTTCTTGGGAAATAGGATATTTCACCGCCAAGACGCCAAGAACGCCAAGAAGAACGGCGGATTTACTTTGAATTGTCTTTCTTGGCGTTCTTGGCGTCTTGGCGGTTAGTTTCCATTATGAAAATACTTGTCGCCAATCTGGGCAGCACCAGCTTCAAGTACCGCCTCTTCGACATGGCGGACGAGCGTGTGCTGGCGCGCGGCGGCGTCGAGCGCATCGGCTCGGCCCAGTCGCGTTGTTTCGTCGAGGCCGGCGGCGTCCGCGACGAGGCGACCGTCGAGGCGCGCGACCACGCCGCGGCCGTGCGGCTCTGTTTGCAACAGCTGTCCGACCCGAAGCGGCATTGTTTGAAAGACCCGTCGGAGCTGGCGGCCATCGGTTTCAAGGCCGTCCACGCTAAGGACGTGACGGGCGTACAGCGCGTCGATGACAAGGTATTGTCAGCGATGGAAGCATATGCCGACGTGGCGCCGGCCCATAACCCGCCCTACATCGCGGCCATGCGGCTGCTGTCGCGGGAACTGCCTGAAATCCCGTTGATCGCCGCGTTCGAGACGGGGTTTCATGAGTCGATTCCGCCGGCGGAGTATCTGTACGCTGTGCCGCTGGAATGGGCGACGAAGTACGGCGTCCGTCGCTGGGGTTTCCACGGCGCCAGTCATCGCTACATTGCGGGACGCACGGCACAGCTGCTGAACAAGCCGGACGCGAAGATCATTTCGTGTCACCTCGGCGGCAGCAGCTCCTTGTGCGCCATTAAAGAGGGAAAATCGCAGGCCACCAGCCTCGGCATGAGTCCGCAGAGCGGCCTGCCGCAAAACAACCGCGTCGGCGACTTCGATGTGTTCGCCCTGCCGGCTCTGATGCGGGCGACGGATAAGACGCTGGAACAATTGCTGGACGATCTGGCGAACCGTTCGGGCCTGCTGGGATTGAGCGGTTACAACGACCTTCGCGATATTGAAGAGGACGCCCGCAAAGGCGGCCCGGTGTCGCAGCAGGCGCTCGACGTATTCACCGCGTCGGTGCGGCAGTATCTCGGCGCCTATCTCGTGCTGCTCGGCGGCGCCGACGCGATCGTGTTCACCGGCGGCATCGGCGAAAACTCGTCGCGGATGCGCGAGGCGGTGTGCGCCAATCTGGACTGGTTCGGCATCGCTCTCGACCGGCTGAAAAACGACGGCGCGAAGGGCGAAGCCGCGATCCACGCCCACGCCAGCCGTGTGCAGATATGGATCATGCCGACGAATGAGGAATTGGTCGTGGCCCGGCAGGCGAAAGCCTTGCTGGACGCGCAATAACGGAGCGAGGCGTTCATGTTCCTGGCGAAGGTCACCGGCGTGGTCGTGGCGACGCAGAAGGTCGCATCCATGACGGGGCATAAATTGCTGACCGTCGAGCCGTTGCGGGTCGATCCGCAGCAGCGCGACCGTCTCGTCGGCACCGGCCGCACCTTCGTGGTGGTGGACGCCGTTGGCGCGGGCCAGGGCGAAATGGTGCTGATTTCGCAGGGGTCGAGCGCCCGCTTTACGCCGGAGACGGAAAAGCTGCCGATCGACGCGGCCGTCATCGGCATCGTGGACAGCGTCAACGTCGAGGGCCGGACGGTCTTCTCGGCGAGGGAGTAAAACGGTTTTCCAATAGGTCTTATAGGTCCTATAGGA
>DHJA01000267.1 GCA_002404095.1 Planctomycetaceae bacterium UBA4732 | reverse complement strand
TGCCACGGCTGTTTCAGCCGTGTTCGACACCCCCTTGTGGGACAGACTCTTAGCCCTGTCCCTCGCGGCCTGCTACAATTAACGTCATGCCAGGCAATTCCTTCGGCGAACTGTTCCGCGTCACCACGGCCGGCGTCAGCCACGGCCCCGGCTACCTCCTCATCATCGACGGCTGCCCTCCCGGCTTGCCGTTGAGTGTGGACGACCTCCTGCCCGACCTGCGCCGGCGTCGTCCTGGCCAATCGAAGATCGTCACCCAGCGCAAAGAGGAAGACCTACCGGAAATCTGGTCGGGCGTCTTCGAGGGCGCCACCGACGGTACGTCCATCGGCATTCTCTTCCGCAACAGCGACCAGCGCAGCGGCGATTACGGCGACATTAAGGATAAGTATCGTCCCGGACACGCCGATTTCACGTTCGACGCCAAGTACGGTCGGCGCGACCACCGCGGCGGCGGCCGTTCCAGTGCCCGCGAAACCGTCTGTCGCGTGGCGGCGGGGGCGGTGGCCAAGAAGTTGCTCGCACAGGTAGGCGTCAACGTCCTCGGCTACGTCAAGCAAGTTGGCGACGTGATCGCGGACATTGCCGATCCGACGATGGTAACATTGGAGCAAGTTGAGGCAACGCCGGTGCGCTGTCCCGACCCGGCGGCGGCGGCGCGCATGATCTCGCTCATTGAGGAAGTGCGCAAGGACCAAGATTCCATCGGCGGCGTGTGCGAGCTGCGGGCGACCGGCGTACCGGCGGGCCTGGGCGAACCGGTCTTCGACAAGCTGAAAGCGGACCTTGCCAAGGGGCTTTTATCGCTGCCGGCGGTGACGGCGTTCGAGTACGGGGCCGGCTTCGCGGTCGCCTCGATGCGCGGAAGTCAGAACAACGACGCCTTTATTCGGAAGGAAGAAAGGCCGCGCCAGATCGGCACGGCCACGAACCGTCACGGCGGCATGTTGGGCGGCATCAGCAGCGGCGAGCCGATCGTGTGCCGCGTGGCGGTGAAGCCGACGAGCAGCCTGCCGCGACCGCAGCCGACGGTGACTCGCACGGCCGAGCCGACCGAGATCATAACGCGCGGCCGACACGATCCCTGTCTGTTGCCGCGTTTCGTGCCGATGGGCGAGGCGATGCTCGCGCTGGTGCTGGTCGATCATTGGTTACGCTGGCGGGCGCAGTGCGGCTAATCGGAAAAAATCTGTCCGCGAATTTGCATCTTCCGCTGCCATGACCTAGATTCCCATTAACCCCTCTACGGATCGTCCGTAGACACTCCCCCCTCCACCTACAGGTCCGCGTCGCGTGACACGGGCAACGATTCGCCTTCATTCCCTTGTGGGACGGGAACAACATGCGCCGGCCTCCATCCCCGAAGCAGTGTAGTACACGCCGCGGCGTGGCCGCCGTCGAACTCGCCGTCCTCTTGCCGTTCCTCTGCTTCCTCTTCGTGGTGGCCGTGGACTACGCCCGCATCTTCTACATGGCGGTCACGGTCCAAACCTGCGCCCGCAACGGCGCCTACTACGCCAGCAACTACCCCAACAACAGCTACCTCTATAACGACATCTACGGCTACGCGAACCTCAACGACGCCATTCTGCGCGACGCCGGCAACCTCTCGCCCACGCCGACCTATACCGTTTACTATGGCAGCTCCCCGAACGGGCCGTTCACCCAGACCACCGAGCCGTCCCGCGGCGGTTACGTTCAGGTAACCGTCAACTGGACGTTCCATACCATCACCGGCTATCCGGGCGTTCCCAGCAACGTCTCCCTGGCACGGTCGTGCGTCATGGAAATTGCGCCGGCCACGCCCACGTTCCCGTGACCGCGGCCGACCGGCCGTCGCACACGGCGTCGTCCGAATCCATCCTTTTGGGAGTTGTCCTTATGCGAATTCATCCCCGCGGCGGGCGCGACGCGACCACGGCAGTGGAGTGCGCCTTCATCCTGCCTGTCACCTTCTTCCTGCTTTTCGGCTTGGTGGTGGGCGCCATGGGCGTGTTCCGTTACGACGAGGTGGCCGCGCTGGCGCGCCAGGCCACGCGCTATGCCTCCACCCACGGGCACCAGTACCGCAAGGACGCCGGGCTGCCCGTCGGCACGTCCGCGGACTGGACGGCCGCTATCTACGATAACGCCATCTCCCCGAACGTCGTGTCGCTCGACTCCTCCCTGCTGTCCTACCAGGCCAGCTGGCCAGACGTCATCAACCAGCCGGGGAAGCCGGACAACTGGCCCGGCAGCCAGGTGACGGTGACGGTCAGCTACAAGTGGTTTCCGGAACTGTACATAGTCGGTCCGTTGAACCTGACCAGCACGTCGTCGATGCCGATTACCAACTGACTATCCGGTCTACTACGGCGCCCTACGGGAGGAACTTTCATGATCCGCTTTCTGCCAAATGCCAACAGCCGCGTACGTCGTGGCGTCATCGCCATGTTCGTGGCCCTCTGCCTGGTCGCTATCGTCGGGGTGACGGCCATCTCCGTGGACGGCGGGATGCTGTACATGCAGCAGCGGCGCGCTCAGGCGTCCGCCGACGCCGCCGCAATGGCCGGCGCCTGCGACCTGTTCCAGAATTATCCCTCCAACAACGGCACAGACCCCGCCGGGTCGGCCCAGCAGGCCGCCCTTAACGTCGCTAAAGGCAACGGCTATTCTAACGGCGGCGCCTCGTCCGTCATCACGGTCAACATCCCGCCAAAGTCAGGACCTTACACCGGGCTGAACGGCTATGTCGAGCTCCTGTTAAAGTACAACATGCCGCGCGGCTTCAGCGGCGTCTTCGGCTCCGGCCCCCTGCCGATTAACGTGCGCGCCGTCGCCCGCGGCGCCTGGGTCAGCCCCAACGCCGGCGTTCTGATCCTCAATTACACCGGCAAAGCAACTCTTAACGCCCAGGGCAACGGCGCCTTCACCGAAACGGGCGGCCCGGTTATCGTCAACTCCAACAACAGCAGCGCCGTGCTAACCACGGGCAACGGCGCGATGTACGCCCCCGAGTTCGACATCACGGGCGGCACCCAGGTGAGCAACAGCGCCACCTTTGTCACCACGCCCACACCCGGCCAGGTCTTCCTCGGCACGCACCCGACGCCCGACCCGTTGGCCTACCTACCGCCCCCGGACGCGCCGCGGAACGGGACCATGACAACGGTTTCCCTGAGCGGCGGCAACACTCAGTACACGCTGACGCCCGGCACGTACACCAACCTGCCCACGTTCACCTCGGGCGACGTGGTCATTTTGCAGCAGGCCAGCGCCGGCAACGGCGGCGTCTTCTACATCAACGGCGGCGGGTTCAAATCCACCGGCGCCACCATCACCATGGACCCGACGACGAGCGGCGGCGTCATGATCTACAATGAGCCGGCCGGCACCGCCGACTCCCAAAAGATCCAGATCACCGGCAACAGCGGGGGCACGGTCGTTCTGTCGCCGCTGACCAGCGGGCCTTACACCGGCATGACGCTATGGCAGGATCGGACGTCGCCGGTCAACGCCCTGGTGGAGGGCAACGGCAACTTCAGCATCCTGGGAACGGTTTACATGGCCGGGGCGCTGCTCAACATCAACGGCAACGGCACGACGACCTCCGGGTTCACCGACGCCGCCGGCAACTTCGTGCCGGCCGGGTCGAGCCCAGTCATCGGGTCGCAGTACGTCTCCCAGGACCTTTCGCTGGGCGGCAACGGCAACATCCATATCGCTTACAACGGCCCCAAGCAGGCGCGAACTCGCATCATCACCTTGGTCGAGTGAACTGGACGATCAGGCCGACGGCTTCGGGCTTCTAGCGACGCGCGGGGCGTGTGAACGCCGCGACAGGTTCCGCCTGCCGCGGCGTTCATACGCCCCGCGCGTCCGCCCCCCGGTCCCTAATACTCCGCCGTAACAAAGTCATACGCCGCCACGCCCAGCAATACGGCTCCGCTCAACGCCGACGCCAGCAGCGACAAGGTGGGCGACCATGCCCCACGCTCCGCCACGCCGTTCAATCCCATCAACCCGGTCAACCCATCATGGCGCGTCCGATCCGCCAGCGCCAGCTAGAAGTCCAGCGGCTTGGGCAGAATCCAGTAAGCGGCGTCGATAGTCCAGCCGAACGCCGGCGACAAGGTGTGCGGGTCCAGGGTCGCCGTCGCCGAGTGTCGGCCGAAGTTCATCCCCCAGCACAACAGCCAAAACAGCACGGTTCCAAAGACGCAGGCCGCCGTATTGCGCGTGGCCGACGCCAGCATCGCTGAAAAGCTGAAGAAAACGGCGAAGTGCAAGACCAACAGCGGCGCGCATAACAGGAACGCGGCGTCCCAGACGCCGCTCCGCGCGCCCAAGACCAACCAGACGCCGCCGACGAACACGGCCGCATGGACGGCGACAAAAGCAAGTACGCCGAGAAACTTGCCGGCCAACAAGGTCGCGCGCCCCACCGGCTTGGCCAGCAAGACCGGCGCGGCGTGCTGGTCAAGGAACGCCGGCAACATTCCGGCCGTCAGCACAAGGGCCAGCAGCAGACCGACGACGTGGACCGCCCAACCGGCCAGTTGTTGTTGCAGTGCGTAGACGGCGGCCGGGCCGTCCAAAGGCGCGACCAGACAGCCGACGACGCAAGCGACCGAACCGGCAAACAGCAGCCACGACGCCGCCGACGTGAATGCTTGCCGAAACGTATCGCGGACCAGCCAGCGCAGCGCCTGCAAGGAGAGAATAGCGCTCATTTCCTCTCCCTTACATAGAATTGCTGCAACGCTTGCTCCAACGAAAGGACTTTGTCCTTCGTCGGATGTTGCACGAATTCGGCCAAGGAGCCGACGTAGACCAGCCGGCCGCCGACCAGCACGCCGACGCGGTCGCACAGCTGTTCCACTTCGCTCAAGACGTGCGAGACCAGCACGACGCTGCCGCCGCGATTGCGCCCCTCCGCCGCCACGTCGCGCAGCAAACGGCGCCCGTCCAGGTCTAGACCTTCCGTCGGCTCGTCCAGTACCAATAGTCGCGGCTCGTTGAGCAGCGCTTGGGCCAAGCCCAGCCGCTGCACCATGCCCTTGCTGAAGCGCGCGATCGGTTCGCCGCCGCGATCCGCCAGGCCGAAACGCTTCAGCAGCTTCGCCCCCCGTTCGCGCACCACTTCCGGCGGTAAAAGAGTCAACGCCCCGTAATACTCCAGTAAACCGGAGGCGGTGAGGTAGTTCGGAAAGGCGTGGTTTTCGTGGACATAGCCGACCTGGGCCAAAGTGGAGCGGTCGGCGACGGGTTAGCCGAGGCGCGTCGCCTCGCCGGCCGTCGGGCGGCACAGCGACAGCAGCACCTTGACGAGCGTCGTCTTGCCGGCACGGTTGGGGCCGAGCAGGCCAAACGCCTCGCCCGGCTCGGTCCTGCCGCTGGCGGTTCTTACTATGGTGTCCATGTGCGGCTTCGTGGCCTTGGCCATCGACCTCGGCGTGATCGCCGTGGCCAAGACGCAGTGCCAGAACTCGGCCGACGCCGCCGCCATGGCGGGGGCGCGCGGCCTGGACGGAACGGCCGGCCAGAACCGGGGCGACGTCAGCACGCCCGGCACTTCCATGTACATCGCTCAACACACCGCCCTGGATAACTAGGTGTTGACCAACTCCCTGGCAACGTCCAACATCACCCTGACTTACGGCGCCTGGCACTACGACGTTCCGAGCCAGCTGTTCATTCCGCAGTTCCCACCTGTGTTGCCCGACAATTACAACCTTGTCCAAGCCGACGTCTCCTACACCGTCCACGCGAACTTCGCCGGCGCCTTCAAATACCTTCCTGGCAACTCCGCTTTCAGCCCGCTCATCACTGTTCAGGCTTCGGCCCAAGCCGCGCATCGGCCGCGCGACGTGTGTATGATTCTCGACTATTCGGGGTCGATGAACAACGAAAGCGATCTGTGGAACTGCGAGACTTACCTCGACAACAACAGCTATACCACTACCAACGGCTACAGATACCCCAACTCAGACAATCCGAACCAGACCTCCAACAACGCGGAAGCCGTCTACCCGCTATTCGGACACTACGCCACCACGGCCCAGAAAGGCAATGACTACAGTGATTACTCCGCCAACCCCAACCTGCTCTGCCCTGCGGCGGACAGCGGAAGCAGCCTTTTCAATAATCGGCTGATCGGCAAATCCAACGTCAGCAACGACCTGACGGCCACGTTGGGCATTCCCAACATGGTCAACGATTTCTACTCCAACAACCGCGGCTCGTCGGTTGCTTACGCTTTCACATCTGCCGGTGCTGGCGACCCGACGACACATCTGATGGCTGGCGATGTCCCCCTGTTTAAGAAGAACAGCACCACGGTCTACGCCCAGGATGTGGCCGATATCGTTGGCAAGACGACCTACGACAACAAATGGGAGCAAGCGGTGAATGGAGGGTACTACGCCTACAACAAAGGCAAAACCTTCAAGGGTTAACACGGTCGGACCAAACTACTGGGGCAAAACTTTCTTCATCTGGCCGCCCGACCCGAAGAACGACTGGCGGAGGAACTTTTTCAAGACGGCTGGCGGGTCGGCGCCGCTTAACGATAACACTCAGCTTTTCTATAATGGCGCCCCATCTCCGGCCCCTCAGACTAACGTGGGTATCGGCTACAAAGACCCAGCCGGCAACTATGTCATTAACTACAAGAACATCCTCAACTGGGTCAAGAACACCGGGCCGATCTCGCCCGGCCCTAACCCGTTCCCTCCACAACTGCGTTCGGGTAACGTTCTAATCTATGGCAGCATCCCCAGCGACGTGCCGGCGTCGGCTTACGATCATACACAGCCCAACAGCGCCATCACCGACCCCGATCAGCGTTTCTGGAAGGAATACATCGACTACACCCTCGGCGTGTGGCGCGACCCGACGGGCACGATCCAGCATACTGCTCAGCCGTCGTGCAGCATCGGCCCGGACTTCATGTACAGCAACACAGGAAACGCCGCTTCGGCCGTTCAGATCAAGCCCCAGCCCGCCGCACAGGCTCCGAATCCGGCACAATACATGGATTATTTGGACAACCCGTGGCGGCCCCGGCACCGCATGTGGTTCGGCCCGATGACGATGATCCAATTCATGTCCGACTGCGGCTACCTGCCCGGCACGACGCACGACATCTCCATGTTCCCGATGAAGCAGGGCGTCGGCGGGGCGCTGTTGGACATCCAGAATAACCACCCCAACGACATCATCGGCATGTTGCTGTTCAGCCGGCCGGTTTTCGGCGATAAGCCACCCGATATCGGTGCCTTTAACGTGCCGCAATATAGCCTGACCAATGACTATACGTCTATGCTCGGCTCGCTTTGGCTACCGCCCAACAGCGGCAGCAGCGACATACGCCTCTTCGGCGACCCCAATGCGGGGCTGATCCCGCACGCCCACGGTGACTACGATTCCAACACCGCCAGCAGCTTCGGCTTCATGCCAGTTCAGCGGCAACTGCGGCGCCCTGGTGGGCGTGCCGGGTATGGACGGCTCGACCCCCACCACGGTGGGCGGCCTCGGCCGCAAGGGCGCCACGCGCCTCGTCATCTTCGAGACCGACGGCATGGCCAACTTGGACAGTGTGCCCACAAATGGAATCGACACGAGCGGGGGGGGCGTACAATTCCTATTACAACATCCGCCCCCAAGACACGGTGACCGACGGCGGCCGCTACAACAAGAACAGCCTCATGCAGGTGGTCGAGGCGATCTGCAACCGCGACGACGGTACGCCAGTCGCCGTACCCAACGGCTGTCCGACACCGCCTACCGCGCCCGGCTATGCCACGATCAATAAGCCGGTGGTGGTTCACTGCATCGCGTTCGGCGCCATTTTCGAGACGCCGAACAGCCAGCTACCGAATGTCGTCCCGATGATGCAGGACATCTCAACGATCGGCGGCACCACGTTCCCGAGTTCGTCCACCGACCCGGTCAACGGGTACAAGTGGTGCGTTGGCACGTTGCAACAACGCCAGGACAAGCTGAAACAGGCTTTCCTCAACATCCTGGACAGCAGCGTCCCGGTGTCGCTGATTAAGTAGGTCCGGCCCGGGGTTAACCCCGGGCCTACAAGCAAAAGCCCGGTAAACCGGGCTGAAACCGCTCTCAGCCCGGTGAACAGATCGTCCAGCTT
>DHJA01000286.1:33384-44569 GCA_002404095.1 Planctomycetaceae bacterium UBA4732 | reverse complement strand
TTACAAACCGTGTCGTCCACCCCCGTCCACAATGTCTACTGCGCCGGTCGGCGTTGCGCCGTAGCCAACTACCGTAACGGTGAAAGTCACGGATTCGCCCTGATACGGCGCAGGGTCGCTTATCCCGATGGTTATTTGCGCCGGTTTCGGTTTCGGTGGTTGAGTCCGCCCGGCGGCGACATTGGGATCGACGGCCGCGGCGGCGTTCGAGTCCGGCGCCGTCGCAGATACGGGAGGCGATGCGGCGTATGCAGGCGCGGGTGGAGGACTAGCCATGGCGGCGCCCCCGGATGCTGGACTGGCGGCGGCTGCCGATTGAGAGGCCGAAGCCGACGGCGGCGGCGTGGCTTGCAGCGCGTCGGCGAACGGCGAGGAGGTGAACGGGCCTGTGGACAGGTCGGTGAAACCGCTCTGAAACACCAGATCGGCCGACAACGGAGGCGCGGAGGGCGGCGCCGGCGCGGCGGCGCCCGCTAGGGCGATTGCTGTCGAGTCCGTTACGGAATACCCCAATGGGGGCGCGGCGGTGGCCGCATTGGTTTCGGGCGCAGCGACGGCCGACGCCGACGAATCAATCGATGGGGCGAAGATCGCGTCGGTGACGGGGGCGGTGAGGGCAGGGGTGAAATCAGGGAGGAAGCCGGCAGCCAGGAGATTATTTGGGAGAGCAATAGTCTCTAAACTTTTGAGCGTCAGTCTCACGGAGGCGGGCCGCTGAGCCGCACGGTTGAGGCCCAGGAAGCGCCAAAAGCGGTCGCGGATTGTCAGCGGCCCAAACCACGCATTAGATATATGGGGGGGCAAATGTAGCTTTATCCTGATTGCGCAGCGGTAGACCTTTCCTGGTGCAGACCTAATGGTTACTTTGCGGGGAAACTGCGGTGATGAAGGAGGGGCAAGATGAATGTAGTGGCCCGCGCCGCCGTCCGCAAGGGCGCTTCAGAAAACTCTTCCCGTTCAATCCATCTTGACCTGGCGTTCATCCTTTTGCTATAAGAATGGGCAGTGAAGAGCGCGGCGCTAAGAGTACGCGCGCCAATGACTTACGGACGGATGGAGGCCACGCATGATGATCCAGCAGGACAGGCGCCGCTGGCGCGACGCCCTAATTCTTGTCGCGGTATTGGCCGCGGGCTTGTCGGTCGTGGGCCTGACCGTGGCGGCCAATCCCAATGAGCGCGAAGTCAAGCCGGCGCCCAATGTTCAGGACGCTGACGAAATCTACGATAAAGACGGCAACCCCAAGGCGGACGGTAAAGTCTGGGTTCTCGACTTCAAGTTCAAGGATCCGCGCCTCATCAAGGTGGACGTGCCGGGTCGCGGGCAAAAAGTCTGTTGGTACATGTGGTATCAGGTCATCAATAAGACCAAAGAAGCGCACACCTTCATTCCCGATTTCGAGCTGGTCACGACCGACAAGCACACCGTCCACCGCGATCAGGTTTTGCCCAAGGTGCAGGACGCCATCCTTAAAATCGAAGACCCGACCGGCTACCTCAATATCAAAAATTCCGTGACGATCACGGCCGAGCCGATCCCGCCGTCTCGCCCCAACGCCAATCCCAAGGCCGTGACCGGCATCGCCGTCTGGGATGACGTGGACCCCGACTCGAACCTTTTCAGCGTCTACGTGGCCGGCTTGTCCAACGGCTGGTCGCAGACTGACAACCCGATCTCGGCCGACAAAGAACCGGTCATTCGGCGAAAAACATTGCAGTTAAACTTCAAACGACTCGGAGATCGCTATAACATGAGTTCCGACGAGATCCACTTTGTCGGTCCCTACCAGTGGATCTATCGCGCCTCCGAGTTGAGCGCGGGCAGCCTCACGCCGGCCAAGCCGGGAGAGAAGGCCAAGTAACCGGCGGGACGAACATTCTTGAGGTACAACGATGGCTCATAAAAAAGGTCAAGGCTCCGTCCGTAACGGCCGGGACTCCAACAGTCAACGCCTGGGTGTCAAGATCTTCGCCGGCACTACCGTGCCCATCGGCGGAATCATCATCCGCCAACGCGGCACGAAGTGGCACCCCGGCCGCGGCGTCCGCCGCGCTAAGGACGACACCCTCTTCGCGATGGTCGAAGGCGTCGTAATGTTCGACCGCCAAGGACGCCGCGTTAATGTGATCGCACCGCAGCCGGCCGCCCAGTAAAAACGATTCGCCACAAAGACACAAAGAACACAAAGAATTAAGACTCCGGTATGTCTTTCTTCTTTGTGTTCTTTGTGTCTTTGTGGTGAATCGTTTTCACTCGACCGTCACGCTCTTGGCGAGGTTGCGCGGCTTGTCCACATCGCAGCCGCGCAGCAACGCAGCGTGGTACGCCAACAATTGCAGCGGCACGACCGATACAATAGGCTGCAAGTAATCCGCGACTTCGGGCACGTAAATCACCTCGTCGGCGTGGGCGGCCGCTTCCTCGTCGCCTTCACACGCCACCGCGATCACCGGCCCGCCGCGCGCCTTCACCTCTTCCAGGTTGCTCATCACCTTGTCGTACATAGGGCACGGCGGCAACAGGAAGACGGACGGCGTTTGCGGGTCCACCAGTGCGATAGGGCCGTGCTTCATCTCCGCCGCGGGATAGCCCTCGGCGTGGATATAGCTGATCTCTTTTAGCTTCAACGCCCCTTCCATCGCCACGGGATATTGATACTGCCGGCCGAGGTAGAGGAAGTTATTGCAGCGGTGGTAGCGTTCGGCGATGCGCTTTACTTCGTCGTGGCAGGAGAGCGCGCGCCGCACCGCGTCCGGCAGGGCGCGTAGTTCGCGCACCATTTTGGCGCCTTGAAGGCTGGAGAGATGACGCATCCGGCCGAAATAAAGGGCCAGCATGGCAAGGACGGCGACTTGATTCGTGAACGCCTTGGTGCTGGCGACGCCGATCTCGGGGCCGGCGTGGAGGTAGACGCCGCCGTCGGCCTCGCGCGCGATGCTGCTGCCGACGACATTGCAGAGTGCCAATGTCGGATGGCCCTTGCGTTTGGATTCGCGCACGGCCGCGAGCGTGTCAGCCGTTTCGCCGGATTGCGTCAGCGCCACGACGATGGTATTGCGGTCCATTGGCGGATTGCGATAGCGGAACTCGCTGGCGTACTCCACTTCCACGGGCATCCGCGCGAACTCCTCGAATAGATACTCGCCGACGAGAGCGGCATGGTAACTAGTGCCGCAGGCCGTCAGAATTAAGCGTTCCGCCCGGCGAAGCTGCTGCACGTCAAGGTTAAGGCCGCCGAAGTGGGCGGTGGCGTCGGCATCGCTGAGCCGGCCGCGCAGGGCGTTTTCCAAAGCCTCGGGTTGCTCATAGATTTCCTTGAGCATGTAGTGATCGAACACGCCCTTGTCGGCGTCGTTGGTTTCCCATTCGATCTGTTCGATCGAGGCTTCGACGCGCGTTTTTTCCTGGTCGAGAATCTGCCAATCGTCCGGTGTGAGTACGCACAGTTGGTGGTCTTGCAGGTAAACGACGCGCTCGGCGTTGCCCACAAGGGCGCCGGGGTCGCTGGCGAGAAAGTTCTCGTCGTCGCCTATGCCGAGGACGAGCGGACTGCCAAGGCGGGCGCCGATCACCACTTCTGGAAACAGCGGGCAGATGACGGCCAAGCCATAGGTGCCTTTGAGCAGGGCCAACGAGTTACTCACGGCGTCGATGAAGTCGCCGACTTCAAGGGCGCCGCTTCGGTGGAAAGCGCCGGCCGGCGTTGTCTCCTGGAGGCAGCGGGCGATCAGATGCGCGATTACCTCGGTGTCGGTGTCGCTCTGGAAGACGACGCCGTCGGCTTCCAACTGCCTTTTGAGAGTGGTATAGTTCTCGATAACGCCGTTGTGGACGACGGCGACCAGCCCGTCGCCGCCGAGATGGGGATGGGCGTTGCGATCGTTGGCGGGGCCGTGGGTGGCCCAGCGGGTGTGGCTGATGCCGACGCAGCCGGGGGCCGGTTGGTCGCGCAGGTGGCGGGCCAGGTCATGGATACGGCCGGCCTTTTTGCGTAAGTGCAAGCGCGAACCCGTGAGGGTCGCTATGCCGGAGCTGTCGTAGCCGCGGTACTCCAGCCGTCGCAGCCCTTCGACAAGGATGGGTTCCGCTTCCTTGCGGCCGGTGTAGCCAACGATTCCACACATGCGGGTTCCTCCGTGAACGGCGGCGGCCCTTCCTGGGCGTCGATTAGTGATTCGCCTGAGCTTCGCAGTTTACCCCAGAAGGCCGGCCGGCGACAAGACCGCCTCTTGAAGAGCATACTTTACTGCGATCCTCACCCTTCGCGCATTGACATCACACTGCTCTCATGCCTAGGGTAAGAATAGGAAATTTAGGGGGACGCCGCCTTGCGCAGTTTGGCACGATTCTTGACACTCTTCATGGCAGTGCGACTACTCGCCCCGCCGGGGATTTGCCTGTGCGAGTTGGCGCTGCCTCTGGAACGTCTGATCGCGGCGACCTACCACGCCCCACAACCGCCGGACCATTGTGAAGAGGAAGATCCGCTTTTCGGCTGCCTCGTCTGCCAATTGCCGCCCGCGGTGGAATCCAAACAGCTTCTGGCGCCGGCGAGCCCCGTCCTTTCGCTGGATGTGTCGCCCCCTCTCCAGGTCGCCTTCCGCGCGGCCTTTAGTCTATCAATCGACGCCTATCAACCGCCTCTTCGGCCCCCCGGCGCCGCCCTGTATCTGAGCCATTGTCCCCTGCTGCTTTAAGCAACTTTATCACTCCTCAATCTGTATAAATACGCGCGCCGCGCGGCGGTTCGACGCCGCGCGTTCGCCTGAACCGAATCCGTCTGTCCACCGACTCGAAGGAAGGTCGATATGTTTTCACGATTGCGGAGCCTTCTCGCCTCCGTCGTTTCGCACTTGCCCGCCGCCATCGTGCTGGTCCTCTTAGGGGCCATCGGACTGGTCGGCTACATTAACGATTGGAAATTGCCGCGTATCTTCGGCGCCGCTTCTATCGACGCGGCCGAGCAACCTTCGCCTGAAGAGCACGAAGGAACAGCTGACGCCACGCCGTCCTTACGGCCAATTCGTCTGTCGGCCGAGGCGATCCGCAAAAGCGGCATCGAGACCGTGCCTGTCGAGGAACGCCCGATGGTCCAATACGTCCACGCGCACGGGACATTTGACTACGACCAAACACGGTACGCCCGCCTGTCGCCGCGGGCCGCCGGCGTCGTCTGGCAGGTCTATCGTCAGGCCGGCGATACGGTTCGCCGGGGCGACCTGTTGGCCGTCGTGGAGTCAGCGGAAGTTGGCAAGGCTAAGGCGGCATTCTTACTCAGTCTCGTGCAGGCGGAGAACAAGGGAAAGGCGCTTCAGGGCGTCCGAGAAGCGTCCACATCGGTGCCGGCCTGGTCGCAACGAGAGGCCGGTTTGCAGTTAGGCGAAGCCCGCGCCCACCTGTTCGCCGATCAGCAGGCTCTTTTTAACCTGGGACTACCGATCACCGTCGAGGAATTGGTAGGGCAGCCCGAGGACAAGGTCATGCGCCGGTTGCGGCTTCTCGGCCTGCCGGCGCCGGTCGTGGCTTCGCTCGACCCGAACACGGCGACGGCCAACCTTCTGCCCGTGACGGCCCCGTTCGACGGCGTGGTGGTCAGCCGGAGCGCGGCCGTCGGCGAGGAAGCGACCTCAGCGCATCCGCTATTCGTAATCGCCGACTTGGGGAAAGTATGGGTCACTTGTGAAATCCGTTTGGAGGACGTCGCTCTGCTTAAAGCGGGTCAAGAGATCGTGGTGCGCCCCGACGGTGCGGCTGCGGACGCACCGTCGGGCCGGATCACGCGGATCAGCGCCGAGGCGGACGAAAAGACTCACACAGTCCAGGCGCGGGCGGAAATCCTCAATTCGGAGGGGACGTTGCGCCCGAACACGCCCTTCGAGGGCAACATCATCGTCCGCCGCGATCCGCGCGCCGTCGCGGCGCCCAATCAGGCGGTGCAATGGGCGGACGCCGATAAAAAAGCGACTTCGCATATGGTATTTGTCCGCATTTCCGACGAGGAATTCGAGCCGCGCATTGTCGAGGTGGGTCTGCGCGATGAGAAGTATACCGAACTCCGCTCCGGCGTCCGCCCCGGCGAAAAGCTCGTCGTGAAGGGCAGCCACGTGCTGAAAGCGGAGTGGCTCAAGTCTCGCATCGGCGGCGATGACTAATACAGAGGATAATCGCACGTGCTTACATGGCTCATCGAATGGTCAATGCGGAACCGCTTCATCGTCGTGGCCGCGACCTTGGGTTTCGCGGTTCTCGGCGTACTGGCGTGGCTGAACCTCGACATCGACGCCTTCCCCGACACGACGCCCTTGCAGGTGGACGTCAACACGGCCGCGCCCGGCCTCGCCCCGGAGGAGGTCGAACGGCAGATCACCACGCCCATCGAGCAAGGGCTGGGCGGCTTGCCGCATCTGCAACAGATGCGCTCTCTCTCCAAATTCGGCCTATCACAGGTCACTGTTGTCTTTGAAGAGGGCACGGACATTTACTTGGCGCGCCAGCTCACGACCGAACGCCTTGGCGCCGTCGAGCTGGCCGAGGGTACGCACCGGCCGACGCTCGGCCCCGTGGCCGCCGGCCTCGGCGAGGTCTTTCACTACCTCGTCATAAGCCAGCGAACCGGCCCGACCGAGTTGCGCACGCTCCAGGATTGGGTCCTCAAGCCGGTCCTCCGCGCGACGCCGGGCACCGCCGAGATCAACGGCTGGGGCGGCTTTCAGAAGCAATACCTCATTCGCATCGACCCGGATCGCCTTCACGTCCTTGACCTCACCTTTGACCAAGTGATCCAGGCCGTCCACGACAACAACCTCAACGTCGGCGGCGGCAACCTACCGCAATCGGGCGAGACCGCTCTCGTTCACGGCCTCGGACGCACAATGACGATAGGCGAGATCAAAAATATCGCCATTGTCACGCGGCGCGTCGGGGCGCCGATCAAGGTCGGGGACGTGGCCGAAGTGGTGATCGGTACGGACCAACGGATGGGCGGCGTCACGGCCAACGGTCGCGGCGAGGTCGTGCTTGGCCTCGGCTTCATGCTCATGGGTGAGAACAGCCACGCCTATACGGGTCGTCTGAAAAAGGAGTTTGCGGAGGCGCGAAAGTCCTTACCGGCCGGCGTCGCCGCGCGGGTGGTCTACGACCGCACTGACCTGATCGATCAGGTGCTGCACACCGTCGCCCGCAACCTCTTCGAGGGCGGCTTGCTGGTGATCGCCGTGCTATTCATCTTCCTTGGCAATCTGCGGGCGGGCGTGCTGGTGGCCCTGGCCATACCGTTGTCGATGCTGTTCGCCTTTTGCGGCATGTGGCGCTTCGGCATCGCCGGCAGCCTGCTCAGTCTGGGGGCCATCGACTTCGGCCTTGTCGTGGACAGCTCCGTCGTCATGGTCGAGAACGCCGTCCGCCGACTGGCCCACGAGAAAAATTCCAAACGCACCAAGGACGAAATCCTGCGCGACGCGGCGGTCGAGGTGCGCGCCCCGACGTTGTTCGGCGAGTTAATCATCATGATTGTTTACTTGCCGATCCTGACGCTGGAAGGCGTCGAAGGCAAGATGTTCCGGCCGATGGCGCTCACGGTGCTGTTCGCTCTACTCGGCTCGCTGCTGCTCTCGCTCACACTCGTTCCCGCGCTGTCAAGCCTGTTATTGCCGCGGCGCATGGAGGAGCGCGATCCCTGGTTGGTGCGCGCGGCTCGCTGGCTGTACGCCCCGGTTTTACGTTTCGCCTTGCACCATCGCATCGCCGTGCTTGGTTTGGCCGTCGCCGGCCTGGCGGTCGGCGTATTGGCAATGCGGAACCTCGGCGCGCAGTTTATTCCGCGGCTGTCGGAAGGCGCCCTCGTCATCAACATTCTGGGGCTGCCGGGCACCGAACTGGATGAATCGCTGCGCCTGAACACGCGCATGGAAAAAGTGCTGCTGGAGGCGTTCCCCGACGAAATCGACAACGTTTGGAGCCGATGCGGTACGGCCGAGATCGCCACCGATCCGATGGGTTCGGAGGATACCGATATGTTCGTGACGCTCAAGCCGCGCGAGAAGTGGCGAAAAGGCATCCCCGATCAGGCTGAACTGGTGGAACGGATGAAAAAAGAGCTGAGCGAGTTTCCGGGGCAACACCTGTCCTTCACGCAGCCAATTGAACAGCGCGTCAACGAGATGATTTCCGGCGTCCGCGGCGACGTGGCGATCAAGCTATACGGCGACGACCTTGCGACGCTAGCGGACAAGGGACAGGAGTTGGCGGACCTCATAAAGCCGATCCCCGGCGCCGCCGACGTGAGTGTGGAGCAGATCAGCGGCCAGCCGGAAATACAGATCAAGGTGCGTCAAGACGCCTTGGCGCGGTACGGCGTACCGGCTCATTGTGTGCTGGACCTGGTGGAAGCGCTGGGCGGCAAGCCGATGGGCGAGATAACGGAGGGCCAATTGCGCTTTCCCTTGGCGGTGCGTCTGCCCGAAGAGAATCGCCGCAGCCTCAAGACCGTGGGCGAGATGCTGGTCGCGGCGCCGACAGGCGAACACATCCCCCTATCGCGCCTGGCCGACGTATCGCTGGTGGAAGGCCCGGCGAAGATCATGCACGAGAAGGGCAAGAGACGGATCACGGTGCAATGCAACGTGAACACCTCGGACGTGGCCGGCTTTGTGGCGGAAGCGCAGCGTCGCGTCGCGGAAAAGCTCCCGCTGCCGGACGGCCGGTATCGGTTGGAGTGGGGCGGACAGTTCGAGAATCTCCAGCGGGCGCAAGCACGCCTCACGATCGTGGCCCCGGCGGCGTTGGCGCTGATTTTCGTGTTGCTGTACATCACGTATCGCCGGCTGGGCGACGTGTTGCTGGTGTTCGCGGCGGTGCCATTCGGGCTGGTGGGCGGCGTGCTGGCGTTGTGGGGCCGCGGCCTGCCGTTCTCGATCTCGGCGGCCGTGGGCTTCATCGCCCTGTCCGGCGTGTCGGTGCTGAACAGCATGGTGCTGGTTTCGTTCATCCGCCATCTGCGCATGCGCAACCTGTCGATGGAACAGTCGGTGGAAGAGGCGGCGCTCACGCGGCTGCGGCCGGTGCTGATGACGGCGCTGGTGGCGAGCCTGGGATTCTTGCCGATGGCGCTGAGTACGAGCGTCGGCGCCGAGGTACAGCGGCCGTTGGCGACGGTGATGATCGGCGGCGTCGTGACGAGTACCATGTTGACGCTGTTGATCCTGCCGACGCTGTACCTGATGTTCGGGCCGCGGGCGATACCGGATGAAGCGGATTATCACGAGCCGCGACCGTGAGCGACTGTGTTGAAAAACCCGGGTCTTACGCACTTGCCGTCATTCGCGTGGCCGGTCTGCCGCGGTTTGTTCGGCATCAGTTCACACGGTGATTGAGTTCAAACAAGGATGTCCGTGCATCCTTTGCTACATCCGCACATGGATGACTTGTGAGCTGCTGCACCTGTACCGAGAAACGGGGCTTGGATAGATCCCAAGGCATCCGCCGTGTCAGGAAGAACCACCCGTAATCCAACGGTTCGCTTGCTATAAACCACCTTCTTGAGGCCGAATGACCCACCGCCCCGGCAGGCTCACGCGTGGCTGGCGCTGAAAATGAAAGAATGGTCATTCGCGTGGCCAGTTGGCTGCACCGCCTGGTTCGGCCTCTTGCTAACTCCACCCGAGATCCTCGAACCTGTCGTCTGGCGAATATTCACGGATGCCGAAGTGGCGCCTGATCTGCCCGTCGATCACAGTCGCCACCTCAACCCGCGACCAACCCTCACCTTCGGGCTTTATGGCCCTTGGGGTGACGGTGCTAACGTACCGGGCCGCCTCGCCCAGCGTTCGCGGCCGCCCGTGTTGGAATGCACGGGCCAACCAACTTCCACCATAGATGCGGGGCCAGCGCGGGTAGCCCAGCGACTCTCCGACTTCCGCCCAGGCATTCTGGGCGGCCAGAGCGGGCAGCACGGTCAGCAGTTCGGCACCCGGCCGGAGGACCGACTTGGGCACGCGGACGCGCTCGGCCAAGGCACGGCGAATATGGTAGAAGGCCCGCTGCGACAGGCATCGGGACTCGCGGCTCTGCGGCAGCTGGCCTTGTAGATAACCGACAAGGTGCCGAGGCGTGAAGAGGGTCGCAGCGATGTCATTGGTGATGCGAACTCCGAACGCTTCCTCGACGCCCACCACGAACTCCACCATTTCCAGGCTCATTAGCGTCACTCCGCTGTGGGTCGGGTAAGGAAGCGGCGTTTCCGTCGCCTCCTCCCCTCAGAACTGTATGTGAAAGTTTCCCTTCATACAGCTCAAGCCTTAATAAACGCCCCGCTGCTGCAAGAGCTTGTGCCGCGCGAAACCGTAATACGGCCCCGGTCAGGTGCAGCACCTGGGTCGGCGGTCTCCCGATCAACTCAACACGAGTGTGCCGACAGACGGATCATTCTCGAACGCCTCAATGTCGGCGAAGCGCCCATGAAAAACGGCCTCCACTTGGGCGGTCGTGCAGTTCCCCAACTGCAGCCAGACTACCTTCGGTGGGCTGCCCCGAAGTACACTCAAGTTGTTGTAGTCTTCGTCCTTGGTAACGATGGCGAACCCATTCAGCCGGGCATACTCCCAAATGGGATCGTCGCTCGCGCCATCCAGCCCCACCGATCGCACATGGCTGGATCCGGGAAACAGGTCGGCCAAGCGGTTGACCAACTTGGGTGACAAGTTTTGGTCGAAGAGCAACTTCATGCGACCGCTACCAGCATGCTCCGCTCCCGTTCGGCGGCAAATGCGAAGCAGGCTTGGACGTCCTCCGGCGTCAGGTACGGGAAGTCATCGAGAACCTCGGCAACGGTCATCCCGGCCGCGAGGTAGGAGAGGACGTCGTAAACGGTGATGCGCATGCCACGAATGCACGGGCGGCCGCCACGTTTGCCCGGCTCGATGGTAATCCGGGATCGCCATTGTTCATTCATGGGAAACTTCCTGCAAAGCCGGGTGGACGAGACACGGTGAGTGGCAGCGGATCGTATTATAGCCGATTGTCTACCGGCGTGTTGGCGTCACATGCACCATGGTATATGTGTTCCCCCTTCACGTACATCGTGATAATGTATCCAGTCCGAAAGTTTGCCCATGCAGATTGCAGAGGCAAAAAGTGTCAGGAATGCTCTGTAGAAAACCTTGTCGGGTGGCACGCTCTGAGGTAGTCC
>DHJA01000286.1:20404-33333 GCA_002404095.1 Planctomycetaceae bacterium UBA4732 | reverse complement strand
GGACTACCTCAGAGCGTGCCACCCTCAACATCGCAGCTTTTCTACAGAGCATTCCTGACGCCTTTTCTCCGCCGAGTACCGGAGCCTAATGCTTGTGTCAGACTCCGTAACGATTATAATTAAGAGAGTGTCTATCAAATAGGTGCACCGATGATCCAGGTAATCGCGGCGACGTTCGCGGACGGCGTATTCAAGCCCGACCAACTGCCGGGGCTTTCTGAGAGTACGCGCGTCCGCTTGGTGGTGGAACCCATGAGCGAGGACGCCGATGAATCCCGTCGGCGGCAAGCCTGGGCCGACTTGGAACAGCTTAGGCAAAAATCGACGTTCGACTCGTGCGGAGATCGCCTAAGCCGCGACCACCTCCATTTGGCGACGGCAGCGCCTTGTAAAGAGGTGAAAAGTGTGTGAAAACCCCTGGCGTCGTCTACCCACCGGCCCGGATTTCGTCCTACCAGAGGATGACCAACTTATACGGCGTTTCAACGAGCGGATCGACTCGAACCATAAGCACTTGTACACTTCCAGAAGATTGCGCCTGAAGCGTTTACCGGGGCACGAGATAAGAACATGCCAAGAACACGAAGAAAGCTCCTGGGGCGCCACATTGTCGCCGATCCGGAAATCTGTCATGGCAAGCCGACTTTCCTGGGTACACGGATCATGGTGGTGCAGGTGCTAAAGCAAGTTGCCAAGGGAACGCCTTGGGACGCGATCACCGCCGAGTGGCGGGGCGCCGTTACTAAGGATGCAATTGCCGAAGCGGTCGAGCTTGCCCAGCGCATTTTCGAGGATCATGCGACGGAGTACGCCCAGGAGCCTCTGCCGGCATGAACCTCTTGGATGAAAACGTCCTCGAGAGTCAACGACGTATGCTGCGGAGCAGGCGCGTCCCCGTCCGGCAGATCGGCCATGACGCGGGGCGGAAAGGGATGAAAGACGATGAGATAATTTCTCTATTGCATCAGTCAGATCGGCTGACATTTTTCACGCTCGATGCGGATTTCTATGATCGGCGCTTGTGTCATGGAGCGTATTGTCTGGTTTATCTGGATGTCGAGGAAGAGAGGATCGCCGAGACTGTTCGGCGGTTCTTACGACATCAGGCGTTAAACTCCAAAGCTAAGCGGATGGGCCGAGTCTTTCGAGCCTTTCCAGCGGGACTGACTGTTTGGCGCATCCATGAGGAGCAAGAAGGCCGCCTCTCGTGGAAGTGACGCGGAAACGGATCAAATACCTTGAAATCGGACGCCTCAATCGAAACGCCCCCGCCGATGTCATTTCGCAAAAGGAACCCTTAACAGGGGCCGGTCCAGACTGTATTATACCAATCGGTTATTTAACCTAACGGTGCAGCTAAATCACTCGGCCCGCGGCCTCGGCTTCGTGCCCCAGCAGCCAGCGCTTGCGGTCGAGGCCGCCGCCGTAGCCGCCCAGGCCGCCGTCAGCCGCGATGACGCGGTGGCAGGGAATGATTAGGCCGATCGGGTTTCTCCCGTTGGCCGAACCGACCGCCCGCGCCGCGCCCGCTTGACCGACCCGCCGGGCCAGTTCGGCGTAACTGATCGTCTCGCCGAACGGGATGCGGCACAGTTCGTCCCAGACTCTCCGCTGGAAGAGCGTCCCCACCGGCCGTAACGGGAAGTCGAACGTCCGCCGTTCGCCGGCCAGGTACTCCGTCAGTTGCGCCCGCACATCCCGGAACGGCCTGTCGTCGCGGAGCCCGTCCGGGCCGGCCGCCTCGCCGCCGGCCATGTGGAGACCGGTCAGAGCCTCCCCGTCCGAGACGAGCAGCAGGTCGCCGATGGGGCTGGGAAACAGGCTGAAATACGTCGTATTAGCGGTCGTCAATGTCCGATTCATAGTGAAGACTCTCCCAAAGGTGCATGGCCGCATAAGCCCGCCACGGACGCCACGCCGCGGACGCCGTGCGGAGGGCGCGCGGCGACGCCGCGCCGGCCGCTTTCAGTAAACCGAGGTCGCCGGCGGGGAAGGCGTCCGGCCAACGCAAGGCGCGAAGGGCGATGTACTGGGCGGTCCACTCGCCGATACCGGGGCACTCCTGGAGCCGGCCAATCACCGGCTCCGGATCGGGGCCGGGTTCGAGGACGGTCCGTTTGGCAACCACCGCCCGCGCCAGCGCGATCAGGCACGTCGCTCGCGCGGCCGTGATTCCCAGGGCGCATAGAGCGGATTCGTCGGCCGCCGCGAGGCGTTCGGCCGACGGGGTCAGCCGGTTCAAAGCGGGGAACGGCGTCTCGACCGGCTCGCCGTAGGCGGCCGCCAGGCGGCCGGCTAGGGTCGTCGCCGCCTTGACCGAGATGCGCTGGCCGAGGACGGCGCGGACGGCCAACTCGAACCCGTCGAACGCCCCCGGCGCCCGAAGGCCGGGCCGCCGGGCGACCAGCGGCGCCAACCGGGGGTCGGCGGACAGGTGGGCGCCGATTATGTCCGGCCGGGCGTTGAGGTCGAAGAGATCGCGGAGCCGGCCGAGAACGGCGGGCAGGACCGGCGTCAGCGCCGCGGCCAGCTGGACGGCGAGGGCGTTGCGGCCGGGGACGGGTTCGACGGTGATCCACCCGTCTCGGCCGGCCATGTGGACAGTTCGCAGGTAGGAATTGTCCGCGACGGCCTCGACGCCGGCCGTGGCCCGACTGGCGAGGAAGCGGAGCAGCGGCCCCCAGGCGAACGGCGGGCGGTAGGCCAGCGTCAGCCGGAAGCAGTCGCGGGAGAGGGCGGCGGGGGCGGCCCGCCTCACACGGGTCGGCGTCAGGCCGTAATGAGAGCGGAAAAGGGCGTTGAACCGCCGGACGCTCTCGAAGCCGCTGGTGAACGCCACGCGGATGACCGGTAGGCGCGACTCGGCGAGCAGCCGTTTGGCCAGCAGCAGCCGGGCGGTCTGGGCCAGCTCGACCGGCGACGCGCCGAGTTCCTTGCGGACGACGCGGCGGAGTTGCCGCGAACTGAGGCCGAATTCTTTCGCCAGCGTTTCAAGGCCGCCCTCACCATTAAGCGCCCCCGCCTCAATGCGCGCGGCCGCGAGCCGGGCGGTGCGGCCGACGGTATCGACCGGGGCCAGGCCTGGGGCCAGCTCGGGCCGGCAGCGGAGGCAGGGGTGGAAGCCCGCGCGTTCCGCCGCGGCGGCGTGGGGGAAGAAGCGGCAGTTTTCGCGGCTCGCCGGGCGGGTGGGACAGATGGGCCGGCAGTAGATGTGCGTCGATGTGACGCCGACGAAGAACACCCCGTCGAAGCGAGCGTCGCGGGCGGCCAGGGCGCGGTAACAGGCGGCGTCGTCCATGTTCATGATGACATAATACGGCCCAGGCGGCGGCAAGCCTGGCCGTTTTCGGACGCCGAGACCGACGGTTTTTTCGACTCGCGGAAACCCGCTGGCGGCGCGGCGTGATCTTGATCCTCTTTCCGCTTCCGTCTTCAAGTATGCTACAGGGGAAAGAGGCGGTCCTTTCTCAACGTGGTGCGTGTTCAAGACATTGGGCTGAGCGCGGCTCTAGAGGGCGCGACATGACAATTTTTCTGATCCTGGTCGGTAGCGCAATTGCCGTAGGAATGGCCGTTGCACTTTGGCGGCTGACCGGTCCAGGCAAACGGCTCCGCCTGGGCGCCGGTAATCTTTATTACACGCCCGCGGTGACGGCTGATGCGGAAATCTGTCATGGCAAGCCGACTTTCTTGGAAACACGGATTATGGCCGTTTTGTCCTGTATGGTAACGGTATGAAGGTTCGCGACGTCATCAAACGCTTGGAGGCCGACGGCTGGTATCGCATCCGGTCGAAAAGCGGTCATCGCCAATTCAAGCATGGCGCCAAGAGAGGGCGCGTTACGGTGGCGGGCCAGTTAAATGTGGATGTGCCGATCAAAACTCTTAAAAGTATCTGGAAACAGTCCCAATTGCCGGAGGAAGATTGATGCGTTACGCCATAGTAATCGAAAAAGGCCCGACGAGCTTCGGCGCCTATGTCCCCGATCTGCCGGGCTGCGTGGCTGTAGCGAAATCCGCTGCGGAGGCCAAGAAGCTGATCGCCCAGGCGGTCTCTCTGCACTTGGAGGGGATGCGCGAAGATGACTTGCCCATTCCAGACCCCTCGACGGAATGCGAATACGTGGAAGTTTGATTTTATCGATCTGAAAATGCCAGCAGACCCCCGAGTTGGAAGGGATGAACATGAACTTGCCGATCAAGTTCCCCAGCGACGCGGAGGTCATCATCGAGGAGGCGGCGCGCTTCCGGGCGCTGTCGCCGGAGAATCGCCTGCGCTCGATCCGCGGAATGCTCGCGGCCGGCGCGCTGATAATGCGCCAGTCGCCGAAGGCGGCGTTCCTGCGGGAATACACTTTGGAACAGGAGAACCGCGCGCACCAAGCCGTGAAGGAGTTCCTTGCTCGCCATGCCGGCTGAACACGACCTTCTGGAAAATGAGTTAATTCGCGCCGTCGAACTCCTCGCCGATACGTTCGCAGCGCAAGCGACCCGTTATGCCTTGGTGGGAGGGCTGGCGGTTGCGCTGCGCGGCCGGCCCCGCTTCACCCAAGACGTGGACGTATTGCTTGACGTGCCGCAGCTGGCGCTGCCGCGGCTATTGGACGAATTGGCCCGAATCGGCTTTCTACTTGACAGGGACAAGGTTATTAGCGAATTTGTGCGCGATCACATGACCGCGTTTCGATTCGGGTCCGTGCGGATCGACTGGCTGAAGCCCGTTCTGCCGCTTTATGCGCGAACGCTTGCCGATGCTTCCTCCCTGACGTGGACGGAAGGCCATCTGATCCGCGTCGCCACGGCCGAGGGTCTTATTCTGACGAAGATGGTGGCGTTCCGGCCACAGGATCAGGCGGACGTAGAGACGCTGTTGATAGCAAACCGTGACGATCTCGATGTAGGCCTCATCCGGCAAGAATGGTCGGGCGTCGCGGCGGGCGAAGAGGGTCGCACGGCCTGGCTCGAGAACGCGCTCGCCTGTCTGGTCCGTCTTGAAGAGGATTAGCTGAACAGAGATTGTAAGCGAGGTGTTCGCCGGCGAGTATCTCAGACACTCAGCAGGAAGAAAAAAATGAGCATTACCATTGAAATGTCCGCCCCGGAAATCGCGGCGTTGAAACAGCTGACTCGGCTCGACAACGATGCCGAGGCGGTCATCACGGCCGCGAGGGAGTTTTTGCGGCTCAGCCGGCTGCGTGAGTTGAAAGTCGCTTCCGGGAATGTGGAGTTTGAAGCCAATTGGCAGGAATTGGAAACTCTTGAACTCAATGACTCCGCATTCCCCCGGTAACGGATGAGGCATCATGACCGATCCCCATTTCGACTTGGTTCCGGATTTAAGGCGTTACCGGCTTGGCTGACATACTTCACCCCCTAAAAAAGGAGGAAGCAATGAGCGGAGTACGGGTTCTCGTGGGTACGCGCAAGGGCGCCTTCGTCCTGACGGCGGACGGCAAGCGCGACAAATGGGACGTCAGCGGCCCTCACTTCGGCGGTTGGGAGATTTATCACCTTAAAGGATCGCCCATAGATCCGAATCGGCTCTATGCCTCGCAGTCCAGCAGCTGGTTCGGGCAGCTAATCCAGCGCTCCGACGACGGCGGTAAGACGTGGGCGCCTGTGGATAACAAGTTCGTGTACGACGGCGTCCCCGGTACGCATCAATGGTACGACGGCACGCCCCATCCCTGGGAGTTCAAGCGCGTCTGGCATCTCGAACCGTCGCTGACCGATCCCGATACCGTGTACGCTGGCGTTGAGGACGCCGCTATGTTCCGCTCGACCGACGGCGGTAAGTCTTGGCAGGAACTCTCCGGGCTGCGCCGGCACGACTCAGGCTCGCACTGGTGCCCGGGCGCCGGCGGCATGTGTTTGCACACGATCCTTCTCGATCCAAGCGATCCCGGCCGGATGTTCATCGCCATCTCGGCCGCCGGCGCCTTCCGCACCGACGACGCCGGTAAGACATGGAAGCCGATTAATCGCGGGCTGAAGTCCAATCATATCCCCGATCCGAACGCCGAGGTCGGCCATTGCGTTCACCGCATTGCCATGCACCCGTCGCGCCCGGACGTGCTGTTTATGCAAAAGCACTGGGACGTTATGCGCAGCGACGACGCCGGCGACTCGTGGCGCGAGGTCAGCGGCAACTTGCCGAGCGACTTCGGATTCGTGATCGACGTTCACACGCACGAGCCGGAGACCATCTACGTCGTGCCGATCAAGAGCGACTCGGAGCATTATCCCCCCAAAGGCAAGCTGCGCGTCTACCGCAGCCGCACGGGTGGAAACGAGTGGGAAGCCCTCACCAACGGCCTGCCGCAAAGCAACTGCTACGTCAACGTGCTACGCGACGCGATGGCGGTTGATTCGCTCGACTCGTGCGGCGTCTATTTCGGCACCAGCGGCGGGCAAGTTTACGCTTCGGCCGACGCCGGCGATAACTGGACTCCGATAGTCCGCGATCTTCCGGCTGTTACGTCCGTGGAGGTGCAAACGCTGCAATGATCCGCGTCATCCTCCCGTACCATTTGCGGACACTGGCGAACATCGCTGGCGAGGTTCAGCTTGTCGTCGCCAGCCCTGTCACGCAGCGCTCGGTCCTCGACGCGCTGGAGATTCGCTATCCGACGCTGCGCGGGACGATCCGCGACCACGTCACGCGACAGCGACGCGCCTTCTTGCGATTCTTCGCCTGCGAACAGGATGTATCCCATGAGCCGCCGGACGTGCCGCTGCCCGAGGCTGTGGCGTCAGGGGCGGAGCCTTTTTTCATCGTCGGGGCCATCGCCGGTGGGTAGCTTACAAGCCCTGAGCGCAAGCGACGGGTTTCGTCGAAACCCGTCGCTTGCGCTCAGGGCTTGTAGTTCATTCTGTTAGCGCCTGTTAGGAGGCTGTTTTGGCAAAGCGTCATTTCCTCGCTTACGAGTCCAAGCACCAGCCGTTGATAAGCCGACAAGCCTTCGCCCGGCGCCTAGCGCGGAACATCGCGGCGGCGGCCGTGCTTATCGCCGTCTCGCTAGTCGGCGGCATGATCGGCTACCGTTATCTGGAAGGGATGGCGTGGATCGACGCCTTCGCCAACGCTTCCATGATTCTCTCGGGAATGGGACCGCTTGGTACGCTTCAGACATGGGGCGGGAAACTGTTTGCGGGCCTCTACGCGCTATATAGCGGCCTGGCACTGGTCCTGGCGACCGGCATCGTTTTCGCGCCGGTCGTACATCGAATGCTCCACCGATTCCATCTGGACGAGGACAAAAATTCGTGACGAGTCCCGCGCGGCGGCCAAAGGAAAAACCCGCTGCCTGCTCTCCGGTAGAACGACCGGAAAGCCGCTTGGCGGGTCCAAGGGAGTACGATGAATAGGCGTTGACGCCTTAACGGGTCGCGTAAGTCTGCCTTTCCTCAAGGCTCGTGATGAAGTCTTCCAACACATGACGCAGCATCTCGCCGGCGGTCTGGCCGCGATCTTGCGCCGCCATCGCCAGGGCGTCCACCTGCCAGCCCGGCAGCAGCAACGGCACCTCCACCACATCCCGGTCGGCTAACGCCAGACCCAATTCGCCTCTGTAAGAGTTTAATATGCCATCGTTCATAATTCGGTTCCGATCGTTCCTCGGCCGCATGAAGCCGCTTCCTCGATAGCAAAGTAGGCGCCATATCCTACTTCCGGACACCGAACTTTCGGAAAGGTTTACAGGCCAATCAGTTAGGCGCTTCCTAGAAAAATGCGAACGTCGGTAAGTTTTGCCACGCTGCCTAACCTCTTTACAAAGACCGCCTTATTTCTGAGCTTTCCCTCGCGGCGGCGCGCGGGGCGGCCTTTGGCATGGTCATCCCCATCATTTCCGGCGTGTAAATCCCTTCTTCGCCCGGATTCTCCGGCAACGGCATCTCGGCCGGCAGTTCCACCGCGACCACGGCCGCTCCACCCAGCGGCGCCGTCCGCAGCAGGCCGACGATAAATACGGTCAGCAGCGACACGCCGGCCGCGACGCAACCGACAAGCGGGTAGCCCGTCAGCACGCCCGTCGCGGTTTCGCCGATCATGTGACCGCCGATGACCGCCGCCAACGCCATCGCCGTCTGCTGCACCGCCGAGTTCATACTCATGAAACTGCCGCGAAAACGCGGCTCGGCGCTCACTGTGATGAGCGCCATCGCCGGCACCATGCGGCCCGAACTTACCGTCATGAGCAGCGTCGTCGCCCCCAGCACCAACGGCAAGGCAAGGCCGTGCGGCAGGTTGGTGATGAGCAGGAGCGGCACGGCCGTGAACCCTCCAAGTACGCGGAATATCAGCCGTTTGCCCAGTCGGTCCGCGAGCCGGCCGAACCAGGTCAGCGTCAGCAGCGTGGCGACGCCGCCGCACAAATAGACATATTTCAGAGAGGAATCGTCGATGCCAACGTTTTTCACCAGAAAGATGGGCAGCGTCGGCCAGATGATGAACGAACTCATCACCAGCCCGGTCATGAAGAGGTAGGCGAGGAGGTGCCCTGGCCGCAGCAGTATGGTTAGGAAGCGCGACGCCACGCTCAGCGCATCGGCGGGGTGGGCGCCGCTCGTCGGCCGCGGCAGCGGCGGCAATACCAGCTGAATTGCGGCCAGGACCAGGACGGCAACGCCCGCCAGCACGGCGAACGGCGCTTCCCAGTAGCCGAATACGTCGGCGATGAGGATGCCGGCCGGGACGCCGACAATGGACGCCACGGAGAACGCCGACATTAAAACGCCCATCGCGGCGCCGCGGCGCGAATCGGGGAAGGCGTCGCCGACGATAACAAGCGTGGCCGAGGCGCCGACGCCGCCGAACGCGCCGGCGACGACGCGCCCCAACAACAGCATGTGGTAATTCGGCGCCAAAGCGCAGAGGCCGGTGCCGACGGTGAAGCCGGTGTAGAGCGCCAATAGCAAGCGCTTACGGTCGAAGCGGTCCATGACGAAGGCGGCGAGCAGACCGGCGACGGCGGCGGCGACGGCGTAGGCCGCCACGATGTTGCTGACCTCTTCGAGGTTCAGATTCAGACTTCCTTTCATGCGCGGCCCGAGCGGCATGATAATCATGAAGTCCACGACGTGCGTGAACTGTACGGCCGCCAGAACTAGCAGCAAGCGCGTCTCCGGCCATGTGAGACGGAAGGAGACGTTGCGCACGTCCAGTCCCGACGGCGAAATCTCGGTCGCGGGTTCACCACCATCCATCATCCTCTTCTCCTCCGGAGAACACAAACGCCCCGTAAACGGGGCGAAGGGGACCGCTCTTCATCTATAGGATGGCGTGAGGCTGAATATTGTTCGCGCTTGCGCTGTAGGGTGGGTCTCGCGAGTACGCTCGACCCACCCTACAGCAAACGGAATCAAACGGAAACCGCCTTGGCGACTTCCCGACGGAGCCGCCGTTGCAGCATGTGCAGATCTTCATCAACCTTGCGGAGAATGATCTCGGCGTCGAACTCCAGGCCGGCGTCGAGGCGGCTGCGTACTTCCGTTAGGCCCAGTCGAGCGATATCGAGGCGCTTTTGCACGAGCTGATCCAACGGGGAGGCGGCCGAGTCAATAGTTTCATCGCGGCGATGATTTGAGACAATCATAGAAACCTCGCAGACAGGAGCGATAAGGAAAGCATGGCGTGAACCGACCGCCTGCCTGATGGCGGTTCATTCCTCAGCAGGAATACGCCAGCCGTTCACACGACGAGGAGGGTAGGACAAAGGAACAAACAGGTCGTCGTGTGCAGGCCGTCGCCGGGTAGCGATGGGTTTCCTTACCGCTGGGCAAGCCGTTGCCGCGAGATCCGTCTCGGCGCCCGAGCGCGAACCTTTTTGTACACTATAACCGCAAAGCGAACAAGACCAATTTCGACACGAATATCCCTCTTGCTCCGTTTGAATCGATTGAGTATGGTCCGTTTGTTTCAGGCGCCGCCTTGCCATCGACCCACCTTCGATTCCATCGCGTTCCTAGAGGGACGGCCTCGGAGGCCGGCCCGTCGTGCAATGTCGCACCCTTTTCGGAGGGGTAAAATGTTTCGAGGATTTGCTTCGCTGCTCGGGCTGTTCTTTGTCACCGCCGGCGTCTTCGCCGTCGCTTCCCTGACCAAAACTACCGCCGCCCCGCCGCTCGCGCCGCCCCGCGCTCCCGGCGCGTCCGTCGGCCCTCGATACCTGGCGATGGAAGCGCCCACTTTCCACGCTCGGCCTTCCATCAACTGATGCGCCGCCCCTCGGGGCGCTCACGCGACCCCGCTCGCCTCAATGGGACGCGCCGCCTTATTTAACGCTATGAGCCTCTTCTATGTCCGTAAATGTCCTTCGCCGCCTTGCTCTTGGCCTCTCCATCGCTTTTTTCGTCTCTCCGGCGAACGCCGAACCCGACGCGCTACCCCAGCAATTTCTTGACGCGCTCGCGCCGCGGCCCCTCGGCCCCGGCAACATGAGCGGCCGCGTCACCGCCGTCGCCGTCGTGGAGAATCGGCCATCCACCATGTATATCGCCGCCGCCTCCGGCGGGGTTTGGAAGACCGTCAATAACGGCGTCACCTGGACACCCGTCTTCGACGACCAGCCCGTCGCCGCCATCGGCGACGTCGCCGTTTGCGCGTCCAACCCCGACGTCGTATGGGTAGGTACTGGCGAGGCCAACGCGCGCAACAGCGTCTCGCGCGGCGATGGCGTTTACAAATCGACCGACGGCGGTAAGACCTGGCGGAACATGGGTCTGCGCGACTCGTTTCACGTTGCTCGCGTCATTATCCATCCGAAAAATCCGGATAGGGTTTACGTCGCGGCACTGGGCCACGTCTTCGGCCCCAACATGCAACGCGGCCTCTTCCGCACCGACGACGGCGGCAAGACCTGGCAAAAGAGCCTTGTCATCGACGAAGACGCCGGCGTCATCGACCTCCAGATGGACCCTGGCGATCCGGATATTCTGTACGCCGCCGCTTATAGTGTGCGCCGCGACCGCTTCGCCGGCGGCAATCCGGCCCGGCAGTTCAGCGCCGACGCCGGCCTCTACAAGACGACCGACGGCGGCAAGGAATGGACCCGCATGACGAACGGCCTGCCGAATCGGCCGCTCGGCCGCTGCGGCCTGAGCGTCTACCGCAAAGACTCGCGCATCGTCTACGCCGTCGTTTCCACCGACAAGACCAGCACCCTCCGCATGCCCGGCCAGCCGGCCAAGACGGACGATCAGCCCGAAACCGGCGGCGTCTTTCGCTCCGCCGACAAAGGCGAAACGTGGGTCAAGGTCAACGATCTTTGTCCGCGGCCGTTCTACTTCGGGCAAATCCGCGTCGATCCCAACGACGACCGGCGCGTCTACGTCGGCGGCACGTTGCTGTTCGCGTCGGCCGACGGCGGTAAGACTTTCCGCAACGACGCGGCGACCGGCGCCCACAACGACGATCACGCCCTCTGGATCGACCCGGCCGATTCCGACCATCTGGTACTCGGCACGGACGGCGGCCTTTATTTCAGCTACGACCGCGGCGGCCGTTGGCAGCACCTGCTGAATCTGCCCATCGACCAGTTCTACGCCGTCGGCGTGGACATGCGCAAGCCCTACCGGGTCTACGGCGGCCTCCAGGACAACGGCAGTTGGGGCGGCCCGAGCCGCACGCTTTCCGCCGACGGCGTCACCGTGGCGGATTGGTTTCGCATCTATGGGGCCGACGGCTTCTACTGCCAGCCCGACCCCAACGACGCCGATACCGTCTTTTGCGAGGGTCAATATGGCATGTTGCAGCGCGTCAACGTGCGCCTCGGTCTCAACGTGGAAATCGCGCCGCGGCCGCCGACAAAGCAGACGCCGGCCTACCGCTTTAACTGGAACTCGCCGATCCTTATTTCGCCGCACAACTCGCAAACGATCTATTATGGAGGTAATTTCGTCTTCAAGTCGGTCAACCGCGGCGACACTTGGCAAGCGATCAGCCCTGACGCGACCTACGGCCAACCGGGGCCGAGTGAAGACCACGGCCATACCATCTCCACGCTGGCCGAATCGCCGCTCAAGGAAGGCGTCCTCTGGGCCGGTACGGACGACGGCCGCGTCCTCGTCACACGCGACGGCGGCGTGAAATGGCATGACGTGAGCGCTCGCCTTCCGGGGCCGGCCGAGCGCTGGGTCAGTCGCGTCGAGTGTTCGCCCTTCGCGGAGGGCACGGCCTTCGTCGCCGTGGACCGCCATCGTTACGACGACATTTCGCCGTACCTGTATAAGACCGATGATTTCGGCGCGACCTGGAAAGCGTTGTCGGATCGACTGCCGGCCGGCGGCCACGTCCACGTCGTCCGCGCCGACCCTCGCAACCGCGACTTGCTGTTTGTCGGCACGGAGTTCGGTCTGTTTATTTCCATCGACGGCGGGGCAACCTGGACTTCGGTGCGCAAGGGCTTGCCGCCCGTAGCCGTCCACGACTTGGTCATCCACCCGCGCGAGCGCGACCTGGTGATCGCCACGCACGGCCGCGGCCTGTTCGTGATGGATGTGGCGCCGCTGGAGCAACTCCATGCCAAGACGCCGGGCGAAGCGCTGCATCTGTTCGATGTGAAGCCGGCGGTCGCGTATGCGTATCGGCGTGGCGCCGGTCTGGACCCAAACGTGAACTATACGGCGCCAAATCCCCCTTACGGCGCCTCTATATTCTACTATCTCAAGGACAAGTCGCCGGAGACGGTGCGCATCCAGATCGTCGATGCGCGCGGGTCGGCGGTGGCGAACCTTAAAGGGTCGAGCGAGGCGGGCTTGCATGGGGTGCAATGGTCGCTGCAATCCAAAGCGGCGGGGGCGGACGACGGCGGTACGGTCGCGGCGGGCGAATACATAATTCACGTCAAAGCGGGCGATCAGACGGAGACGGAGAAGGTGCGCGTCGAGACCGAGGAATGAAAGCGGTCTAGTGCTTCGTCACGCATGGA
>DHJA01000286.1:0-20288 GCA_002404095.1 Planctomycetaceae bacterium UBA4732 | reverse complement strand
TGACCCATCAAAGTACGAGTGACGTTGCACTAGCCGTTGGACCTTGCCGGAATCCCTTTATAGCATGAACGAGGGATAGCGAAGCGTTCCGACGCAGGACCGACATGACGCAGGTTCCGACGAACAAACTGTTGCGCCTGCTGCACACGGACCATCCGCCGGACGTGCGCCGTGCGGCCGCGCTGGTCCTCGGCGAACTCGGCGTCCGCGACGGCGACGTGGCCAAGGCGCTCGGCGACGCTCTTGACGACGCCGATTCGTCCGTCCGTCTTGAGGTGGTGCGAACCATCGGCAAGCTGCGCATCGAGTCGGCCCTTCCGCGGCTGCTTTCGCGGATCAAAGAAGGCGGCGAGGAGGCGGACGCGGCTGCCCACGCGGCGGCGCATCTCGGCGCCAAGGGCACGCGCGCCCTGCAAGAGCTGATGCCGAAGGTCGCGCCCGGTCTACGGCGTTACATCGCGGCCGCGTTGGCCGGCGGGGGCACTGCCAGCGCCACGGCCGCGGCGGCTGCCGTCCTTCTCGACAAAGATCCCGGTGTGGTCGAGGCGGCGGTTCGCTCGCTCGCCGAACAAATTCCAACGCTTGCCGCTCCACAACGCCAGGCGTGGACGGACCAACTCCTCGAACTCGCCAACGACCGCAAGACGACGCTTTCTTCCGTGAACCAGGCGGCCGTGGTGCGCCTGCTGGCCGCTCTGGACGACCCACGCGCCGGCGCCGCCCTGTGGGACAAGGTGGCGCCGCCGCATCCGCCGGAGGTCCGGGCGGCGGCGTTGCAAGCCGTCGGCAAGTGGGCGAACGCCCCCACAAAAGATCAATTAAAGCGACTATTCGCCAGTGCCGCCGACAGGGACTTCCGCATCGCCGCGCCTGCCCTGGTGATTCTTCAACGGCTGCCGATTAACGACCGTCTCGCGGCGGAATGGTTGGCGCTGTTGCGCGCCCCGGACGTGGCGGTGCGTCAGCTGGCGCTGCAAAAAGTAGGCGATCGGGACACGGCGGAGACGGCGGCGGCCCTGGTGCTGCAATTACGGCACGCCGACCGCGGCTTGCGCGAGGCCGCACTCGGCCGTCTGACTCGGCTTGAACACGGCCGTAAAGCGCTAACCTCCGCCCTTCTGGAGGCGGAATCGCCCGATCAGGCTTGGCCCATGGCGCGAGCGCAAGCGCCGTTCGCCAAGGACTACTCGGTCGCATGGCGCGATGAAGTGTTTGAGAAAACGAGCGTGTACCTGGAAGCGGCGGATCGCCGCGCTGACCCGTTGTTGTTTTTGTTGCGCGAGTCGGACGCGGCCGACCTGCGCGACCGCCTGGAACAGCGTGCGCTGGCTCATCGGAAGAAAAAAGCCTACACAGCCGCATTGACGTACCTAAGGCTTTTAGGGCGCGACCCCGCTTGCGGTTTCGCGCTTCGCCTAGAGCTGGCGGCCTGCGGACTAAAAGAATCCGGCAAGGACTTGGCGGCGGAATCGCGCGGCGCCGACCCATGCCTCCACCAGTTCGTCAGTCTCAGTCAGCAGGACGACGGCGAATTGGTACGGCAGACGGAGCAAATGAAATGGCTCGGCCCCGAAGACCTCTATTATCTGGGTTTTCACTTGGCGGAGCAGGAAGGTCGAGCAAAGAAGGCGGGGGCGGAGATCCTGAAGCGCGTGTTGAAGCGTTCGCCTCGAACGAAGCTAGGGCAAGCCGCCAAAAGCAAGCTACGCAGCGCGGGATTAGCCTAAGCCTCTTGGCGAGCCGGGCCGCGTTAGCGCCCGGAGTTTCTGACGAGCCGGCTGACATCGTATGAATAAGATCGCTAATAAGCCTTGGAGGCCGACGGCCGAGCAGCTCGCCGCCGCTCACGACGGCCTCGTCCCGGACCTCATCGCTCCCGGCTTGCGCGTGCTGTTCTGCGGCATCAACCCCGGCCTCTATTCCGCCGCGATCCGCCGTCACTATGGCCGGCCGGGCAACCGCTTTTGGCCCGCGCTGTACGCCGGCGGATTTACGCCGCGCTTGCTCACGCCGTTCGAGGAGCGAGAACTGTTGTCCCTGGGATATGGCCTTACGAACATCGTGGCGCGCGGCACGGCGCGGGCCGACGAGCTTTCCGACGATGAATTACGTCAGGGAGCGATTATTCTGGAGTGCAAGGTCCGCCGTTATCGACCGCGGATGGTCGCCTTCCTCGGCTTGACTTCGTACCGCACGGGCTTCCATCGTCCGCTGGCGAAGATCGGTTTGCAAGAGGAGCGATTGGTCGATGCGGGGATTTGGGTGTTGCCCAGCCCCAGCGGACTCAACGCGCATCACCAACCGGCCGACCTCGCCCGCCTGTTCCGGGCGTTGCGCGAAGCGACAGGCGAACGGCCGGCGTGAGCCGGCTGGTATAGTGTAGCGTCGCTGACACCATCCCGTACCAGCCGGCTCACGCCGGCCGTTCGCCCTGGAGAAAGAAAATGGCCGACGCCACGCAAGAATTGTTGTCGCTGAATCAACGCCTGCTGGACAGCATTGCCGGCGGCGATTGGGCGACCTATCAGGAGTTGTGCGATCCGTCATTAACCGCGGTCGAGCCGGAGTCGCACGGTCAGGTCATTGAAGGCTTGGAGTTCCACCGCTTCTACTTCGATCTCGGCGGCATCCGCGGCCGCAGTCAGACCACGCAATGCGCTCCGCACGTCCGCGTCATGGGTGACGTGGCCGTCGTTGTCTGTCAGCGGCTGGTGCAGCGCGTCGGCGCCGAAGGGGCGCCGACGACGAGCGCCAACGTCGAGACGCGCGTCTGG
Source organism: Planctomycetaceae bacterium UBA4732 (assembly GCA_002404095.1). Lineage (GTDB taxonomy): Bacteria > Planctomycetota > Planctomycetia > Gemmatales > Gemmataceae > UBA4732. The sequence continues at coordinate 17,514 of DHJA01000286.1, read as the reverse complement.
CAACGCAAGGACGGCAAATGGCGGCACGTCCATTTTCACCGGACGCCGCTTGCTGTGTAAACTCGCCTATGTGCGTAATAGGTTGGTGAACTTTACCATCGGCTTCTCAACAAGACCAGCGTCCCTGACTACCTCGACCTCGCACTCGCCCTTAGGAAAGGCGCGCCAGGAAGTGTGTGAAACGCAGGATCTTGCGTGAACACGGCGCCCGCCGCGTCGCTCAGGGCAGCATTTCCACAGGGACGGCGCTGAACGCTGATAATCGCATGTCGTTGGTTAGAAAGCCATCGCAGCGAGACTCCGTTGCGGCCGCCAAGTGCAAGGAGTCGCCGAGTTTGAAGCCGTGCGCGGCCCGGATGGTCATGGCCCGGTCGAAAACGGTTGTCGTGATGGGTACGATCTCTACGTCTGGCCGGCCAAAGAATGCGTCAAAAACCGCTAGTTTCGCCGCGTCGTGGTTCTTGAACGGTTTGACTCGGCATTCCAGGCGCACGAGATCGCTGACAGCGATCCGATCACCTGCGGCGGCGAAGGCCATTAGCCGATTCACCGCCCGCACGTTGAACGACCCGATGTGGTCGTAGAAATAGATCAGGATGCAGCTGTCGCAGTAGATTCGCATTAGGGCCGCTCCCGACCCGCACGATCCTCGACCGCCTCTTGGAGTAGGTCATCGATTGGATCGCCTTCCCGCAACCATTCGATGTGGGCGCTCACTTCCTGTTCATTCATGAAGCGGCTGCCCGCCGCTTCCAACTCACGCCTGGTTCGTTGCATGAATTGCCACCAATCCTCTCGCGGCGTCGGCGCCTCCGACTCTTGCCGCAGCACGACCGTTACGCGACCCGGCGCCAAGTTCGTCTTTTGGTCCAGATCGAGTGTGCCGTCGGGTTTGATGATTCCCGTGACCACGATTTCTTGAAGGCTCATGGAATGCTCCTTTCGACCCAATACTTGTGGTATTCTACTCGACCAGGCCGGCGGTAGTTAGTCGGTGCGAACGAGTTCCGGCGGTAGCATCCTCGGTCTCGGCCAATACATAGCCCTGAGTCGGTCGGACGGGCGCCGCGTGATACGTCCGAAATGTCTCGTGATGGAACGGCTTTGCTTGGTGATGCAGAAACAGCAGGCCCGAAGTGTCCAGGAGCATCAGCCTTCTTCATGGTTGTCGGCATAAGCGCGGGCCAGATCGGCGTCGATGCCCTCGTTATCCGCGCCTGTCGCGCGGCCAAGGTTGACCTCGCCGAAGTGACGCTCAAACCGGTCCCGCGCCGCATTCTTTTCGGCCGTCACCGGCATGGCAGGCAGTTGCCGCGCTTTCGACTTCAAGATGGCGATAAACGTGGCATAGGAAACGTACCGTCGGTATTCGGCCTGCGCTTCCGGCGTAAGCTGGCCTTCCGTGTGGCGCGTCGCCATCTCATCGACGCGCGCCTGCAAATCGGCGTCGGGTTGGAGCGCGAGCAGGCGGCGAACCGATTCCGGCGTCAGCCATTCGCCGAGCGGGGATACGAGGCGGTCCATGATGGGGGGGGGGTGTTCTTTGTGGATTTCATGCTGGTACTATACCATCGGGAAGAATACGCCGAAGGGAGATTTCTCGATGTCGGGCAGTCTGGGAGGCAACACGCCTTGGCCAGAGCGACGAACTCGGCCGACACGAAGCCGTGTATGAGCCGGTCTACTTCCCGTGGACCGTTGGGGGCTGAGTGACTTCTTGTCCGGGCGCTACATAGCAAGAATCTGGCCACCATAGGAAGTACGTAGGAACGTCGAAGCCGTGACCGAGGTCTCGCGGACCAACAACGACCATTGGAGTTGAAGGGTCCGCGCCGAGTCCGCGTAGAAACTCGCAGTAGTCGTTCCAGTTGTCCACTCCATGCTCGCCAAATGTATGCACCACGACGACCGCAGCGGCAGCGCCGTGAAGCTTCGCTTGAAGAATGGCAGAAACGGTGCGATGCATGAGCTGGTACCGAAGCCGGCTACCATCCCCGATTGTCATGCGAAGATGCTGACCGAGGAAATCAAGGCGCCGACGCCTTGATGGGCGTACCACGAGCGTGAGTGGACAATCGCTTGCCTCGCCACGCAACCACCAGGAAACCCTTTCCGCAAAAGGCTCGCTTGCTTTGCCCTCGACGGCCATTACAATGCACTCTTTATCCGCATTTCGGCCATAACACATGATGTCGGTTACTGACGGCGCCCGGCGGCTTTCGAGAAAGACAGGCATCTCGACGAAACAACGGTCCAGTTTTATGTTGTGCAGCACGGCGTGACCGGACGTATTGAGCGCCAAGTATATCGGCGTCGGCAGCCCGTTGGCAAGTTGCCACGTATGCGCCAGTTCGTACGCGGAGCGCTTGGGTTTCCACCCACCGGCGAGACCCTTCCAGTCGTCAGGGTGCTTCAATTTGCGAAGTCCGTAGAAGGCGGCCACTTTCTATCCTCCAATCCGACTTACCGGTGGTTCGGGGCGCAGGTATTAGGCTTTCGCTATCCGCATTGTCGTAAAATGGATTTCCGACTCGTTAAGCGGCAAAAATAGGTGGTAACGGCTTTCCGAAAGCCTGAGCTTATCAGGACCTTGCGAAAACCCGTACCTCTCGCTCGCACTACGCCTACGTTGCGAAAACGCTAAGGCACGGGAAAATAGCGTTTTACTTTCTCTTGGTAAATCGACCAAGGACCGGAATTAGGGTCCATACCGCTGCTGCGCCTGATTTCGTAGATGACTTGGTATGCCACTACCGGGCCGCCTCCAATTTCTCCGAAGGCATGCGTTTCCAATTGTATTACCACCGAAGCCACGAAATAGTTACCCCCGCCCCCTCGCTTGGCATCAAAGGAAATGATTTTGTAATCGAGCAGCTTGGACAAGGGGTTATGAGGCGGTATCATGCCCAACAAGCCCCAGCCCGGCTTCATTTCTTCACATGCGTCTAACGCATTGTCAAGACTTTGTCGAGCCTGTGCCATTTCAGAGCCTGAGACCGGATCGGTTTTGGAGCTGAACGGTTTGAATTGCCCAGTCATTGATAGAATACTTGAGGCCAATATAATGGTCAGAATGGCGATGATGCCTAGGAGGAAAAGTATAGTCTGCGTGTCTTTTTTGGCTTTTGGCCGCGGACTTCGGCCCTGAGGGGGCGGCTCCAGATCGGCCCTTTTGGGCTGGGCGACGTCGTCTAACCAATCCGGGATAGCTGACTCCCTAATAGGTGGCCGATCTGGATCGGTCCTTCTAGGCTGGTTCATTATTCTTTGGATAGCCAGCAGTTTCCCACAGGCGGGGCATTTCAGTGTCTTGCCAGCCGCCTTTTCCGGGGCAGTAAGCTTCCTGCTGCAATTCGAACAGACAATGGAGACAGTCATCGTTGCACCTTGTATGGCCCGAAGGCGAAAACGCCTTGGTATGACAGGCCGATTGGTGGGCACGGTGCCGATCGCAGGTCTCCGGAATGCGTACCGTCGACCGTCCAGGCCAGGCCGCGCGACGACATGGGAATGGACCATATCTCCTGTAAGAGTACACGGCGCTGGCAAAAAAGGAAAGAAAAGAGGAGCGATATTTACGCGTCGAGTTCTCCCTGATGCCGAGAACGCGGTGAACGCCTGGCGGCCCTAGAAGCCCGCGGGGGCGAATTTTAAGCCCACCTCGCCCGCAACACTTGAGCCTCCGTGAACACCTTATCGGCGTCGCGGCCCAGGACTTCCAGGGCCAGCGTCTTCACCACCACCTGCGCGTCCATGTACTTGGGCTTGCACAGAAACGCCACGCCGAAGCCGCCCGCCCCGAGGATGCGCATGGGGTGATACTTGCCGACCGGGAACGGGGCGAAGCGTTTGCCGTCCAGTTTGATCGCCTTGATGAGTTCCTGGATGGCGCCCGGCCAATCACGTTTTTCCAGAGAGGCTAAGTAGGCGTTGTAATGGGCCTCGGCTTGGCCCTTGTTATCCTGTTCCAGCAGGGCGACGGCCTGAAAATCCTTCTGGGCGGCGTCGAAGTCGCCGGCCACCACTTCCAGCTTGCCGATGGCGTTGAGCAGCGACGGCACTTCCTTCCGGTCGCCCTCCGGCAGCGCCCGGTAGCGCGCCACCAACTGCTTCACGAGCTGCCTTTCGTTGTCGTTGCGGATGGAAAGGCTGTCGCCGCGCCGCAGTTCGCGCCGCTGGAGTTGGTGCTGCTCCAACAGCTTTTGCACGTCGCGGCCGATCTGCCGGACCTGTTCGCTTTGGCCTTCGATCTGCTCCTGGAGGTCGAGGACGGCGCTCCGTCCACTAACTGCCGAACGCCGAAGGCGGCGAGACTCTGGTAAATCGCCATAATGTATATCCTGACGAGATGCAGGGGCCACTCTTGATGCTTCGGTTCAGTGTGCGGAGCAATCAGGGCGCGGCATCCGGCCCGAGGAGTTGTTGCAGGCGGCTAAGGGTGCGCGTCAGCAACACGCGCACGGCGCCGTCGCTCTTGCCCAGGCGCGCGGCAATCTCCTTGGACGGCAGGTTTTCGACGTAGCGCAGCCGCAGGGCCGTCCGGCTCTCCTCCGGCAGGGCGGCCATCGCCTCCATCAATAGCCGTTGCCGTTCGTCGCGGACGACGGCCATGCTCGGCGAAGTCAGACTGGCGATCAGCAGGTCGATCAGCAGCCGTTGCCCCGAACCCCCGGCCGGCGCGTCGAGCGCCTCCTCGCGGCCGGCGTCGCGCTTCTGTGACCCGAAAAACTTGCGGTGCAGGTCGATGATGCGCTGCTCGGCGATCTGGCATAGCCAGCCGAATGGGTCGCGCTGCGAGAGGTCGGTGTGCGCCAGCGCGTTCAGCGCGGACACAGCCGTCTCTTGGAGGATGTCTTGCGGCTCGACCTTGCGGCGCAGAGAGGCGCTGAGGTTGCGCTCGATAAACGCCAACAGCGGGCGGCGGCGTGCTTCTATAAACTCCGCCAGAGCCTGGGCCTCGCCGGCTCGCAGCCGGAGTACCAGCGCGTCGTCAACGGGGGGCGTCATTGGAGTTCTCCTTTTGCGTCCCTGTCCGCGAGGCAGTTTGTATTGTATAGGAGGTGGGCTGTTCCACGGAGGATCACATGGACGCAACCGGGGCCGCGATTGTTGTTGGAGCTGAGAAAGCCGGCGACACCTGGGACATCCTCGCCGGACAGGTGCAGGCGTTCCTCCAGGCTTGGGATTCGCGCGCCGAACCGCCGAACCCGGCCGAGTTCCTGCCGAAAGGGACGGCGGTCCTGCGGCGGCTCGTGCTGCTCGAATTGATTAAAGTGGATCTCGATTATCGTTGGTCGCGCGGCCAATCAGTGCGGATCGTGGACGACTACCTCGCCGCCTTCCCCGAACTGGCGGCGGATGGTCCGCCTTGCGACCTCCTCTACGAGGAGTATCACATCCGTAAGCGCGCGGGCGATTCCGTTCAGCCGGGCGACTATTTGCTGCGGTATCCCGGTCGCGCCGACGAGCTGGCTCGCCTGCTGGGGCTGGAAGCGCCGCATGTGTCCACGCTCCTTTGCCCCGGCCTGCCGGCCTGGGCGGTCGAGGCCGGCGGGACGATCGACGATTTCGACCTATTCACCCTGCTCGGCAAGGGGGCGTTCGGCCGTGTTTTCCTGGCGCGGCAGCGGTCGATGCAGCGGCTGGTGGCGCTCAAGGTGTCGGCCGACTCCGGCGACGAGCCGCAGACCTTGGCACAGCTCAACCACCCATACATCGTCCGCGTCTACGACCAGCATCTGCTCCCTGATCGCGGCCTCCGTTTGCTTTACATGCAGTATGTCGCGGGCGGAACACTTCAGGCGGTCCTCGAAGCGGTTCGCCAGACACCGGAAACGGAGCGAAGCGGGAGGACGCTGCTGCGCGCCGTGGACAAAGCCATGGAACAATGCGGCGAATCGCCTCCCTCGGGGTCGGCGCAGCGCGAACGGCTCGCCGGCCGCACCTGGCCGGAGACGGTCTGCTGGCTCGGCGCCTGCCTGGCCGACGCCCTCGATTACGCCCACGGCCGGGGGGTATTGCACCGCGACGTGAAGCCGGCCAACGTCCTCCTGACGGCCGAGGCGTCGCCCAAATTGGCCGATTTCAACGTCAGCTTCAGCAGCAAGCTCGACGGCGCGAACCCGGCCGCGTTCTTTGGCGGCAGCCTCGCCTACATGTCGCCTGAGCAATTGGAGGCGTTCAACCCGGCCAACGCGCGCGAGGCCGGCGACCTCGACGGCCGGAGCGATTTATACTCACTTTGCATCATTCTGTGGGAATTACTGGCCGGCCGCCGGCCGTTTCCCGACGACGGCTTACGCGAGGACTGGGGGCTAACGCTGGCCCGCATGACGGAACAGCGGCGGGCCGGAGTGGACCCCGCTGAAACGGCCGCCTTGCCAGCCGCGCGTCCTTTGGGACTGGATCAGGTGCTGCTCGCCGGCCTCGAACCCGACCCCGCGCGACGCCCCCAATCGGGCGCCGCGCTGGCGCGTGAGCTGGAACTTTGTTTGCACCCACGGGCGCACGACCTGCTGCGCCCGCCCAACGGCGATTGGCGATCCTTCGTTCGGCGCCACGGCTTCCTCATTGTGCTGATAGCATCCCTGGCGCCGAATGTGTTGGCGGCGTTCTGCAACCTCGCCTATGACCGCTCCGAAATAATCGCGCGAATGCCCGGCGCCGAGCCGGTTTTCCAGAGTGTTGTGACGACGATCAACGGCATTACCTTCCCCCTCGGGATTGCCGCGCTGGCGTTGTTGGCGCCGCCGACGACCCGTGCCGTCCGCCGGGCGGACGCCAGCCAGACGGCGGGACCGCGCCGCCGCTGTATCGTCCTGGGCGACTGTGTCGCCGTCGTGATTATGGTCCTTTGGCTGATCGCGGGCGTGGCGTACCCGATCGCTCTGTGCGCTTTCCTCGGTCTTCAGTCTCTAACCTTCTTTTTGCATTTCATCATTTCGCTCGCTCTCTGTGGGCTGATCGCGGCCGTTTACCCTTTCTTCGCGGTGACGTTCTTCGCCGTGCGCGTGTTCTTGCCGGCGCTTATCCGGAGCAAGCCGCTGGATGCGGAGGAACTGGCCGCCATGGAACGGCTGAAACGGCGAACCGGGCTGTATCTGCTCATGGCCGCTCTAGCGCCGATGTTGACGGTGGCCGCGTGGGTGGCGATAGGTTCGGAAAACCGCACGTCCCTGGGCGTCTTGAGCGCCATCGGCCTGGTCGGTTTCGGGGCGACCTTCGCCCTTTCGCGGGCGATCGTGGGCGACTTGGAAGCGCTGGCCCGAACCGTTGGCCCCTCAAAGAGCGACGGGTGACGGCTTGCCTTCAAACGCGCGAAGGCCGCGCGGAGAACTCGTCTCCGCACGGCCCGCTTCGGTCCCGCTCAAATCCTCCCCAATCACCTCCCACGGTTGTGGGTCTTCAGTTGGGAGTTGTGCCCGCGGTCGTGACCGTAGTGGCTGTCGTGATCGTATTGGCTATCGCGGTCGTAGTGGCCGTAGCGATACGGCTGGCGGTAAGACGACCGCCGATACGACTCCCGGTAGGACGGCTCGCAGTCAAACGATTCGCAGTCGGTCGGCTCGCAATAGGACGGCTCGCAATAAGACGGCTCGCAGTCGGCCGGCTCGTAATCGCACGACTCGGAGTAGGACGGCTCGCAGTAGGACGGCTCGCAGTCGAACGATTCGCAATAGGACGACTTGCGGTAGGACGGCTCGTAATAATGCGAGTGATCGTAGTGCTTGTGGTCGTCATAGTGCCGGCGGCTGGTGTTCGTGTGCCTGTCTTGCTGGGTCTGGGTACGGTTGGGTTTTTGGCCGGCATATGCCGCCCGGCTCGTCGCCAAGGCCAGGACCATCGCCGCCGCGGTCATCAGGATACGCTTCATCGGAGTCACTCCTCGTCTCAGGTTTGGGCCGACTCACTTTCGGTCGGCCTCTACCCAGCCAAGCGTGACCCGAATGGATTTGTTACAGGCGATGCCAAGATTATTCTGGTTCCAACGCTCGCTCGCCATCCCTCGGCCTTCGGGCGCGGCGGACTCCGGCGTAGACGCCGCCAGCGAGCGCTGTCCCGACTGTCAGAATCGTCAGGGCATTCCGGTCGAAGTCTGGCGCGAAATGCGACGCGGGTTTGCCGTTGATTATTAGGGGTACGCCTCGGCTCACATATCTCATCGGCGTCTCCGGGCCGTTCACGCTTTCGTACCGCTGCTCGGAGATCAAACCCGGAGCGACGACCCCGAACATCACCGCAGGTCCATCGGTTTTCGTGAGCTTGGCCCAGTCGCCCCAGCGCACCACGGCATCGGCCGCGGCCGGGATGCGCACGCCCGCCTCGTCGCGCACCGTCGCGCCCACCCAATCGCCCAGCCGTATTATCGCATCGGCCACCGCTGGTAGCGCCGCGTCGGCGGAAGCCGTGATCGCCGCGCCGGGCGCCGTCGCCTGCGACGCCACCAGCCGGTCGATAGCGTCCTCCACGCCAACGATGAACTGCTGTAACGTCGGTGCGTCATGCGTTTCCTCCGTTACGGAGGCCACGCCGGTCGCCGTGTATTCGCCGCCGCTCGCATCCGTAAAGCTGACGATCACGTTGACCAACACGGCTTCGCCGAACGACGGCAGCGCCTCGTTGTCGCCCAGGCCCGACGCCAGGCTCGCCACGGTCGTCACATCGGTCGCTCCCGATGCGGATGATGAGAATGGATCGACCGAAAACAGGTCCTGAGTTGTCGTTGATTTCGCATCGACTTGCAAGTCCGTCACTAATGTGACGACAAGCCCTATCGAGCCGTTGGAATCGGAAGAAGAACCGCCATTTCCGCCGTTGTCCACCGGAGTCAACTCGGCCTTCAGGTCGAGGGTCAGCACAACCGGCGTACTTTGACCAGCGTCGGTCAAGTAAACATCGAACTGCCCGCTGGCGTCGGTTTGCAGCACTTCAAGGGCGCTCGGCCCCGTCAGCGCGGCGTTGGCGACCGTCGCCTTGGCCTGATAGCTCTGGCCGTCGGCGCTGAATAGGGCCGACACGGAACCGTTGGCGTTGGCCGTGAAGATGACGGGGAAGGCTTGGCCCGGCAGGTCCATCGTCTCGAAAGCGTTGACGGCGTTTCCGGCCGCCGGCGTGAACAGGGTGGTGGCCGTTCCGGTGGTCAGATCAAAGCGCGTTAACGATCCGCTTTGGGTGAGAGCCACGCCGAGTAGATCGCCGTTGGACGAGTCGGAGGACGGGAGAAAGGTCGTCTGTCGCACCGGGCCGGGCGCGATCTTTTGCACTGTGGCAGTGGCGTCGTTGAAGAAGCCGGTGCCGACGCCGTTGCTGCCGATGCCGGTGAGGGTGGCGATGTTGCCGCTCTGGCCGTTGGTGACGAGGAGATCCTGGACGCCGGTTCCGCTGAGGTCGCGGGATGTTACCGCGATCGGCCCGACGCCTCCCGAGGACAGCCGCGGGCCGTTCTTGAAAATCCAGGCGCCGTTGGCGTCGGTGCTGCCGATGAGGACGCTGACATCATTGGAACCTTGGTTGGCGACGACCAGGTCCGGCAAGGCGCTGGCGCCCATGAGGTGCGTCACATACAGCCCGACCGGATTGTCGCCGACGAAGAAGGATTGCGGCGTGGCGGAGAATCCCCCTCCTTTTTGCCCTAAATAGACGAGGACGGTATTGCTGCCGGAGTTGGCGATGATCAGGTCGGGGATATTGTCGTTGTTGAGATCGGCTTGCAGCATCGCGCCGGGGCCGATGAGGCCGTCGCTGCGACTCTGCTGGAAGGCGCCCGGCGTGAACGTGGTCGTGCCGGCCACGCGGACCTGTTCCGTGGCTACGTCGTGCGCCTGATCGGCGAGGATCACCGCGGGCGCGCCGTTGATTTTGGTCAGGACGAGGGGCGCGCGCTGGTCGGCGCGGACAAAGGGGCGGAACGTGCCGTCGCCGTTGCCGAGCAGGATAAGCACGTCGCCGTTCTGGTTTCCGACAACCAAGTCGGGGATGTGGTCCCCGTTCACATCGACAATGGAAAGACCGGAAGGGCGGTCCCCGGCGCTGAGCGGTATGGGTTTGCCTTTGTCATCCCGGACGACTTGCTCGACGAATCTTCCGTCGCCCCTGTTGAGAAAGATTGACAGGGTGTTGTCTCCCACGTTGAGGACGACCAGGTCCTGCTTTCCGCTTCCCGTGAGGTCGGCGGTCTTGATCACCGTGGGACGGTTCCCCTTGGCAATCCATTGGGGTTCGGCGAAATCGCCCGTCGGCTTGCCGTCGGCCCCCTTCAGGCCGCGGAGGAGCATGATCGTGCCGGTCCCCTTGTTGGCAACGACCAGATCGGTGGCGCCGTCGCCCGCGAAGTCGCCGGACGCCGTCGTCGAGGTTTCTTCATTGGAGATCGTGAAAAAGAGCGGGGGGAAAATGGGCGGAAGGTTTTGGGACTGGAGCACCTGATTGGCCACGACGGGAGCGGCGCTCCCCTCCACGGCGTACGGGCCGGCGCCGGCGCGACGGACGATCTCATCCTGGAAGCCGATGTCGCCGCCCGGCAGCCCCTCGTTGCGCAGGACGCCCACGAGGCCAGCGTCGGCGTTCGTGACCACCAGATCGGGTAGCTTGTTGCCCTTAAGATAAACCAACTCGACGTCCGAGACGGACGTCCCCACTCCGAGATCCCGGAGGTGCGTGAAACCGCCGTCCGCATCGCCCCGGTAAATCGACAGGCTGGGTACGCCGAAGAGGTTGTTGGCGGCCACCAGATCCAGTACGCCGTCCCCATTCAGGTCGCCCGCTACGATCAGTTCCGGCGCTAGGCCGGTGAGGAGGGGGGGAGTGTCGCGCCGCGCCCAGGAGCCGTCCGACTGTCTTTGATAGAGAGTAATGGTATCGCTGTAGAGGTCGATGGCGGCGAGTTCCGCGTTCGCCCCGGTGCGCACCACCGTCACCGCCTGGGCCAGCTTGGTTTTCGGATCCTTTTTCCGGTCATTGACCACCATCGGCGCGTCGAAGAGGCCCGGCTGGCCCGGCCGTCCGGCGCGGAAAAGTATGTCGCCCGACCTGCTGACGATGACCAGATCGGTTGTGCCTTTTCCGCTGAGGTCGGCTAACAGCGGGGTCGCGCGCAGGGGGCTGGGAGTGATCGCGTTCGACAAAAAGGCCAGCTGCTTGTTGCCCACCACGGCGCTGAGCGGAAGCGTGCCGATGGAGGTCTCGAGTCCGCCCGGAGCTGGGTTGGGAAACCCGATATCCGCCTCTACCCGCCCGGCCGGGAGCAGTTTCCCCGTGGTCGGGTCGTTGGCAAGAACAAACGCGAAGCCCGGCACGCCGTCGCGGGTAAAATCGCCTGTGACCGATGGGACCAGGACGCTGTTGCCCAAGGAATCGAAAACTGGGATGGTGCTTTGCAAGAACTGGACGCCGGCAAACCTGGGGTCGCCGACGGGCAATGTATAAGCCGTCGTCACGGAGAACGTCCCGTCGCTCAGCGCTGGCAGCACGGTCACGACGCCGGCTTGGCTGTCCAGGAAAGCGAGATCGGGGGGGGCGGTTTGTTTGAATTTCACGGCCGCCAGTCCGTTGAAACGGCCCTTCACCTGAAAAGCCGGCAGGGGGCGGAAGTTGCCGTCTCCTAGCCCCAGGAAGACGGTCACGAGGCCCGCTTGAGCGTCCAGAGTGGCGAGGTCGAGCCGGCCGTCGTTGTTGAAATCGCCGACCACCAGCGCGTCGGGCTGGCCTGCCGCCTTGAACCTCGTTTCCGCGTCAAAGGTGCCGTTGCCAACGCCCAGCAGCACGGAAATGTCGCCGGAATCGTGGTTGGCCGTCGCCACATCGAGGACGCCGTCGCGGTTGAAATCCCCCTGCACGATGCCGACGGGGGTTTTTCCCACCATCCGGTCGAGCGACACGTCCAGGTCCGGCCCGTTGAACGGATTGGGTCCGGGGGTGAAGGTCGGCGTCAGCGTGTAGGCGCCCGCGCCGCCGGCCGAGGAGACCTCCAGGAAATACTGACCTGGCAGCAGGAATATCTTCAACAACGAGGTTGGCTCGCCCGGCAAATGGCCGCCGCTGCTGAGCAGCAATCCACCCCCGGCGACATGAACCCCGTTGAGGTTCACAAAGCTGTTCACCCCGTAAAGCGTCGCCCTGCCGTCCAAACCGCTGCCGGTCGCTCCTTCCACCTGAACACTTAGAGTTCCCTGCTCCGTGACGTTCAGCGTGTAGCGGTCCACCTCCGTCGGCGCGGCCAAGGCGCCCGTGATGGCAGTGTTGAATGACAGGTTGCCGCGGCCGAGGACGTGTTCCAGTGGTGCGCCGCTGCTCATAATTCGCGCGGAACCGTCCGCATCGAACACCTTGAGAGGGCCAGTGGCGTTGAGGACGTTCACCTGATCGCCGCTGCCGGTGTCCAGGGTCGTGGGCACGCCCGCGGCCGTGTCATTGACCGTCCAGGATGTGCCGCCGCTGCTTACGCCCTTGACCGTCAAGGATCCGATCTCGCGGGGATCATAGGCGACGGCCGTAGACGCGACAGGAAATCCGAACAGCGACACGGAGTAGGCGACCTGGTTGGCGTCGAGGGTGAAAGCGAGCGAAAGGAAAGGGGAAGTCGGGCCGGCGCTATCGTCAACGACGAGGTCGGTTCGGGAGAGGGAGTTCAGCACCTTTACCGGCCCGCTGACCGCCGCCAGGGGGGCGCCCGGAAAGGAGATAATGCTCTGTGGCCCCAGGCCGAGGGTGACCGTATCGCGTCCGTCCTGGCCGTCGATGGTGAGGGGGCCGGTGGTTCGCAGCACGTTGACGGAATCCGGGCCCGTGCCGCTGTCGAGTTCCGTGGAGAAGGCGCCGGTGTTGTACACATAGAAGCGGTTGCCGCCGCTGCTGCCGCGGACGGTGAGAGAATGCACCTCGCCATCCAGGAACACGATGGGCGCGGCCACAAAGGGGGTGCCGATTTGAACGCTCAAGTTTTCGGAGAGCGGGTCGCCGCCTCTCACCAAATCGAGGGTTACGGGGTTGCCGAAGGGGTCGGTCGTCTGCTGGCTGTCGATGGTGGCATAGGTCGGCGAAGGGTCGGCGCTGTCGTCGATGACAACGTCGGTTTGGCCGCCGGGGTTGCGGAGCGTCACCTGGGGCGTCAGTCCCAGCGGCTGTACGGCGACGCGGTCCGCGCCGTCCAGCGTGTTGACCACGAGGGATGCGACCGCGGCGTCGGGACAGAGGACAATGTGACTCCCATCCAGCTTGCAGCCGGCGTTCCGGGCGGCAGCGGTCAGGGAAATGACTTCGCCGTCGTCGCGGACGACCAGCATGGCCCCCTTTTGGGAGACGGTGACGTTATTGACTACGCCGGCCGAGGCCAGGTAAAGGGCCACGCCGCCGCTCAGGTCAAAGCTGGACAGCAACGTCCTGTCCTCCAGCATTTCCAGCCGCAGCGGCGGCGAGCGGTAAAGGCGCGGCCGGCGCGGCCGGCTGGGAGGCAGGAGGCGATTCAGGAGGCGTGTGAGCATGGTTGAAACCTCAAGGGGGTGCTTCGTTGCAGGAACTATTAACCTCGTAACCTCGTTCCCAAACTCTGTTTGGGAACGCACTCCGCGAAACTGCGTTTCGCGTCCAGTCACTCGCATCCCGCTGCCTTGCCCACGCCGCCAGCCGACGGGAAACAGAGTTTCCCGGAGTGCGTTCCCAAACAGAGTTTGGGAACGAGGATAACGAGGATAATCAGGTTCATCAGGGCGCCGGAGCGTAATGCGCCGCCAGCTCGGTCATGTCGGCGCGGTTGCGCAGCAACGCGAGCGAGGCGTCCGCCTCCACGTAACGCTTCCAGAAGTCCTCGCGCTCCGCCGTCGGCGTCTGTTCGACGGCTTGACGCAACAGCGCCACGGCTCGGTTCTGGTACATCACCGCCTCGCGCGCCCGGCCCTCGGCCCCGTCGAGCTTCACCGACGCCTGCGCGTAGACCCGCGCCGCGTTGTAATAGACCCGCGGCTTCACCTCGCCGCCCGCCTGCATCGCCGCCGTCGCGGCGTCCAGCGCTTCGAGTACGCGGTCGAGCTTTATCAGCGCGTCGGCCCGGCCCAACAGCACGTCCATGCGCTGCGCCTTGTCGCTGGCGTCCGCCGGCAGCTGGGTCAACGCTTCATCGAAGTCGGGTAGGGCCAGATGCGGCGCCTGATACATTAGGTAGGCCCAGCCGCGCGCTCCCAATAATTCCGGGCTGCGCAAGGCGTGTAGACCGCGCGTGTAACAATCCAATCCCAGCCGGAAATCGCCCTGTTCGACGTGGATCAAGCCGCGGGCCAGATAGGCGTCGGCCAGCCGCTTGGCCTCGTCCGGCGGCGGCGCCTTGCCCTCGGTCGCTGGCACCGTCTTGAGGTACGCGTCGAGCGCGTCGCCGGCTTCGCCGTATCGACGCAGTGCCAGCAACGGCTCCGCCTTCAGCCGATTCGCCAAGACCTGTTGCGGGGCCGTACGTTCGTTCGGCAGCGTCAACACGGCGTTGTATGCCCGCAGCGCGCCGGTGAAATCTTTCTCGTAGTGCAGAAGTCGGCCCACTTCGATCAGGTCGCCCGCCGCCCGCTCCGCCGCCGCGCCCGCGTTGGACGACCGCGCCACCGCCTGGAAGAAGTCCTCGCGCGCCGGCGCCCCTTGGCCAAGTAGCAAGTGCAACCGGCCGCGCTCGCGGTAGATGTCGGCCGCCTCCGGCCGGCGCCGCGCCGCCTCGTCGAGCGCGGCCACGCCGTCCAACCATGCCGCCCGCGCCAGCGCCGACGACGCCGGGCCAATCGCCGGCGCCGCCGACTGGGCCAGCTCCTCGCCGCGCTGCCGTTGCGTCAAGGCAAGGTTGATGTAGGCGGCCGTCCAATCCGGCCGCATCTTGACGGCTTCGCGGAAATCCGCCTGCGCCTCGTCCCAGCGCGATTGCTTCATGCGCAGGACGCCGCGATCCACGAGGGCGACGTAATGAACCGCCGGGTCGAGGGGAAGTTTCAACACCTCGTCGAAATCGGCCTCAGCTGCGGTGAAATCCTTTAACTCCATTTCCGCGTAGCCTCGCAGCAAGTGTGGCCAGAAGAACTCGGGCTGTTGTCTCAGGCATTCCGTCAGTGCGTCGCGGGCCTGGGCGTGCCGCTTCAGCCGGCTCAGGCAGACCGCGCGGAGATAGCGGGCGCCGAAGTGGTTGGGCTGCTTCAACAGGGCGTTATCCAAGGGCTTCAGTGCCTGCTCGAATTGATCCTGACGGCTCAAGTTCAGACCGACTAAGAAGAAGTCGGCGACGAGGCTTGGCGCGATGTGATCCGCTTCTTCCGCGGCTTTGCGCGCGGCCTCCGCCGCCTGCGGCCGCTCCGCGAGATCGCCAGCCTTGCCAAGGGCGTCGAGATACTCGGCCCGCAACGACAAGCCGCTGTGCGTCTTCGGCGCCACGCCGAGACGGTCGGCACGGTCCAGGCGCCCGAGCGCCTCATGCAAACGCCGACGCCATTCGCCGGCCGGTTCTCCCACGCGCGGCTGGGCCAGCGCCTGGGCGTCGATCAGCAGCAGTTCATAGCAGTCGGCGGCGACGGCCTGCGCCTCGACGGGTTCAAAGAAACGCGGATCGACTTGCGGCGGGCCGTCGTTATCCGGCGTAACGCCGAACAGCGTCAAGCCTTCGGCGGCGCCCTTGCGGGCGCGGTCGATGTTCTCGATAAGGTCAAGGCCGGTGTAAAGGGTGCCGTGAAAGACCGCTTCCGCATAGCTCTTGTGAAACTGCGGCAGGCGGCCGCGCGCCGCGTCGCGGTCACGGGCGTCGGCGATGCGTCCTTCGGCCTGCGCTTGCAGCCGACGGGCTGGTTCAAGCAGCGGACTATCGGCCAGCGACGGTTCATCCTTGACTAGATCGAGCGCGGCGTGGGCGTTGGCCTCAACAGCGACCCAGCCGGCGCGGTCTTTCGGCGCGGCCGCCGCGCCCGTTTCCGCGCGCGAGTAGAGTTCATTCAAATGGTCGCGTGCGCCGTCTTTGCGCTTTTGTTCCTTCAATTCGCTATTGGCTAAGTCCGCCGTCGCCTGGGCCGACCGCATTTGGGCGTATAAAGCCACGCCCACCGCCACGACGCAGGCCGCGGCGGCCGCCAGGGCCGCCGCCTGGAATGGCGAACGCCGCGCCCACTTGATCGTCCGTTCGATGCGTCCCGCCGGCCGCGCCTGGATGGGCCGGCCGTCGAGCCAGCTTTGCAGATCGTCGGCCAAGCCGCGCGCCGATTCGTAGCGATCCTTGGGTCGCTTTTGTAGACATTTGAGAGTGATTACTTCCAGATCGCGCGGACATCGATTGTTCAACCGCGTCGGCGCCACAGGGTCTTGATCGCGGACCTGCGCGATCGTGTCCCACACCGTCTGGCCCTTGAACGGCGGCCGGCCCGTGATCAATTCGTAGAGGATCGCTCCCAGCGCCCAAACGTCGGACCAAGGGCCGATGGCTTCAATGTCGCCGCTGGCCTGTTCGGGGGCCATATAGCTAGGCGTACCCATCGGAGCGCCGTGACGGGTCTGGCCGGAGTCGTCGTCGAGGCGCTTGGCAAGGCCGAAGTCGCCGACCTTGGCAACGCTTTCCCACCACGGCTTTTCCCGCCCGCCCGCCATCATAATGTTGGCGGGTTTCAGGTCGCGGTGGACGATGCCGGCGTCGTGCGCGACCTGCATGGCCAGGGCGAGGGTGCGGATCAGGACGGCCGACTCGCGCGGCGGCTGCGGCGTGCCCTTGATAAAGCGATCCAGGCTGCCGCCCTCGACGAACTCCAGCGAGAAATAGGGCTGGCCGTCGTGATCGCCGATCTCATGAATCTGAATCACATTGGGATGCTGAAGGCGGGCGACGGCCTCAGCCTCGGCGCGGAAGCGGGCCAGGTCGCGCGGGTCCGGCGTACCACGGATCATCTTGAGGGCGACCAGTCGCTTCAGGCGCGTGTCGCGCGCCTTGAAAACGACGCCCATACCGCCGCGGCCCAATTCGCCGAGGACTTCGTAGCCGGGGATGGCGGGCAAAAACGTGGGGGCGCTCGCCCACGAGAGTGTTTCGCCGGGAAGCGGTGCGGGCGCATGGGGCAGGGTGGAACCGACCGGCGCGGGCGCATGGGGCAGGGTGGAACCTTCGGCGCCGGCGGCAGCGTGGCGCTGTCACGCGCGCCTTCCTGAGGCGGCAGAGTTGAGCCGTCGCCGGCCATTGCCGGTTCCGTTGGCGGCGGCAGGGTGGCAGCGTCTGCTGTGGCAGGCGGGACGGCCGGGTCCGTGGGGTCCGGCACAGTCGGACGGTTGGCGTCGGGTACGGACATAGGACACCGGGAGCCTTTCGGATTTAGTCCACGCAGCGGCGCGGTGAGCGGATTATTGAGCATTCGGGGGGACAACGAGAGATCGTTGTCAAAAAGTGTCTGGGCGTCATGGGCGGCACTCGTCTTTGAGTCGGTAATTTGTAAGGCAGGAATGGATTATAAGTAGGGCGGCGAACGGTTGTCAAATGGATTCGGCGCCTTTTTGGGATCGCGGGCGCACGACACGGTTTGCAGT
>DHJA01000138.1:7538-9017 GCA_002404095.1 Planctomycetaceae bacterium UBA4732 | reverse complement strand
GAACTCGGGGATCATGCCGTACTTGATGAGGTCGGCGCTGGTCACTTGGCTCAGCGTTTCGCCCAGCTTCCGTTCGCGGTCTTGCGGCGTAGTGCCGAAGCCGATGGCGCCGCGACCGAGACGTTTGCCGATGATGTCGTCCAAACCCACGAAGGTGCCGCCGCAGATGAAGAGGATGTTGGTCGTATCGACCTGGATGTATTGCTGTTCGGGGTGTTTGCGGCCGCCTTGCGGGGGGACGTTACTGACGGTGCCTTCCAGCATCTTGAGCAACGCCTGCTGGACGCCTTCGCCGCTCACATCGCGCGTGATGCTGACGTTCTGGCTCGTCTTGGCGATCTTGTCCACTTCGTCGATGTAGATGATGCCGCGCTGGGCCGCTTCGATGTCGAAGTCGGCGGCGTGCAGCAGCTTCAGCAACAGGTTCTCCACGTCCTCGCCGACGTAGCCAGCTTCCGTCAGCGTCGTGGCGTCGCCGATGGCGAAAGGCACGTCGAGTACCTTGGCCAGCGTGCGGGCCATGAGCGTCTTGCCGCTGCCGGTCGGGCCGATGAGGAGAATGTTGCTTTTCTCGACTTCGACGTCATTGCCGCCCTGATCGACGAGGCTGAGCCGCTTGTAGTGATTCTGCACGGCCACGGACAACGAGTGCTTGGCGCGATGTTGGCCCGTGACGTACTGGTCGAGGCGTTCCTTGATGGATCGCGGCGTGGGGATATTGGTGAAGAGCGACTTGGAACCGCCGCGCCTCCGCTTTTCCTGGTCGATGATCGACTGGCAAAGCTCGATACATTCGCCGCAGATGTAAACGTCGCTCGGCCCCTCCACAAGAGGGCCGACGTCGCGGTAGCTCTTACGGCAGAAGGAACAGAAGGCGTTGCGGTTGCGGCCGGTGCTACCGGTCGGTTTCCGAGCGCCTCCTGGGCCTGAATCTTTCGTCGGCATGCGGTCTCCTTTACGGTCAGCCCAGCCTGATTATAGGCCGCGGGCGAGGAATGGCGGACTAATTTTCAAGGTGCAACGGCTTGGATCGTATCTCGCTCCGGATTCTACGGGGCGGCGGAAACGTCCGCAAGGACTTTCGCCGATTCATTCGGGTCTGATGGCGTCGGTTGGCGGCGACTGGCCGTTCTGCGGAACCGCCGCCGGCGCGGCAGGCGGCGGGGCCGGCGGTGCGGCGGCGCGGCGGATTTCGCCGCCTAGGGCGTCGCGCAGGCGGTCGAATTCCTCCTGGCTGATCTCTCCTCGATTGTACAACGCTCGATAGGTGGCGAGCTGATCGCTGGGCGTCAAGGTTTTCTCGCCTCTTTGCCGCCAGCGTCGGACCGCCTCGATCACGACGGCGGCCGCCAGCAAAGCGCCCGCCAGACAGGTTCCGTAGACGACCAGATCCAGCCAATCGCCTTTTACGGCCAGCACGACGGTTTGACCTGTGGCAATCATACGCGCCTCGCACGCTCTTGCTCCCTCCCCCCCCTT
>DHJA01000138.1:7125-7326 GCA_002404095.1 Planctomycetaceae bacterium UBA4732 | reverse complement strand
CCCGCAAGGGGGGAGGGAGCAGATAGGGCGCCGGTTCTCGCCGGCCGCTCGTGCCCTCTATTATAGCGCCCGCCTCGTTAGGGAAACTAAATTCCGTGACGCTTGCGCGCCGCCGACCTCCGCCCGCCGTCGCTACAAGACGCACATCGGGACGCTTGGGTTTGCCGGCGCTTTTCGGCACGCCGGGAACGAGCGGCCTAC
>DHJA01000138.1:5731-7012 GCA_002404095.1 Planctomycetaceae bacterium UBA4732 | reverse complement strand
CCGGCCCGGCGAGCCAGTGCGGCAAGTCGCGCGCGAGGTCTTCGACGAACTTACTGCGCGGCAGCGTCGGCTCGCATCCGGCAACGCGCCCCGCGTGTAGCGAGGCCGCGTCCACGTGCGATCCGTAGGCCACGACTCGCGGCGGCGAATCCAGTTCTCCGAAGCGCCGCATTAAGTCCGGCAATTCCAGACCGGGAAAGGCGAGGTCCAGTATCACGCAGCGCGCCCCGACTTGCTCGGCCGTCTCGACGAGCCGGTCGAGAGCGCGGACCTGACGCACTTCCAGCCCCAGACTGCGGGCCGTGCCGGCGATACGGCTGGTAAAGATGAGGTCGTCGGAGAGCAGCAGGCCCGGCGGGGCCGTTTCGGTTTGGCTGGACATGATCGCCTCGCATTACTCCAGCTTTCCCAGCTGGCGGTACATATACAATGTGTTCCACGTCTTGGCGTCGAAGCGCACATCGGTCGCATCGCACAACCGGCACACCTCGTTATAGTCGAGCAGCAGCAACGTGATATCCTCGGAGTCTTGCAATTCAGCTGTACCGCCCGGCGTGGTCGTGCAGTCCACGAAAGCCATCGCGACGGCCTCGTCGGACATGCCGCATGTGGAATAGAGCGGCGGCGTGACGCGGCGAATCGTTGTTACCGTGAAGCCTGTTTCCTCGCGCATCTCGCGGCGCACGGTGTCTTCAACGTTCTCACCGGGATCGACCAAACCCGCAGGCAAGCCGATGACGTAATCGCCGATGGGGACGCGGAACTCCTTTTCCAGCACCAGCCGCGGCGGCTTACCGGTTTCGTGAAGGATGGCCACGATGAGAACGGCGTCGCAGCGCTCGGGGATCTTATACGGATCGTCGCCCTGCTTGCGCGAGGCGAACACCCAGCGGCCGGTGTGATCGCCGTGCCGGAACGTCGTCGCGTACAAGTTGAGCCACTTCTCATTGGTCAACTTTTCGACTTTGAGAATGTCCATGCGTGCTTTTCTTTTAAATGGCTTCTGGCCCGCGTTCGCCGGTGCGGATGCGTATACAGTCTTCCAGCGGCACGATGAAGATTTTGCCGTCGCCGATGCGACCCTCCGGCCCGGTGCGGCCGGCCTCCATGATGGCGTTGACGGTCGGCTCCACGAAGTCCTCGTTTACGGCGATCTGTAACTGCACTTTGCGCAGCAGGTTCACCGTCAGCTCGTGGCCACGGTAGACTTCGGAGCGGCCCTTCTGACGGCCGAAGCCTTGCACGTCCACGATGGTCAGGCGGAAGACCTCGACCTTGTTG
>DHJA01000138.1:4252-5646 GCA_002404095.1 Planctomycetaceae bacterium UBA4732 | reverse complement strand
GATGATGGCCAGGATGAGTTTCATGATTTGACCGTCCGCCTCGCCGCCGCCCCGTTTGCCGTGGGACTTTCGGCGGGAGTTAACTCCGCCAGGTATTTTTCCACCTTCTGCTTGTCGTAAATACTGCCGACGCCGTGGGCCCGGTTATGAAGGTATTTCTTGAACGAGACGCACGCCTGTTCGGGGTTCTCTTTCCACTGGTAATACTTTCCCATGCGGTAATGGACGTCGTTGATTAACTGCATGGCCCAATCCATTCCTTCGGCGCATTCGCCGTAGGCCACGTCTTCGAGTTCCATGCCGAGAAGAATGGTCCAGATTGCGAGCGCGGAATCTTCTTGGCTGCACATGGAGAGACAGCCGGCATAGTCCCAAAGAACTAAGGGACAATCAGGCGCCAATCCTACTGCTCTTCGGCTGCACTGGAGGGCTTTGTCATACCGGCGCTGTTCATAGAACGTAAGGCCGAGCGTCGTCCAAAGCCAGTGGTCCGTTGGGGCGCCCAGCAATTTGTCCATAATCGAAGCCCGCGCCTTCTTCCACTTTTTCGCCGCCACGAGTTTATCGATTTCCGTCATGGCCTTACCTCTGAAACCAGTTCTGTTTCTGCCGTTTCTTCTCTTTGCCTTTCCCCATCAACTTCCGTCTTTGCCCACGCTCGTGCTTCTCCAGATTACGAGGTTCCGTGTTGGTTTCATGTTCCAGTCTGTCCTTGGGGTTGCGCTTCCTCGTCGTTGGCGCCCCTACTTCCATTCCAAGTCTGCCCAAACGCCACTCCGCTTGGAATCGTCAAGGTAACAAATCCCCAACATCCAGCGAAACCGAAGGCGACGCCAACGGGCTGACGGTTTGCCCTAATGTAAAGGTTGTCGCGTCGCCGTAGCCGTGGCCGTACATTTGCGTTACATCCGGCTGAGGTTGGCGATAGACCTCCAATTGCCGATCAACTAGATTTATTATCCAATAATCCGCAATGCCGGCGCGGGCGTAAAGGCTGGCTTTGCGGCTACGGTCGTTTCTCAACGTCGTATCGCTGACCTCCACAATGAGCACGGCGGTTTTGGGATGCTTCGTCCGGTAAGAAGCCCGGCTCCCTTGCACCACCGCCACGTCCGGTTCCGGTTCGGAGTGTGGTCCAAGGTCGAGCGGACCTTGCATTCGTACATGAAAGCCCTTGCCGAAATGCTGACGCAGCAGGTCGGCCGCCTGATCCGTCGCGGTGTAATGGGACGCCTTTTGAGGACTCAAAACCATGATTTCGCCCTCAATGAGTTCGGCGCGCTGTCCTTCAAAGAAACCGAGTTCGGCCATCTGGTGCAATTCGTCCTGCGTCCAGAGCCGGCTTTTCGGGTCGGCGACTTGCATGGCGCGTCCCTCTCGTTAGACGGTATGTC
>DHJA01000138.1:3754-4085 GCA_002404095.1 Planctomycetaceae bacterium UBA4732 | reverse complement strand
CTCCCCGCACGGCACGGCGGTCCCGCCGGCCGATAGACAGCCGGCGTCCACTGGATAGTTGGCGAACTGTACCGTGTAGTACGCCTCGAACCATTTGCGTATATCCGGCAGCACGCCTTCATCATACTGAGGCGCGACGTGCAAGGTACGGCCAAAAAGCTCCGCCCGAATTTCTCCTTGTTCCACCACGAGGACGCCATTTTTGATGACCCAGCGCGGCAGCTCGAACATGGCCTTCTTGTCAACCCCCGGCGTGTACACCGCGATATCGGCGTCCGCCCCGATGCCGAGATGGCCCTTGTGCGGCAGCCCAAGAATGCGCGCCGGCGCC
>DHJA01000138.1:3070-3586 GCA_002404095.1 Planctomycetaceae bacterium UBA4732 | reverse complement strand
CCCAAGAATGCGCGCCGGCGCCGCGCGGGTGATAATGGCGATCTCGTAAAGAGAATACTCGCGGTCGAGGTCTTTGAGGGTGGAGCGTTGCAAAACCTTGACCGGCACTCGCTTCAAAACTTCCTGGCGGTAGGTGTGGTCCATGAGCAGCTGGACAATCTCAGGGTAGGCGAGGAAGGAGCCGCCGTTAGGGTGGTCGGTACTCAGCGCGATGCGCCACGGATCCTGCACCAACAGATACCATTCCAAACCGATGGCCCATTGCAATGCGTGGACAAAGCTCTTCTCTTTATAGGTAATGGGCACGATACCGCAGCCGGCTTCCATTTCCGTGTCGGAATTGGCCCATTTATGGCCGGTGACTTTATGGAGGTAGTAGCCTAGTGGGCCGTCGCCGGTCATTGAGGTCGTGTCGCCAAACAGCACCTGGCCAACATCCACGGTGAGGTTGGGGTGGCCGTTGACGTAATCGGCCAGGACGGGAACCTGCGAACAGAAGGCGGCCTGGTCGTCGGG
>DHJA01000138.1:2661-2936 GCA_002404095.1 Planctomycetaceae bacterium UBA4732 | reverse complement strand
CGCCGCCGTAGCTGTGGAACTGGATATGCGTGAGATGGGCGCGACGGCCTTCCAGCGCCTGCATGGTGGCCAGCGTTGTCTTCCAGTTGCCGGGGATGCCGAGGTTGTTGCAATGGATGTGAACGGGATGCGGCAGGCCGAGGTCCATCGCGGTCTGAGCCAATTCAGTGATGATCTGGCGGGCAGTGACGCCAAAGTGGTGAACCGGAGTATCGAGGTCGTTAATGTTGCCGAGGCCGCTCTTCCACTCTTCCACGCCGCCGGGGTTGACGAGC
>DHJA01000138.1:0-2523 GCA_002404095.1 Planctomycetaceae bacterium UBA4732 | reverse complement strand
GCCGCCGGGGTTGACGAGCTTGACGGCGTAACCCTTGGCCGCGTCGAGCAGCCAGCCGACGAAAGCGCGGAGTTTTTCCGGCTCCTTATCGGCGATCTGGCGCATGACGTAATGGTTGTTGCCGAAGAGGACAAAGAAGCCTTTGTCGATCAACGGCGTGTCGTGGAACTCTTCATGGGCGTGGCGGGCGCCGAGCGGCGGGATGGCGGCGTCGAATGCCGTGGTGTAGCCGAGGCCGGCGTAGAGATAGCCGGTGGCGAACGTACTGGGCGTACTGCCGACGGTGCCGGATCGCGTCAGCGGTGTGCGATGGACGAACGGCGCCTTGCGCCTTTCTTCTGGCCGCAGTTTGCGGGCGAGATTGACCTTCGGCCCGGCGATGTGAGCGTGCATGTCCACGCCGCCGGGCATCACGACGAGGCCGGCGGCGTCGAACACTCGATCCGGCGAGCCGGGGGCGTTAGCACCCGGAGGGGCGACGATCTTGCCGTCCCGAATCCACAGGTCCACCACGACGCCGTTGACGCCGTTGATGGGGTCGTAGACGATTCCGTTGGCGATTTTGAGAAGGGGCATTATGGGTTCTTACAGCACCTTGAATCGAACGCCGGCTTGGCGGAGCGCATCAACGGCCTGCTCGCTTAGGATATAAGTGCGCTCAGGAAACACCATACCCGGCGAATGCCGAAGAAGGATCGGGAGCGCTTTGAGTTCTTCTCGCGCCGACATTTGAATTACCACTTTCATCGGATCGCCGCTCAGTGTGGCGAAAACCGGATGGTGCTGGGTTGGATTTGCCGATTCAGTGTCCATACGTCAATCATCTGCCTTCCGGTCATTCTTGATTTTTCGCCCCTTCCGGTCCACTTCGCAACCGCACTGCGCACACGTCCATCTGCCCGACATCGGCTGGCAGCGGTTCGCGGCCCGTCGAAAACGGGGCCTGAGCGTCTGACAATCTGGACATTTTTTGCGCGGGATCAGCAACCCCACTAGCAAGACCGCAAGGCCGCCGCCCACTGTGCCGGCAACCCCACCAGAGATCCCGCCGCGAATGATCTCATCCATTATTCCGCCAAATAGCACTTGCATCGCTGGCAATCCTTGTAGGTTGAGACGTGGAATTACTATACCAGCCGCGGCGCGTGCCGGAAATGAATGTTCACCGCGCCGGCGGCAGGCAGGACTTGCCTTCGACGGGATGTTCCCACAGCGGCTTACCCGTCTTGAGGTCAAACGCCTTAAGGCTGCGCGGACGGACGAAAGGCTTGTCGAGCGGCCCATTGAACGCCCCGGCGACGATGCAGTAGGCTCGCGGGCCGACCACGGCGATGCCTTCCGTGCCCGCTTCGTAAGGAATCCAGGCGACGCGATCGCCGCCGTCCACGGTGAAGATCGACCAGCCGTATTGCTTGCTTTCCTCCAGCCCCGGCTCATGATCCGGACTTGGCGCCGCCTCGCGCAGGCACAGGAAACGGTCGTCGAGCGTCGGCAAGGTTCGCAGGCGCTTGCCGGTAAACAACTCTTTAGGAGTCTGGGTCTTCTCGGCGTCCCACGACCACAGGGACAGGCGTTGTCGGCCGTCAGACTCTTCCAGCACGAGCGCGGCATGCGCATCGCCCACCGGACCCTGCCATCGGAACACCGCCTTCTCCAATTCCTTAGGCAAGCGCAGCGGCGAGATTCGTTGTTCAATCGGCGCCGTCTCCGCCTTGCCTGTTTCCATGTCGATGCGAACCTGGCCTTCCGCGAAGCGTCGCTCCTTGGCGTCCTCGCGCGACGTGGCATGGGCGCCTTTGTACCATGCGCGCGCCTCCCAATCCAGAATCAGCCGTCCCTTTTCCAGCCGCCAGCGGGTCGTGAATGATCGCCCCGGCCCTTCCTCCACCCGCACCCAATCGGGGAACAGCACTGGCTCCGATTCCAACAGCCGCCGGCCGCCTTCCGTCCGTTTGAAGGCCAGGACGCGGAGGCCGTTTGCCTTCAGGGGCGCCCAGGCAAACAGCCGATCGTCGTCCGCCAGCGCCGGCCGCTTGGCGCCGTCCACATCCCATAACAGTTCGCCGGTGGCCAGGTCCACGGCGTCAATGCCGCCGTGGGAGTTGGCGACGAAGCCGGTCCGACCCCCAGGGTCAGCCACGCCGCAAGGCAGAAACTGTCCGGCCCGCGCGGAGGCGGCGACCGCGCTTACGGTCAACACGACCGTTACGAGCCGGCAGATGAAATGCGTGACGCGGCGCATGAGGACCGCCTTTCCTGATCCAAGGCCATCCGGAGGGAGGCCGTCTTGGACGGCGGCCGCATCGTACCTTATCGACCGCCCTCGTGTCAAAGCGAAGCAGCGGCGGGGTGTGCTACTCGATTTTGGGCGCATCCGGCACGACCGCCCCGCGTTTGAACGCGGGCCGTCCTTCGGCAAGGCGCCAAAAGCGAGAGGGACACCCCAGCGGCGCAGCGGCAGGCGCGGGCGCCCTTTCGACCACCACCGCCGTCAAACTCCTCTGTCGAACGACAATAGAAATG
>DHJA01000046.1 GCA_002404095.1 Planctomycetaceae bacterium UBA4732 | reverse complement strand
GGGCGCACGACATGGTTTGCGCGCAGCCTGCCGGGCCGGCCGCAGAAAGCGTCATAAGTCGCAATACAGACTAGGCTTCTGGCTGCGGCTGTGGCACCCTGCCTGGCGGAGCGCCGCCAAGTTGGTGGCGGTTCACCGCCGTAACTCCTTTGCTACCAACAAAAGCGCGCGCAAACCATGTCGTGCGCCCACTTTCTCGTCGTCCTTCTTGGTCAACGGCAGGGTGTGGATGTCACAACCAACCCGAAAGTTCAGCAGGAGATGAAGGACTTCTTCCTCCAGTACGGTGTCAAGCAGGTGGCGATGAGTCCGGGGAACATGGGCTGCCCGCACGAGGAAGGCGAGGACTTTCCGTATGGCGAGGACTGCCCGTTCTGCCCGTTCTGGAAGGGGAAGCAAGGCAGCAACCAAAAGGAGTGAAAACGATGGCGAAGCCACGAAAGATGTGGATGATTCGTCCCGTCAAGCAAGGCAAGCCGAGCGTAACAGCCTCGCTCAAGACGCTGGTGGAAACGAAGGCCAAGGAGTTGATCGAGAACGTCCTCAAGCCCAAGCACGTTCTGCCGCCGAAAAAAGGCGAGCAGATCAACTACATCATCGACATCGGGGCGAAGTGGTACAGGAACTACTTCTACTTCTTCTCGACCTACGCTTGCCCAGGTCCGAACGCTCTCTCGCCTTCTTTCGAGTCGAAGTTTGCAAGAATGGAATACCTTGGCAACGACAAATTCGCCCTCTACTTCATGCGGCACACGGGCGAATGGGTTGGGATTTACGACGCACTCTCTGTGGATGAGAGCATGAAGGCCATCCAGGACGATGGGTGGTTCGTGCCTTAACCCCAAGAGAAGTGCCGAACGAAGCCCAACCTTCTGAGAAGGGAATCTTGAGCCGCACTATGTTTCAAGATGATCGGCGGAAGGCTGTGATTTTCGGCTTCGGTCAGGGCGAGGAACTTTCCGAACACACCGCCTCGATGCCCGGCGTGCCTCGCCGGCCCGGACGATACTCCTCTCCCCATTAAATCCGATGCTCCAACCGTAATCCTACATCTGGACGCCATCTATTGCACAAAGTAGAAAGTTGGAGCGGTACTGAGATCAAGTCCGGTATTACAGCGAGGCGTGCAGGAAGCGGTAAAGCAAGGTGACAGCGAAATGACGCCGAGATGGTTCATCACTTTGATGGTCGTCGGCCTGTTTGGTTTGGCACACGGCGTCTCCTTATCCGAGGAGCCGTCGCCAACCGCAATGATCTTGCTCGAAGGCACGGGCAACAACGAAATCGCCCCGCATGAGAAGGGCAACGTCTACGCCCCCTGCGTCCTGCTCGACGCTGGCCGATTCAAGATGTGGTACGGGGGTCAAGGCAAGGACGGTCACGACCGCATCTCCTACGCCGAATCCGAAGACGGCCAGAAGTGGATTCGTAAGGGCGTCGTGTTGAAGGACGATTTGGCGAACCACGTCAACGGCCCCAGCGTTGTCAAGGTCGAGGGGCGGTTCTTCATGTACTACACCCGCACGAAAAAGGACGTTGTGGATCGGATCGACGTGGCGACTTCGACGGACGGATTGAAATGGAAGGTTAAGGGCGTGGCCCTTCGCCCAGGCGAGGTCGGCCAATGGGATTCTCTTTCGGTCGGTCGGCCAGCCGTTATCTTCGAGGACGGACTTTTCAAGATGTGGTACGACGGTCGGAAGGACTTCCCGCCCGGCGCTCCCGTGAAGGGTGTACCGAAGTCGGACAAGTCACAGCGAAGCGTCGGATATGCCACATCGAAAGATGGGCTGAAATGGGAACGCTACAAGGCCAGCCCGGTCTTCGACCAGGATGCGGGTGGAGTGGACGTGCAAAGAGTCGGCAAGAGTCTGGTGATGCTCTACGAATCGAGAGATGGAACACGCCTGGCGGTCAGCGAGGACGGCACCGCCTGGACTGACAGAGGACTCTTCGTGCGCAAGTCCGGCAAGGAGGTCGATGCCTTCGGCCATCTCACGCCGAACTTGCTGGTGGACCCCGTGAAGCATCGCTACCACCTTTTCTTCGGAGCCGCAGCAGCGAAGACCTGGGACCGGAACAAGATTGCGGTGGTATCGGTGCCAGAAGAGAAACTGAAACTGCTTTTGCTGAAAGATTGAGCCGGATAGAGGGTCGGTTGTTGTGGTTCTGCTTTAGTGACCAGCAGAGGGGAGGCGGATGTCGAAGAAGGAACCGCATGATGCCTTTGCCAAGTCCCAGGTCATTTTCGATTCGGTTCCGGTGGCTGCCCTTCTGGCACGGCGATGAACGCCTCGCCGCCCCGCACGCTGATCGGCTCTGACAGGTCTACCCAGCCGTCTTTTCCCACCGCCGTCGTCGCCAGAAGGCCGAGCCGCTTGCCGGTGGTCGGCTCGATCTTGAAGACCTTCACTTGTTGTCCGGCCCCGACTCCTTCCAGGTGGAAGCGGGGAATGATCCTGTCGTCGGCAAAGTGGAAGGTGAAGCAGGAGTCGTGGTGGAGTGGAATCATCCTGCCTTCCTCCTCAATTGAATCAGCGCCAGCTTGTCACGCCTTGTCATTGCCTTGATCGCTGCCTCACGCTTCAAGGCCGAACTGCGACTTGGATGGGCTTCCTTCCAGACCAGCTTGATTGGGCGGCGGCTACAGGTGTATCGTGAGGCAGTTCCGTCGTTGTGCTGCTGGCAGCGGCGCTTCACGTCATTGGTGATGCCGGTGTAGAGCGAGCCATCGGCGCACCGCAGCAGGTAGACGAACCATGTTTCACTGGACGACTCCTCTCGATGTCGGTTGCGGCTTTTGAGGGTTCGACGCACTTCATCCTCCGACTCGCTTGACCTTGTAGCCCAGCTTCGCCAACTCGGCGACAATGCGTTCCCGTTGATCGCCCTGAATCTCAATCCGCCCGTCCTTCACCGTGCCTCCAGTGCCGCATCGCTGCTTGAGGGTGGCGGCAAGTTCCTTCAAGCCGTTTTCATCAAGAGGCACGTCGAATACCGTCGTGACGCCCTTTCCTCGCCGGCCCGCCGTCTCTCTGCCGACCTTCAGCGTCAGGGGCTTCCGGGCCGGCTCTTTCACTGCGGGGCGCTCCGGGGCGGCGGCTTCAGGAGGACTTTCCTGGCGCTTGCCCCCGCCGAGAATGCGGGCGACGAGGCCCATGACTTCCTGCTCGATCAGGCCTAGCACTTCCGGGGCGTCGTCAACGTGCCAGAACTCGACCTTCTCGACCCAGGCTGGGAACCGCTCTTGCAGCAGGGGCAGAAGTTCGTCCTGCCTCAGTGCGACGATCAACGCCGCTCGTTCGAGGTCGTCGGTCGTGACCTGCGCCGGCAGGCGGGTGACGGCCTCGGCGGCACGCACGCCCAGCGCCTCCAGGGCTTTCACCGCCGACACTGCCATCGGGCCGACGTTGTTGACGCCTCGCTCCACGGCCAACCCCCTGGACGAAGCCCGCCACGGCAGCCCCATCCTGCCGGCCACGGAGTTGAACAAGACTTCGGCGAACCGGCTGCGATAGTAGTTGCCGGTGCAGAGGAACAGGACTGTCCTTGCGCTGCGTTTCGCCATCGAATCCCTCGTCAAATGCGGTCGAGTTGGGCGACCGTCCGCTTATTTTGCACGTTGCCCGTGTTCAGAGTCGTCGCCGGCTCGAACAGCAGGACGTGCGCCTCCTCCTCAGTGACGGGCCGGTGTTCGACCCCACGGGGGACGATCAAGAACTCGCCCTCCTCCAGCCAGACGTGCCGATCCCAGAACTCCATGCGAAACCGGCCTTTGACGACGAGGAACAGTTCGTCCTCGTGGTCGTGGTGATGCCAGACGAACGGTCCCTGGAATTTGACCAGTTTGACTTGCTGGCCGTTCAACTCACCGACGATCTTCGGCTTCCACAAGTCGCTGAACTGCGCCAGCTTCTCGTTGAGGTTCACCTTGTCCATGATCGGCTCCGATTTTCTGGTGCGTCTCGTTCATCCTGCCCGTGAGGATAGAATGGCCATCGCCTGACCGTCTGGAGAGCCACCATGATACCCGACCGCAACACCTTCGAGAGCGCCTACGCCGGCCAAGCGCCCTGGGACATCGGCAGGCCGCAGAAACCCGTCCTCGACGTGTCCGACCAGATCGCCGGGTCGATCCTCGACGCCGGCTGCGGCACCGGCGAGAACGCCCTTATCTTCGCCAGCCGAGGCCAGAAGGTCACGGGCATCGACTTCCTGGCCGAGCCGATCAACCGGGCGAAGCAGAAGGCAGCGGAGCGGGGCCTGACGGCGACGTTCCTGGTCATGGACGCTCTGGCCCTGAAAAACCTGCCTGAAGTCTTCGACTCGGTGATCGACAGCGGCCTGTTCCACGTCTTCAATGACGAGGACCGCCGCCGCTACATCGAAGGGCTGGCAACGGTGCTGAAGCCGGGCGGTCGGTTGTTCCTTCTATGCTTCAGCGACGAGGAATCGGGGACGCAAGGGCCGAGACGGGTGCCGAAGAAGGAACTGCACGTCGCCTTCGCCGAGGGCTGGAGCGTCGAGTCCATTAAGCCATCTCGGTACGAAGTCCGGCCCTCTCTGAAGGACTCGACCTTCAGCGAGGGCGGGCCGAAGGCGTGGTTCGTGGTGATCCGGCGAACGAGATGACACCGGCGCTGGTCGAAAGATACCGATTTCGCCGGGACTACGCCTTACAGCAGTAAATACCACAATCCCAAGGCATCTTTTACGCTTCCGGCAAGTGCGCCTGGTGCATGGATGCCGTGATTCAACAGCAAAGAAGGTCAGTGAATCCAACACCCTTTTCGACACTAGCGGCCCGGCACATTCAACGTGATGCAGGCACCGCTCTTCTGGACTCCTCCTTGCCACGCCCTTCGACCGGACTCTCAACCAGCCTTGTGGCGAGTTGAAAATAATCGTCGATCAGACGCCTGAACTGCGAAGCCTGCGGTGAAGCAAGGATCGCACGCACCTTATCCGCATAAGGCCCAGTCAGGGGCGGAGATGCTTCGTCGAACCCCAACGCCCGATTCAGGTGAGCCAGATCATTGTGCTTGAGCGCATGGTCCTCAGCCATTCTTCTCTCTCGCTCGGCCAACAGCCGGGGCCGAAACTTCGCAACGAAGCCGCTGTTCCCATGCGGGGCGAGCAACCGCCGCAAGAGGTTCGCATCCCACAGGTCATCGACCCCCGGTAGGGCGAAGTAGGTAGCGATCCTCGTTAGGTTCTCGATGTTGCGCTCGTCCGTTCGACTAATCTCGGCTGAGACGAGTCGCAGCACCAACTTATGGGCAATGCCGATCCCGTGGGCGGCGTCCTTGCGGCTCAGCCCGATGAGGTTGATGAGCATGTCGAGGTTGCGAGCGAAGCGCCGCTTCAACTCCGTGGCCGTAAGCCGCTCCCCCTCGCAACCATTGACCACCCGTATTTTGGCTGGCCTGTGGTCGGTCGTGTCCCCGTCCGCTGTTCCGTGGATAACTCGGTAAGCGGTCTTCTTCTTCGCCGTGGAAGTTGGCCCAACTTGTCCCTCACTCGTGTTTCGCTTCTGTCTGCGCTTCTGCATGGTAATGGTCCTCCTTTTGTGGCCCTCGTCAGAATACAGAAAATATGGGTAGAAACCACACTTTCGCTAGATGATGCCCAGAACTGGGCGTACCATGGTGATGAAGTGTTTCTGCATCGGCGCCGTTTTCTGGAGGCAAACACCATGAACAGTCGATTGGGTTGGTACTTTCGGGCGAAACGATTGGCACAAGGCGTCGCAGTCGAAGATCTCGCAGTCCGCATGGGTTACAGGAGGGTCCGCAAAGCAGTCCGCCGTATTCTTCGCCTTGAGCTTTATGGCCGGTGCTCCGACGCCATGTTCATCAATCTCGCAGACGCCCTCGGCATCAGGTACGACACAATACTCGATCTGATGGAGAAGGATGTCACCTTTCCGATGCACAGGATAGTTGCAAATCGGGCTGAGGAAAGGCCATCCCGCCTTGCCTGATTCCCTAAAACACAAACCCGCCGATCAGGCGCAGAGACGTTTCCAGTCCACAACATCACGGACTTGAGGAGCAGCCAATGTCAGAGAAGTTCAAGACCGAACTCAATGAAGCGTGCCCAACCGCCCTGTCTCAGATGATCGGGGAGAAGAGCGTCGTGGAGCAGGTGCGAGTCGCCTTGGACGCCGCTCACCAAGACGTGAAGAAATTTGATCACAGCCTGTTGGTTGGGCCGAGTGGCTGCGGCAAAACGCAGACGGCCAAGATCATAGCCGCAGAAATGGGCGCCGACCTGCACGAGTTGCTGGGGCAGTCGATCACCTGCCCCGCTGACTTTAACGCCGTGCTCCTCGCCGCCAAGGACCGGGAAATTCTTTTTGTAGATGAATGCCACGAACTTGACCGGGAATTCCAGACGGCGCTATTCCTAGCCCTCGATCAAAGAAAGTTGCTCCTTGGCGGAAGTCGGTCGGGGCGTGCCATCCAAAGCGTCCCGCTGAGCGACTTCACGTTGTTGCTGGCGACGACTGATGAGTTTGGCGTGCTCTCGCCTCTGGCTCAGAGGATGCGGCTCATCTTGCGGTTCCAGTTCTACTCCGTGGAGGAACTGGCCAAGATCCTGCTCCAAAGGAGTAGGGCACTCGGCTGGCCGGTCGATGCGGAAGCACTCCACCTGATCGGCGAGAGGTCACGTGGCACGCCAAGACTTGCTCTCAGGTTACTCCAAAGCTGCCGACGTTGCTGTCGAGCAGAAGGCGAGTCCACGATCACAATGGAACACCTGCGCCGGGCCTGTGAACTTGAACAGATCGACTCTTTGGGCCTTGGGCCAACCGAGCAGGGCTACCTTGAGGTGCTCGCCGAGGGAACCAACCGCCTCAACGTCATCGCCTCAATGCTGGGCCTCCCGGCACGGACGCTTTCGCAGGTGGTCGAGCCGTTCCTCCTCCGCACCGGGCTGGTTGTCAAGGACGACCAAGGGCGTCGAGAACTGACGAGCAAGGGCCGGGAGCACCTGTCAAATCATCGGACTAACTGTGTCTAATCTCTGACCAAAAGGTGTCGAATGCGTGACCAGCAAGTGCAGACCAAAGCGGTCGTCTCCGTCGCCGAGATGGCCCGGATGTGTTCGTTGAGTCGTGCCCGGTTTTACCAGTTGATGAAGGCCGGGACGTTCCCGCAACCGGACTACGATCCTCAGACTGGGCGACCCTTCTACACGGAGGAACTCCAGCGGCATTGCCTCGAAGTTCGACGGCGCAATTGCGGCGTCGATGGCCGACCAGTCCTCTTCTACGCTCGTGGAAACCGGCCACCCGTGCAGGTCAAGCCGACCCGACCAACTACGGCCCACCCGACGAGAGCAAAGCTGCCCAAAGCCGACGACCACGCCGACCTGCTCGACGGGCTGGCGGCGCTCGGGCTGACCTCGGCCACCGCACTTCAGGTCGGGGCGGCGCTCAGGGTGCTCTACCCGAGCGGCGTCGGCGGTGTAGACGGGGGCGACGTGCTCCGAGCCGTCTTCCTCAATCTGAAGCGCCAGAACACGGGCGATAACGTGGGGCGATAGGTGTCAGTATCAGCCCAGTTAGCCCTCGGAAGCGCCAGAAGACTGTGTAACTTTTGGAGATAAGCCATGAAGAATTCGGGCGATAGTGTTTTCGACGGCATCCCAATCCGCCCGGAGGAGGGTGCCCTTGTCCACAGCTTCTTCACCAACCACGACTTCGCCGCCGACACCCGGCGAGCATTCGCCAACGACCTCAAGAAGTTTGCCCGGTGGTTCGCCACGGCGAACCGGGAGCCGTTCACCGCCAGTCGGGTCACGACTCGTGACGTGTCAGACTTCCGTGACCACCTGCGCCGGGAGCAACAGCAGGCCGTCGCCACAGTCAATCGGGCGCTTGTAACACTGCGGAAGTTCTTCGGTTGGCTGGCCGACAGGGGCCACGTCCCCACGAACCCGGCCAAGCCGGTCAAGGAACTTCGGCGGCAGGCCCTCGCCCCGAAGGGGCTGGAGCGGGCACAGGTGCGAAAGCTGCTGAGGGAGGTCGAGCTTCGGCAAGACATCCGGGCCGACGCCATTTTCCACTTGCTACTCTTCACCGGCTGTCGGGTCGGCGATCTCGTGGCTCTCGAACTGCACGACCTGCTGATCGGCGAGAGGAGCGGGGCCGTAGTGTACCGTCTTGGAAAAGGCGGCAAGCAGCGAACGGTTCCGCTGCCCCTCCCGGCCCGTCGTGCTCTACAACAGTACCTCGACGCACGGCCACCCGTCGAGTCGTCCGGTGTGTTCATCGGCGAGCGAGGGCCGCTGACTGAGCGGGGCATCCGTGCCCTCTGCGACAAGTACAGCGCCCTAGTCGGCGTTGACCTGCACCCGCACCTACTCCGCCACACTTTCAGCCACACCTTTTTGGAGGATAACGGCAATGACCTCGTGGGTCTGGCTCAAATCCTCGGCCACGAGCACCTGAACACAACGGCCCGGTATACGAAGCGGACGGAGCAGCAGTTGGGAGTGGCGGCAGAGCGGGTGAACTACTGACAACCTTCACCATCGAGCAGGTTGTGTCCCTATGCCGCACGCCTGCCACCCTCAAAGTGGTGACGTATTCCTGCACTGCGGTTAGAAGATGGCACGCCAACGAGTACCCACTCAACGGGCGGCACGGACGCCGCCCGTTGAGTAAATAAACCCACTGAAATCCGATCAAAATGAACCCGAGAGTGCGTGCCCACCCGAACTGAATCCCACGTTTAGCCGTGCCCAATGGCTGTTCTAAGGGGATTTCCACCATCGAACACGATTTCGCCAAGCGTCAGAATCACCGAGAAGGATTTGAGCTTCATCGCTCCTGAGCAATCTTTTCACCGTGCTGGACTCGTCGGCTTCGCAAGCAAAGGACCGGTTAACGTACCGACCTTGATTTCGACTCACCGTCAGTTGACCAAGGTGTTTGGCTACCCTCATCCTGAATCGGGTGATCCTTACCTGATCTACGCTGCGGAACAATACCTGCTCGTTGCCAACGAGCTTTATATTGTCCGTGTTGCGCAGACCGACGCTATGAGCGACGAATCGGCGAAGACGGCACACGTAGACGTACCGTCCGCTGGTGGGCAGATCATCATCACGTCCACCACGGCTGGTCCGTATGTGTTCGCTACCGACTCGTTCTTCCGCTGGAGGCTGAACGGCGTAGACCATTCCAAGACCCTTGTGGTTCTGGCGGGCACCTACACCGCACCTCAGCTTGCCGTCGATCTGAACCTGCAAGTCGATCCGCTGTTGGACGGTATCTCGTTCACCACCGACCCGACCCAGACCAAGATCGCTGTGCAGACGACGTGGGCCTTCGGACCCAACGCTTCGCTGGAATTTGTCTCCATCCAGAGTTCCATCTACGGTGGTCTGGTCACTGGCGGCAACGTCACCGGCCTCGGCACCGGCATGACACAGGCACAATTGGTTGGTACTGCCAGCCAGTACCCTCTGGCATACGGCACCGCTGGCGTCCATGACCTCAGAGGTTTGACCGGTCTTAACATCCAACTCGTGGTTGACGGTACGGATAACGTGCTCGTTGATAACGTAGTCCAGACGATTGACCTGACGCCTTTGCAGGCTTCGCAGAACACCATCACACAGGTCGTCAACTACATCAACAGCCAGAAGGTCATCAACGGCGGCACGCTGGCCGGTGGTTGGACTTGCTATGCGGTTGCTTCGAACCTTGCCTTCAAGACCGATCACTTTGGCCGTGACGCCAGACTGCTCGTGAAATCCACCAGCACTGCCGCAGGCATCTTCGGTTTGGCCAACGTCACCGTCACGGGCCTCAGCCCGGTCGGTGTCTCGACGGACCCAGCCGCAACGACCTTCGGCCTCATCAACGGTAGCGCCAACGCAACCGGTGCGGTGAGCTTGACGATCAAGGCGGACTCGGCGGGCATTGATGGGAACAGCACGCAGGTTGTCGTTGAGAGTGCGTCCCGCGCATGTCCCCACTACTGGGCCAGAAGGAAGTTCCGGTTGGGGTTCCTACCCCGCACGATGCCCACCTAGTCCACGTAGAGCATCAGGCAGGCCGAACTTCTCTCGGTACTGACCTTCGGGTGGTAGACCGGGAGCCTGGCCAAAGCTTAGGTCGAACGACTGAAACCGCTCCGGGTTCTTGTGGAGCAGGTAGTCCAGATCGTTCGGCGGTCGGTGCGTCGTCGTGATCGTCATGAGCATCCTTGGGGCCTGTGGGGGCGGCACGGACCTATTGCCACCTTCGCATTCCTGAAGTGACACGGTTCGGGCGGCCTGGGTTCTACCACCGTCCTCCAACAGCGGCGGGGCCGAGTATTCTCAACCCGGTTCCGGCAGGGCAACGAATACTTCACCGGCTCGGACGATGATCGGCGTGGCAAGGTCCATTCCACCATCGCTGTCGCCATCGCAAGCAACGACAAACGCTCGCCTGTTGCCGGGTCGATCATGGAGACCGTCACCCGAAGATATAAACTGAAGCCTTCGAGATGGAAACGGGGATGATGCGGTCGTCGGAGAACCGGAAGGTGAAATGCGGGTCTCGATGAAGCGGCAGCATGGTTCCTGTTCGAGCGGGCTTTTGGTCGTTAAAAGTCCTCGCCGGGACACTTGGTTCGTTGAACAGACAAGGGAAAGGCTATCGAGAAGTAAGCCATCCGAGTAGGTTATGAGGGGTTTGTGAATTCACAAGAAAACTCCCTTTTCAACCCACCCGGTAGGCGAAAGTCCGAGAAACTCCCGAAAGCAAATCACGCCGCAAGTCTTTGCGGAACATGACTTTCCCTCCAGAAACGCAAGACGTGTCGGCATTTGCGGAATGAACTCGGCTCGTCCTGTCGATCCGGAAGTTGCGGGTTCGAGTCCCGTCGTCCTCGCTGACAAAAGTTCAAGCAAGATAGCGGCTTGTGAAAATAATTGCACTTGCCGCTGTGTATTATTCTGGATGGATTGCAACGAGGGTTGCAAGGTTCCTGACAAGGCCGGGGAAATCATGAGCCATCCCGAGACGAAACCCCTCCGAGTTGATTTTTCTGGGACTAAACCGAAATAGCGCCGATTCTGCGTCGCCAGCGTGATCGCGGCTTGGTTGCCTCCTAATTAGCTCCCGTCTTAGCCCTGCCCGTTCGATACCCTCCTCGAACTCGCGCGCCAAAAAACGCTCGCCGAGTTAACTGGGGAGAAAATCCTAAGGTCATGTCCGCGTGAGTCTTGCTGAATATGTATCGCGCGCGATGGGCTGAAAAGCGGCCTGAGTTCGAGCCCCGCTCGCCAAACTGAGACACTACCCGGGGCGGTCGTGCCGAACGCCCCCAAAAGGGTGCCCCTAGGCTGATCGGAA
>DHJA01000282.1 GCA_002404095.1 Planctomycetaceae bacterium UBA4732 | reverse complement strand
CGCGCGGTTCAGGGCGTGGTAGACATAACCTGCCGGTGTTTGGCGCGCGGAGCGTGGCATGGAAGGAGCTTACCAGGACGGGAGCGGCCCGTCAAGATAAATTAGATGCGTCCCCTTTGTTCCACCCCGCCTACCTTCGCGACCTATTCGGCACGGCTCAGGTGGGGGCGATTCACGGACGCCTGCTGACGGCCTGGTCCGCCGCGGGCCTCGCAGGGCCGGCCTTGGTCAATTACATCCGCGAATACCAGCTCGGCCACGGCGTGTCCAAGGCCGAGGCCTATACAGTGACGATGTACATCATGGCCGCGCTGCTCCTTGTCGGGTTTGTGTGCAATCTCCTGATCTACCCGATCAAGCATTCGCTTGGCAGCGCCCCCCGTCGTCCGCCAGGACGTCCACTCATTGAGAACGGAGAAAGCGCATGACTGACAACGTGCCACCCGAGGCGCGGGCGACGCCTGGCGCCGGCAACACGCCGCTCCTGGTTGTTAGCTGGCTATGGGTCGGTGGACCGCTCGTCTGGGGAGTGCTAGAGACGCTGCGAACGTCGCTGGCGCTCTTCCGCTAAGACACGGGGAAGGTAAGAAGCGGCTAAACCACGCGGCGCAACAACTCTTGCCGCGCCGCCTCGAACACGCCCGCGAGACGCTGCCGCTGTTGGTCGTCGCAACGGGCTTCGCGCGCCACCCATTCGAGCATCTTGTCCAGCTTCGCCATGAATGGGGCGAACGCGGCGGCGTTGGGAGCCGGCGCTTGGCCGTTGATCCGCAAGTAGATCGGCGATGCTTGGGCTCCTCCACAGCGCGCCGTCATCCAGCCGGGAGCGGTTATCGGCACGTCCGTTTTAACAGAAGCGTGGCAGGGCGCTCCCGACGCCTCGGCGTGAGCGACCACGGCGCCGTTGTATACCACTTCCAGTCGGGTGAACGGTAAGAGACTACGCGCCTCCGCCCGCACGCGCACATTCGTCGGAGAGCATGGAAGATCAAGGACGGCGCCGGGGTCTTGATCGTTTACGGCGAAGGAAAGGAGCGGGCCGTCGGTCACGATGGTGCGCCCCGCGCGCACGGCTTCGATCCAGTTCTTATAGGTGAATTCCTGGCCGGATTGCAAGCGGGCGTAAGTGCGTGGGCTGCCGAGTAGCCCGCGGTTGGACCGCTTGCCGCTGCCGGCCGTCAACGGGACTCGCAAGCCGACGTTAAGGAGTTCATCCCACTCCTCCATTACCGATTCGCCGGGATGGGTGAAACCGTTATTGAGGTCGAGGGCGTCGATTTTGCCCAATAACAGATCGGCAAGGATTTCGCCGCCATAACCGTTGCCCGCTCCGAAAAACTCATGGCCGATTACCAGACCGCCTTTGCGGTGACATTGGTCGCACCAATCGGCAAGGGTCCAGTCCTCGCGGCCTTCGGAATCCCAGCTGCCAAAGACCAAAGGGTAGACGACGCGATGGCAGTTGAGCAGGGCCAGTCGCCCCAAGTGCGGATGTTCATTGGCCGTATTGACGACGACGAGACAACCGTGCCCTTCCAAGGCGGGACGTTGTCCGCTGAAGGCGAGAATGTTGGGGATCGAGGGAGGCCGCAGCTTGCCGTCGTCCCGAACCATTTGGGTTTGCTCGGCCAAGATATTGACAACCGCCAGGTCTTCTCCACCGCCCTCCAGAAGCGCCCCGTGAGGAGTCAGACCCAGAACCCAGGCGTCGCCCGAATACCAACCCTCCGAACGTAAATCGATCCACCGTTCGAGGGTGAAACGTAGCGCCAACTTGCCAGCGACCAGACGGATCGGCTCGTCGAGCGGCTTGTACTCGAATCCCTTGGACGCCTGGACGCGAATCACGCCGTCGGGCAGTCGGATTTCGCAGGCGCCGTCGATATAGGAGTATTTCTTGTCGCCAAGGAGTAAATTGCCGCCTACGTCTTCGCCATCGCTTGTCGAGAACTCCGTCAGCCGTCCGAATGGCGCATAATACCGCCCTTCTTCATCCGTGAAGCGAATGCGGCACGGCGTCGGCTTGCCGTCGGCGGCGTCGTTGACGCGGACGTGAACGGTCTGCATCGGTCGTCTCGCTGAAACGGGCGGGGAAACCCCGCCCCTACTGGTATTTCGCCCCTGCCCGGTCGAGGATGGCGGTGAAGGCGGCGACCGCCTTCGGGAACAGCTCCGGCCCGGTGACGCCGCCGGTCGGACCGCCGCCGAGTAAGTGCGGCTCCAGCGTTGCGAAGCCGTCGTAGCCGCGCGCCACTGCGTCGGCGATCACCTCGGGGATGCGGCCCTGTCCTGCGCCGGCGAGGCAGCCGTGCTTCTCACCGGCGATCCAATCTTTGATGTGGAAATGAGCCGTCACATCCTTCGTCTTCTGCCAACCTTCCCACGGATCGTAGCCGCAGAAGACGTAGTTGGCCGGGTCGTAGACCGCTTGGAAGGCGTCGTTTCGCAGCACCTGGAATAAATGACTTACACGATCCGGTGAGTCGCCATAGATGCGATGTTCGTTCTCATGGAGCAGGCGGACGCCGGCGCGTGCGGCAAGTCGCGCCTCATCTTCCAGACGCTTGAACAGTTCCTGTTGCCAGCTTTCGCTGACGCCGTTCCAATCGGCGGCGTCGCCGGGAGGATAGTAGCTGAAGACGCGAATGTTCGGCGTGTCGAAGACTTTGCACAGTTCGATGGCGCGTTCCAACCGTTTCAGATGCGGCTCAAACGGCTGGTCGATCTTGATCTTGCCGACGGGCGAGCCGATGGCGCTGAGACGGAAGCCGTGCCGGTCGAGCAACGCCTTGAACTCGTTCACCTGAAGGTCGGTGAGGTCGAGGACGTTGGTTTTGTGGATCGATCGCAGTTCGATGTGACCGACGCCGCAGCGCGTCAGCACGTCGATTTGTTCCTGCGGATCGGCGGAGATTTCGTCGGCGAAGGCGCTGAGAGTGAACATGGGTTGACGCTCAATCCGAGCCTGAAGCGTAAGCGAAGCGTTCTGTTCAAACCTTCGCTTACGCTTCAGGCTCGGGGAGTTGTTGTGATTGTCCCGGTTGCCAGAGTACGTCGTCGTGGCCGTTATTGTTGTAGACGCGGGCCAGCACAAAGAGGAGGTCGGATAGGCGATTTAGGTAGACGACCACTTCGGCGTTGACCGGCTCCTGATGCGACAGCGTCACCACGTCGCGTTCAGCCCGGCGGCAGACGGTGCGGGCGAGATGGCACCACGCCGCCGCTTGACTGCCGCCCGGCAGCACGAAGCTCCTCAACGGCGAGAGTCCGGCGTTGAGCCGGTCGATGGCGGTCTCCAAACGGGCCGATTGTTCCGGCCGGACGCGCAATTTCGCTCCTGCCGGCTCATCCTCCGCCTGCGGCACACACAGATCGGCGCCTACATCGAAGAGGTCGTTTTGAATGCCGCGAATCAAGTCGGATTCGGGCGCATCGGCATGATGCGAGGTGAGCAGTCCGAGGACGGAATTCAGCTCGTCCACGCCGCCGTAAGCCGTGACGCGCGGATGGTCCTTGGGGACGCGGCTGCCGTCGCCGAGGCCGGTTTCGCCGCGGTCGCCGGTCTTGGTGTAGATGCGCGAAAGATAGACCATGTTAACACTCGCGCATCTTACGCAGGACGGCCCGTACGCGCTGCTTCGCCAGACGAGTCTGACGTTCCCGCTTGTGTTGCAGGCGCTTGATGCGCTGCAACGCCGCCAGAAACCGTGATGTTTCCGGCTCGCCATAAAGCATGGCGATATCCCCCATTGGATACGCCCAGCACGGGGTACGCGCCGGACTGGTACTCGATGTCGGCCGCCGGGGCGCTTCCGCGAACGCCGCCCGGCCGATCCGCCTATACCAATGTTATCGGTCGCGTGCAACCGTCTGTCAACCAAAATTGGGGGCGCGGCTTTAACTGCATCCCGACGAGGCGCCGCAAGTGTCACACTTGGCGCAGGCGCCACTGCGTATCAAGGTCAACTGACCGCATTCGCCGCACGGGTCGCCTTCGTAGCCTTTGAGCCGGGCCTGGCGAATCTGCTCCTGCGGCGTGGCGGTTGCCGTGAGCGTACCGTTGCCGTTTTTGTGGCTGTGGCCGTTGCCGTTGCCGTTCTCGGCCAAGGGTTTCAAGTGTTCACTTCGCGGCGTGAGAAACGCCTTGGGCGGCAAGGCGACTGGCACGAGCCGCTTGGCGATCACTTCTTCCGATTCAAACTCCGGCTCTTCGTCGCCTTCCCGATGTAGCGCGTCGCCGCGCAAGTCTTCCGGTTCCACTTGGGCGAGATCGTGCCGGCCGAGATAGGTGATGGCCAACTCGCGGAAAATATAGTCGATGATCGAGGTCGTCATCTTGATGTGCGGATTGCCGATGACCATGCCGTTCGGCTCAAAGCGTGTGAACTGAAAAGCGTCCGCGAACTCCTCCAGCGGAACGCCGTGCTGTAGGCCCAGCGAGATGGCGATGGCGAAACAGTTGGTCATGCTGCGGAAGGCGGCGCCTTCCTTGTGCATGTCGAGGAAAATCTCGCCGAGCGTACCGTCTTCGTACTCGCCGGTGCGCAGATAAATCTTGTGATTGCCGATGCGCGCCTTCTGGGTGTAGCCGGCCCGGCGATCCGGTAGGCGCCGGCGGTGGGCGATGTAACGGTAGATGATCTTCTCCGCCATCTGCACCGGCTCGGCCTTCGCCTCCGG
This sequence comes from Planctomycetaceae bacterium UBA4732, assembly GCA_002404095.1. Taxonomy (GTDB): domain Bacteria; phylum Planctomycetota; class Planctomycetia; order Gemmatales; family Gemmataceae; genus UBA4732. The sequence continues at coordinate 34,138 of DHJA01000282.1, read as the reverse complement.
CGCGGCGGCCTCGGCTTCCAGGTCGGGTGCGTCGGCCACGCTGTTGAGCGGCTGGCTCAGTTTGGAGCCGTCGCGGTACAGCGCGTTGGCCTTGAGGCACAGCTGCCAGCTGAGGAGATACGCCTTTTTGACATCCTCAATGGATGCACTATGAGGCATATTAATGGTCTTCGATATGGCCCCGGAGACGAACGGCTGCGCCGCCGCCATCATGCGGATGTGCGATTCGGCCGCGAGGAAGCGCTTGCCGATCTTGCCGCAGCGGTTGGCGCAGTCGAAGACGGGCAGGTGTTCCGGCTTGAGGTGCGGCGCCCCCTCGACGGTCATCGTGCCGCAGACGTAGCCGTTGGCCTCGTCGATCTGGGCGCGCGTGAAACCGAGGGCCGTCAACAGGTCGAAGTTCGGCGCCTCGATCTGTTCTTTGGTGAAGCCGAGTTTGTCGATGCACACGGCGTCGCCGACCGACCAGCGGTTGAAGGCGAAGGGCAGCTCAAAGACGCCGGGCAACTGGGCCTCAATCGACTTGAGTACGTTGTCGGGGAACCCCTTGGCGTGAAGGCTGGCGTGGTTGACGTGCGGGCAACCCTGAAGCGTACCGGCGCCGCGACAGTAATAAACGATATCCTCGATCTGTTTAGGCGTGTAACCGAGGCGGGCGAGGGCCGGCGGGATGGAGGCGTTGATGATCTTGAAGTAACCGCCGCCGGCCAGCTTCTTGAACTTCACGAGGGCGAAGTCGGGTTCGACGCCGGTGGTGTCGCAGTCCATTACAAGGCCGATGGTGTTGTGGCTGACGAACCCGTTGGCGATGTAAGTCACATTCTCTGGTACGGACAGATCGTAGGTCTGCTGCTCGCCGGCGTCTTCGTTGGCATGCACCTTGTCGTAGAAGAAACCGAGGGCGCGGCCGATCTCCGCGTCCCGCGTCTGCGCGTAGACTTTTTTCAGGCTCCTGCGGTTGACGGCGCCGTAGCGAGATTGGGACATTTTCATCGCTGGAGAGGCGACGCCAGAAGCAAGCGCTCGTTGCATAGCCCCCGCGTTGAGATAGACCCGGTCATTGCGGCATGCCTGGGGGACGGTGCTGCAAACGACAGCGGCAGTCTTTCGGGCGCCGATAAAGCCGACTTCCGCCAGGAAGGCTTCGTTATATGATTCGTTCTTGAGCCGCTGGACGTAGAGGGTGGATTGGCCCCACCCTGAAATGTCGAGTTTGGAGGTCGTTGGGAAGCCCAAAGCCAGGAGGAGAGACTTCACCTGTTGGGAGAATTTGTGGTGCGTCGTACTCCATGAGGGCGAACCGACGGTCACGGTCCCATCCGCCTCGAACAAGCCGCGCAGGAAAGCGCCGTAGCAGCGGCGGTCGTTGGTGTAGAGAATCGCGTTCGGGATTCGCGGCAGATAGCCCTTGCCCGTGTGGTTCTCGCTGGGCTGGAGCTTGGTAAAGCCGCACGCTTCCCACCAGAGCGTCAGCGCTACGGAATGGACGCTCACTTCCAGGTAGCCTTGCTGGGGTTCAACGTGTGCTTCTAGGTGGAACAGTTGCCGCACGAGATGGATGATCCGCTCCGCAACGTCCGAGTCTTCGTTGGTCACGCAGAAGCGAAGCCCCTTGCCGTGCAGGGAGCCGTCGCCCATGAAGTAGCCGACGAGTTCCGCCAGCTGCGGCGATACCGTGCGTGGGACGACGGTGGTATAGTCGCAGGTCCAGTACAACTCGCCGAGCGGAGGCAGCTTCACCGGCCGGGCTTCGCCCACCAGCGCATTCAGGGCGAGTGGTATCACGTCGCCTTCGCCGATCTCGCCCAACCGCTTCCACTGCCAGTCGCCGGTAGTGGGATCGACCACCTTGACGCGGTGTTCGACGGTCCCTTCGATCTCGTAGCCGCAGGCCGTGCGAATGCGCCGTGTCGGGGCGACTCCGTTGATGAAGAACTTCGTCGCGGGCGTGGGGCCGTCATCCGTCAACACCTGGAACGAAACGTCCTGCCACTTCTCGCCTTCCACATTGCCGAGAGTGTTGAGCGGCACAAGCCCGCGCTCGGTGGCGACCAGAGAACTACCGACGAGGCAGCCGGTCGGAGCTATGCAAGTGACTTGTGCGTTACGAAAACTATGTTTATCTCCCAACTCCACCATTCGGTCGCTCTCACGGCGGGCGGCTTCCAGCAAGTAGGGCGGGCAGTAGCGCGGATCGATGCCGACGGGGGCGATGGTCAGACCTTCGTACTCCTGTTCCGGGGCGTTGTAGGCGGCGCGGCGATGGTTGCGGACGACGCGCAGCATGGCTTCGCGGTTGGCGGCGAAGCGCGGGAACGGCCCGACCTCGGAGGCCATCTCGGCGGACGCGGCGTAACTAACGGCGTGCATGATCGCCGAAACCGCGGCGCACTGGGCGCGGCCTTCCGGCGAGTCGTAGGGCAGCCCCTGCACCATGAGCAGCGAACCCATGTTGGCGTAGCCGAGGCCGAGCGTGCGGAAGTCGTAGGACTTCTGTGCCACCGACACGCTAGGGAACTGAGCCATGTAGACGGAGATTTCGAGGATTAGCGTCCACAGGCGGCTGGCGTGGCGGAAGGAGTCCACGTCGAAACGGGCGTCGGCTGTATTGTAGAATTTTAAGAGATTAAGACTCGAAAGATTGCAAGCTGTATCATCTAGGAACATGTATTCGCTATTATGGATGAAGCAGCCGGAGAAATCAGCAGCCTTCGGATCGACGGCGGACGGCGTTTGGCTGGTGATGATGGCGAAGTTGTGATGGCCATCGACCGTGCCGTCGTAAACGTCTTCCACGCCGTCGAACGCGACGGAAACGACTTTGTGGTTGAACAATGACGCTTGCTCGCGCAGTTCGGCGTCTGACGAGAAGAATCGTTCCACTGAGTCCAGGTGCGGAGCGTGTGCCGCGCCGAGCGAACGCGCAACTTTTCGCAGATCCTCCCATCCGGCCAAGCTGATTTCATGCCCGGCGTCAAGGAGTAACCGTGCCGCCTTGAGGCAACGTGCTCGTAGGCTCTCCGCGGCGGCTCGGCGCTTGTCTTCGGGACGGGCGGCGGCGATGCAAGACGCCCGCAGTTTGGCGCGGTGTTCGGGCGACGGACTGTGCCCCGTGCGGCTCGCTCCGCCCTTGGCCCCGATCATCGACAGACCCAGCGGGCTGTAACGGCACTCCTGGGAGCAGAAAATCTGCTCCTCGCGCGGCGTAACGAAGTTCTGTCGGCAAGCGGGACAGCAGCGCTCGTAGCGCGGCCCCTGTTTGCGGCCGATGGGCCGTCCTTCCTTTTTCGCCTCATCCATCCATGCCCGCGTAGACGCCGATGCCTGAGCATGCTGCTCCGCGTTGGACCATCGCCCGGCCGAGGCGCGTCGCATCTGAGCCCGCGTGGCCGAGTTGTGCGGCTTGCCGTAATGGCCGTTCTTCTCGCCGCGCACCGCCTCGGAAATGTGCGCACGCCATTCGTCCGTCATGCAGCGCCGCGCCGGGTTATTGTCGCCCAGCATCTTGTCGCGGTGAAGGGCTTTATGCTCGGCTTCGGGCATCAGCTGGAGGTTGTCCAAACAGTCGTTCAGGCTGTTAAAGTCGCGATGATGGATGTGGGTTCCCTCCGGCTGGGCGCCGTGAGCCGCCTCATAGACCCAGCGATACTGGACCTTCCAGCCGCGGCCGGTGTAGACGTATCGCCGCTTCGTCCGAATCTGCTTGGGCCGGCGCACTTTCGAGTGGAACGGGTTCAGCGCGTCGCCCGGACAGAGATCCTTCACCTGCCGGTAGGAGCCGTCTTGCAACATGATTAAGTGATCGTCCGTTGCTCGGAACGATGAGCCGTCGTCGAGCGTCACCCGGAAAACCCGCGCCCCCTCGCGCTTGACCCCGATGTTGTACATCGGCGCGATGACCGACTTTTTCGCCAGATGATCCCAGGCGTAAACATTGACCGTTTGACCGGCGAGGTCGCGGACGGGGATTGCGTTTCGGCCGTCGGCAACCGCGATGAGAGTGTCCCCGGTGATGCAGCACGGGTTCGACGCATTGATCCGCCCGTCAGTAGGGCACGTATGCCACTCATTAATCGTCGTGTCGAACTGTACGCCAGGGTCGGCGCACGACCACGCCGAGTACGTGATCTGGTCCCACAGCTCGCGGGCGCGCAGCGTCTTAATCGGTTTGGGCGCCCGGCTCTCGGCCTTGGCTTTCGTTTTCTCCGTGCGCCAGTAGAGCGGCCAGGGGCCGTCGTCCTCGATCGCCTTCATGAAGGCGTTGTCGATGCGCACCGTGTTGTTGCTGTTCTGACCGGATACCGTCAGGTACGCCTTGGAGGTCCAATCGGTGTTGTATTCCTCGAAGCGCAGCGACGTGAAGCCCTGCGCCGCCAGCTGCAAGACGCGCTCGATGTAGTTGATCGGAACGAGAACCGCGCGGGCGTCGGCAATCGCCTTGCGCAGGTCGGTATTGCACGTGCGGTCCAGGCGTTCGCCGGGGTCCGGCCAACGGGCGCAGGCTTTGAGGATGGCGTTCAGGTTACGGTTCAGCAGCCGCGACCCTGTCACCAACGATGCGACTTTCTCTTCCTCGACCACTTTCCAATTGACGAATTCCTCGATATCCGGATGATCCAGATCTAAAACCACCATCTTCGCGGCGCGACGAGTTGTGCCGCCCGACTTTATGGCGCCGGCCGCGCGGTCGCCGATTTTTAGGAAACTCATGAGGCCGCTGGACTTACCGCCGCCCGACAACGGCTCGCCCTCGCCGCGTAATGAGGAGAAATTTGAGCCAGTACCACTTCCATATTTAAAGATGCGCGCCTCGCGCACCCACAGGTCCATGATGCCGCCTTCGTTGACCAAATCGTCTCGAACCGATTGGATAAAACAGTTGTGGACCACGACGTTGTTGGTGAGGAACGCATGGCTCTCCGTCTCGATGTCGTATACGTCCTCCTCACCGACGTATTCGATGGAGTCGATTACCTCGTCGCGCAGCCGGGCCACGGCGCGGCCGGCCTTTCTAACGACGCCGATTGGCGAGCCGCCAAGCTCGTCGCCTTGGTATCTATACAAACCCCTTGGGTGTCCTCGTTCCCCAAAGCGGGGTGCCATGCTTTCGCGGGCCAGTCCCGAAACCTCGTCCGATCCCAACCCCGCGAAAGCATGAGTGCCCGCGTGAGACTCATGCTTTCGCGGCGGCTTGAGCGGGCGTATGGTGCGAACAATTGCCGCGAAAGCATGGCACCCTTCGCTTGTGTGGCTACCAAAAGACTCATTCCGGCGGGGATAAACCCCGCCGCTCGCTAGGACTGTGTCATCGAAGCCGTCGCCTTCCGCGCTCATCGTCGTGTCCGTGCGCTGGATAAGGCGCATACCGGGTTCCAGCTGGCCCACTTCGACCCACTGTTGCCGACACTTGTGACCGTGACAGGCGCGGACCAGATGGTCAGCGGTGGCCTCAATAGAATTGCCGTTGGCGAGGCGGACGCGGTAGACGGCCTTGACGCCGTTGTGTTTCACCGCGACCACCCGCGTCAGCCCCTTCGCGTCGTAGACGGGCAGACCGATCATGTTCCGTTCGACGATATGGCCGATCGGGATCGGTCCCGCCGGGGTCGTCACCAAGGCGTGATACGGCAGGCACGCATGGGGCGCCGGCTGCTCATACGCGGAAGTCGAACGCACGACCTCGCCGGTCTTCGGGTCAACGCGGTAATGGCCTTGCGCCGGCCCGTCGATGCCGTAGGCCCAGTGCAGGCCAGTGTTGAACCATTGCGGCGAGTTCGGCGCCGCCATCTGCGCCGCCAGCATGTGACAATTCTCGTCATAAAAAGCGCGGGCGTCGGTTTCGGACGAGAAGTAGCCGCCCTTCCAACCCCAATAGGCCCAGCAGCCCGCCAACCGCCGGAACACCTGGCGCGCGTCCGTTTCCTGCCCCGTGCGCGGGTCGCCGGCAACCGGGACAGTGCGCTGTAGCCACTCGGGTACGCCCTCTTCCGCTTCGCGCTCGCTCTGCGCCGGCAGGCCGGCCTTGCGGAAGTATTTCTGGGCCAGGATGTCCACGGCGACCTGCGACCACGACTCGGGCGCCAGCAGGTCTTTCATCTCGAACACCACCTTCCCGTCCGGGTTGGCGATGCGCGAAGTCCGGGGCGCGAAGACGAAGGCGCCAAAGGGATCCTTGCCCTCGACGGTATAGCGGCGGTCGATCTGCATGGGAGGTCTCAAGACGGTAAAAAATCACGCCCGCGTCGCGTCGGCCGCTGGAAAGCCGAGCCGCGACAACGCGGGGAGCCGTGAATTGGATTAGTAGACGAATGTATCCGATGGGACGACGTTTGTACACAGGAAAAGAAAGGCTCGCCTCACGCCGGCGGTTGGCCTCCGACGACGAACGGCAGCGTCAGGCCCTTTTGATCCTGATACTTCCCGCGTTTGTCGCCGTAGCTAACCTTGCATACGGCGTCGGCGCGCAGGAAAAGAATCTGGGCGATGCCTTCGTTGGCGTAAATCTTAGCCGGCAGCGGCGTGGTGTTGCTGATTTCGATCGTGATCTTGCCGCGCCACTCCGGCTCTAATGGCGTTACGTTCACTATGATGCCACAGCGCGCATACGTGCTTTTTCCGACACAAATACTCAGAATATCTCTTGGAATCTCGAAGGTTTCCACCGTCTCCGCCAGCGCGAAGCTGTTGGGAGGGATAAGGCAGGAGTCGCCTTCGATGTCCACGAACGAGGCGGGGTCGAAGTTCTTGGGATCGACCACGGCGCAACGCGCGTTGGTGAACACCTTGAAATGTCGGCCGACGCGCACGTCGTAGCCGTAGCTGCTGACGCCGTAGGAAATGACGCCCGGCCGATGCGCACTCTCCGCGAACGGCTCGATCTTGATTTCTTTCTGAATCTGCCAGTCGGCGAGTACGCCGGCCATAATCGGAACCCTCTTCAACTGCCATCACGGGGCTGCCGTTTCCCATGTTGCCATAGCGGCCGACGCCTAGCAAGTGGCGTCCGAGCGAACAATGGATGAAGCATCCGCCCGCCTGGACCAACGCGCCGCGCACAAGGTATGCCCCCATTACAGTAGCCGGGTACTTTGCGCTAGGACATGCGCATGCGCCAGAAATGCGGCCGGATTGAGGACGACGGTACCGATTTTGCAGAATATACCGCCTCGCCTATGGAAGCGATGAGGCAGAATTATGTTACCGCGAACTATCAACCACACCGCTCTATTGGCGGTTAGTTTCCTATTATCGCCGCTCCTGGCTCGCTCGGGCGCCGCAGCGGAAGCGCCTAGTAAAGTCGCCAATAAGGCCGTTCTCACGCTCGAAGGGTCGCGCGACTGCGTTTACAGCGTCGCCTTCGACCTCGACGGCGGCCGCGTGGCCGCCGCCAGCAAGGAGGGTATGGTCAAGGTGTGGGACGCCCGCACGGGCAAGGACGTTGTGATCTGCAAAGGGCACGGCGGCGCGGCACTGCGTTTGGCTTTCAGCCCCGACGGCAAGACCCTTGCCACGGCCGGCGCAGACAAGACGGTTCGTTTATGGAACCCGGTCACGGGCGCGGAATTACGCAAGTTTCAGGGACACCAAAACTGGGTGGCCGGCGTGGCCTTCAGCCCTGATGGCAAGCAGCTGGCCACCGCCAGCGCCGACAAGACCGTGAAGCTATGGGACGTGGAGACCGGCGCCGAGATTCGGACCTTGAAGGGAAATACGGCCGAAGTATGGGGCGCAGCCTTTAGCCCGGATGGGCGTCGTATCGCGTCGGCGGGCAAGGACGGCGTGGTGCGCGTCTGGGACGCCGCGACCGGCGAACAAAAGTTGGCGCTCAAGGGACACGCCAACGAGGTCTATACAGTCGAGTTCCGGCCGGACGGCAAGCAGCTGGCCTCGTCCAGCCATGACGGGACGATTCGCCTCTGGAACGCGGCAACCGGCGATCTTCTGAATGTTCTCAAAGGGCATAAAGGCCCCGTTTACACCGTGGCCTATAGCCCGGACGGTAAGCGCCTGGTCTCCGCCGGCAACGACCAAACGGCGCGCCTCTGGGACGCGGACGCCGGCGTGGAACTCAATCGCGTGGGCGACCAAACGGCCGCCGTGTTCGCCGCAGCCTACAGCCGCGATGGGCGGCGCCTAGCCACGGGCGGCCAGGACCGAATGGTCAAGGTCTGGGACGCCGCGCAAGGACCGATAAACGACAAGACGGCAGACCACGGCAACGGCGCTCGCGCCAATGAAAAATAAACGGAGGCGCTTGCGGAACAGGGCCGTCATGGTAGAATATCCTCTGCCTCACAGCCGAGGTCGGAATGCAGTGACTGGGCCATTGGCACCAGATTTGCATTGAGATCACTATCGTATTTTCTAGGCATTGTGAGAGGTGTAATGTCATGCGCAACCTTGCGAAACGCTCTGTAAATCGGCCGCGGCCCGTCCTCATGCTGGAAACGCTGGAGGACCGTCGCGTCATGTCCGCTGGCGGCCTCTGGTCCGCGCTTCAGCCCTTCGCAACCGTCGAAGCGTCCCTTTCGCCGGCTTCCTCCGTGCGGACGTCTCTTGTCGCCGTCCCGACTGCCGCCCCCTCGTCGGTACACACGACGGTACATGATCTTGACGAGGTCGTACTCGCCGACCCAGTGAAGACGACGAGGGGGGAAGTTCCCACTCAAGCGGCCGGTCGGGGCGTCCACTTGCACCTGAACGCGGACGCCCTTTTCCTTCACGCCGAAAACTTACGACTGGACGTCGGGCATAGTCCCGTCGACTCGGACCAACCTTTGCTGACGCTTGCCGTCGGCGGCAAGAGCGGCGTTGGGTCCACAGGCAACGGTCTCTTGAACCTCGCCCCGGATGACAACCTTGACTTGGGCGGGTCAAGCGCGGCGAGCGTGGGCGCGGGAACGCAGGTAGGGACGCCGAGCCTTCCTGTCCTCGACGCGCACGCCGGCGCGGGAAATCAAGGGGGCCTTGCCGCCTCCGTCAATACAGGCGGCGTCCCAGGGGTTTTGGACGCGCCCACGGGCGGAACGCCAATCGTTTTGCCAGGGTCATCGACCGGCGCCGGCGCGGCCCTTCTCACGTCAGCCGGAAATCTCGGCAACCCCAGCAACGTCGTCAACTCGAACTCACCTGCGATCTTGCCGGCGGCGATTCTCGGCGCTCAATCCTCCGCCCCGCTTCTCACCGCGCCAAAGGCAATCGCCGTTGACGGCGGCGGTTCGGGTGATGAGGTCGCGTTCGCCATCTTGCCCGTGACGGACGTTTCCGTCGCCGACGGCGCTGGGGCCGGCGCTGTCGCGGCGCCTTTTGATCTGGGCGGTGGGACCGACGTGGAAACGGTCTTGGTGAATCCCGATCTGGAAGCGTCCGGCCTGACGACACGCTTTCAACCGTATGGCTTGGACGGCGGCGCGCAGGATGTCAGAAGTCTGCTTGGCCCTGTCGGCCCGCAGAGCGGCTGGTTAGCCGCCTGGTGGCCGCGGCTGTCGCTCATGGCGCCCTGGTTGGCCGGCCTGATCGTGGCGGGGGCGGCGTTTGAAATCCGTCGCCGGCGTCGTCGGGCGGCCAAGGCCATCGACCGGCCGCTGGCGTAACGAGGCCCGGCGGCTGAACCGGGCTTAACAAAATGGCGAACGGCCGGCGTAAGCCGGCTGGTACCTCACGCTATCGCTGACTTGGTGACGCACCAGTCGGCTTACGCTGGCCGTTCGCCCATAAAGTTAGTGGTTCTTATGAAAATAGAATCCCTCGTCATGATCGGAGACAAGGGATGGAAAGACGGCAAAGGGCGCGCGCCGGCCGAAGCGATATCGGACGGGGAAATGGCGCAGGCGCTGGCGGCGCAGCTGTCCGAGATGCTCACCGCCGGCTGGCGCTGCGGCGAGCGTCCTATCGCCGAGGATTTGTTGAAGGAAGCCAGCGACCTTGTAGGCTTCCCGGACGCCGCGATTCTTGTCGTCAAAGAAGAAATTCGCAGGCGACGAGAATATGGCCCGCCGCCGGAGGTCGAGGAATATCGGCGCCGCTTCCCGGAGTGGGCGAACGACCTTCAACCCCTTTTCGACTCCTATTGCACCATCTCCGAAACCGACGCTTCGGTCGTATTCCCCGTCTGCGGTGAAACCGTGGTCGGCTGCCGCCTCGTGGCGGAGCTAGGCCGCGGCGCCCAGGGCCGCGTCTTCCTCGCCGCACAAACGTCTTTGGCGGATCGGCTCGTCGTGCTCAAGATGGGCCTGCGCGACTGCCATGAACACCTGGCCCTGGCCCGCCTTCTGCATACGCATATCGTCCCGCTGTATTTCGTACAGGATCTTCCCGTCCACAACTTGCGCGTTCTCTGTATGCCCTATCTGGGCGGCGCTACTTTAGCCCAATTGCGAGAGGAATTGGCCTCAATTCCCGTCGCTCAACGCTCGGGGCGCGACTTGATGGCCGCACTCGACCGCATTCAGGCGCCGCGGCCGACGGCCGCCGCGCAAGTGGGGCCGGCGCGCTCCCGCCTAGAGAAAGGCGGCTACGTCGAGGCCGTTTGCTGGCTCGGCGCCTGCCTGGCCGACGCCCTGGACTACGCCCACGAACAAGGGATGATGCACCTCGACATTAAGCCGTCCAACGTGCTTGTGGCGGGTGACGGGCAGCCGTTGCTGCTGGATTTCCACCTGGCTCGGCCGCCGTTGCCGAAAGGGGCGCTGCCGCCCGGCTGGTTCGGCGGCACGCCCGGCTACATGCCGCCGGAACAATGGCTGGCTTTCAAGGCGGTCCACGCGCGTCAGCCCATCCTCGTCCCGATAGACGGCCGCGCCGACATTTACTCCCTTGGCGTGGTGCTGTTCGAGATGTTGGGCGGTAAGCCGACGCCTCGGCTCAAGACTCCGCGCCGCGCGCTTCAGCGCGTCAACCGTGAAATCAGTCCCGGATTGGCGGACGTGATCGCCAAGTGCGTGGACCCCATCCCGTCTCGCCGCTACCAGGACGCCGGCGCGTTGGCCGAAGACCTTCGCAGGCATTTGACTCACCAACCGCTGCGCGGCGCGCCCAATCGCTCGCCCCTGGAACGCTGGCGGAAATGGCGCCGTCGTCAACCGTATGCGCTTACCCGCGTGGGCATGTGGGCCATTCTCGTCGCTGTCGTCGCGGCGGCCGGCGTTCTGGCCGGGGCGTATTTTCTCCATCAATATCAGGAGGCGAAGACGGCTCTAGCGGAAGGCGAAAAGCTGCTGAAGCAAGGTCAGCCTAAGGACGCCAAGCCCTGGCTGGCGCGCGGGCGGGCGCTGATGGACTCGTTTCCTTGGCCCACTCCCCTCGCCGACGAACTCGCCGAAAAAGAACGACAGGCGTACCGGGCGCAACTTGCGCAAGCCCTTCATCAAACGGTGGACGATCTGCGGTTTCACTGTGACCCTGACGCTTTCTCGCCGGCCGAAGCCGCGAAACGCGAAGCGGATTGCGGCCTTCTGTGGGACAAGCGGCTCGACCTTGACGAGGCATTAGGAAATGAGAGATCGCTGAAGGATGAAAATCACGTCCGCCTCGACTTGCGCGACTTGGCCGTCCTAGGGGCGGCTCTGCGCGGACGGATGGCGGACGGTGAAAGTGCGGAGGCCCGGCGGCAACAACTCGACCGGCTCGACGAGGCGGAAGCGTTGTTCGGCCCGAGCGCCGTTATTCAGTACGAGCGCGCTCGCCTTCGTCCAGCCGACGCGAACGCCTTGGCGCCGTCGCCGTTTACAGCGTGGGGCCATTACGCGCTGGGCCGCGCGCTGCTCCGTGACGGCAAAATGGAGCGCGCCGCCGTGGAATTGGAACGCGCGGTGGTCCTTCAACCCCAAGGGTTTTGGCCGAATTTCTACCAAGGCGTTTGCGCCTATCATCGCGAGCGTTATACCGAAGCCGAAGCCGCTTTCCGGGTCTGTGTGGCGCTCAGGCCGGATTCCGCCCCTTGCTATCTCAACCACGGCCTCGCCGAAAACGCCTTGGGCCGTCGAGAACGTGCGCGGGCCGACTACGATCAGGCGATACAGCTCGATGCGAACTATGGCGACGCCTGGCTTGATCGCGGCGTCCTCGATTACCAGGAAAAGCGAGAGGATCAAGCACTGGAAGATTTGCATCAGGCGCTTGCCTGCGGCGCCGAGGCGGCGACCGTGCATTACAACCTGGCTTTGGTGCAGCAGGCGCGCGGAGACGAGGCGGAGGCTCGCGCCGAAGTCTTGACGACGTTGCGGATGCGTCCGGGTCACGTCGGGGCGAGCGAATTGTACGCGCGATTGAAGGCGCGGTGAAAGACTTGGCGAGCCGGGTCGCGTAAGCGCCCGGAGATAGTTTCATCGTTTGCGGCTTCGGATCGGCTTGGTTCGATTTGCCAGCCACTTCTTGAAAGATTCCTGGCTCTCGGCTGATGGATGGCCGGCCAGCAGATTGGCGACGCTGACATCCTCATCGACCGCCGACCAATGGACGCCGCGGCCGCGGCCGATCAGCCTCCAAGAACTCCGCTCTTCGGTAGTGGCGTGCGCCAGACGGGGATACCACGCCAATGGCGCGGCGATGGTACGGCCGTCGGCCAATTCCACGAAGAGAGTGTCGTCGCTAACCTCTACGCGGAGAGCCAGCGCCTCTCGGACTTCAACCCTAGAAGAACTCATCCCAGCCCTCCAATAAGTGTTGTCGGTGTAGCTCGATCAATGCTCGGACCCGGTTAATGTCCTTTCGGCTCAAACCCCCACTGCGCTCTAACCGGACGGGGTCGAGCCAGAACTTGGCCTCGCCGTCGTCGCGCTCGATGTGGACGTGGGGTGGTTCGCCCCCATCGCCAACGTAAAAGAAGAATCGGAATGGCCCAACTCGGAGTACAGTCGGCATGCGCCCATGCTACGTCGGGCGGGCGTGAAGGGCAACGCCCCGAAAGGAATAGGAACCATTGGCTCATAGCCGATACTGCGGATGGCTTTCCAAGTATTTCTCCGCCCGATCGGTGCGCGTCGCCGCCGTCGCCAGAAAGGCGACCGCCTCATGTAACCGCTCGTCCGGCTCGGCGCAGCTGAAGCGCAGGAAACCTTGTCCGGCCGGGCCGAAGCACTCGCCGCCGAGACACGCCACGCCTTTTTTGTCGTCGGCCGCCTCCAGCAGGAACATGGCCAGTCCGTGCGACCGCATTCCCAACCGCCGGCAAATCGCCGATACGTCCGGGAAGACGTAGAAGGTTCCCGCCGGCGCCAACACCTGTACGCCTTCCACCTGCCGCAACGCGGCCGTCAGTAGTTCCACCTTCTTACGGAAGCGTTGCATCACCTCATCGCGCTCGGCGGCGTCGTGTTGCAGCGCCGCCTGTCCCGCAAGCTGCGTCGCCGGAGGTGTACAAGACAGCGACGTGTTAATCATCTTCCTGATGGTCTCGGCCGTGCCCACGCTGGCCACGGCGTAGCCGAGACGCCAGCCGCTCATGCTGTATGACTTGCTGAAGGTGTACGCCGCCACGGTCTGTTCGATCATGCCCGGCTGGGCGAGCGGCGTTTCGTGCCGCCCCTCCCAGACCATGTGGCAATACGGCTCGTCGCTGAAGACGGCCACGTCGCGGCCGCGCACCAAATCAGCCAGGCCGCGTATGTCCTCGGCGGTCGCCACGCCGCCGGTCGGGTTGTGCGGCGAGTTCAGGAAGATTGCCTTGGCGTGCGGCGTGTCGTTGAGGAACCGCTTCACGTCGTCGAGATCGGGGCGAAACTGGTTCGCCTGACGCAGCGGGCTGAAGACGATCCGGGCGCCGCGCCTTTCGATGTTGGGGCCGTAAGTGGGGAAATGCGGCGTAAACAGCAACACGGCGTCGCCGGGGTCGAGGAACGTCTCGCAAAAGAACTGCTCGAAGACCTTGGCGCCCGGCGCCACGACGATGTTTTCCGGCCCGATGACGACGCCGAATTCACGACCGTAATTGCGCGCGATGGTTTCGCGGAAAGCGGGCAGACCTGGCGACGGGCAGTAATGGGTGGCGCCGTCCTGAATGGCTTTGAGACCGGCGGCGATGGCGTGGCGCGTGCTGGGAAAAGGGCTATCGCCGATCTGCAATTCGATGACGTCCTTGCCTTGTGCTTTGAGGCGCTTGGCGACGGCCAGCACGTCGAAGGCGGTTTCCGCGGATAGGCCGCGGGCGAAGGCGCTCAAGGTGACAGGCGGCATGGGGAAGAACCTCGGCCGGCGTCTCAAACGTTGGGGTCCACGATCAGGGTAAAGCCGGGTAGAAGGGGCGTCGTGTACGTCCCCGCGAAGGGCACGTCGATGGGCCGCTGCCACGCTTGGCCCCGGCGGCGGTAGACGCGCAGGGTCGGATGGTCGGCGTCGTCACGGGGGTCGAGAACCCAGTATTCCTTCACCGAAGGCGCCTCCTGGTACAGCGCCACATTTCGCACTAAGTCTTTCTTGTGATACCTGTCGCAAAGAACCTCTACGACCAAGATCGGATTCATGTTCTGCCAACGCCGCATGGGGCGCGGCCACTGAGAGGGGTCGTCCCGGTAAGCGGTCAGGTCCGGTTGAAGGCAATTCGTCTCCCGCCGACCGGCAATGAAAACTTGTGAATGTGTCGAGACGTATTGGATCACTTCCCGATGAGCCTCGCGGTAGGTAACCAGTCGACCGTAAATCCATACCAAAACCATGTCATGCGGCAGCTCAGGGGTTGGAAACACCTCTATTCTTCCGTCAATGAGTTCGTATCGCCATCCTTCCTTTCCGCTCGCGTTCTCGAACTCTTCCAGCGAGACGTCCCGACCGGCCCAGGCGGGCGTCAGACGCAGCGGCCGCGCCAGCGCGGTGCCGTTCACCGTCGCGTCGTCGTCGTGGGTAAGACAGTCGCTTTTCGACTTTGTGGATGCCATAAGTCCGCTCACTGTTTGGCGGCAATCGTCTGAGCCAACGGCCGCACAATCGCCGGGATGACGTGCGAATCCACCAGTTCCTGGCAAAGGCGCCGTTGGTTGCGATAAGAGTCGCCGAACTCTTTGATGGGTTGCCGGCCCCAATACTGGCGCACGGTGAAATAGACGCTGATCGGCGCGTCGGGGAATTGGCCGGTGCGGATCTGGTAGGCGTTGGTGCGCGTCTCGATGCTCAGCCGGCATTGCAGACGGCACGCTTCATCGAGGGCCAGCATCAGTGACGGTTCATAGTTGATGACCCGGCTGCCGGGCATTTGCAAGAGGCTTTCGAGCGTCGTGTTCAGGCCCAGCGCCTCGGCCACGACTTCGTCGTGATTGCCGCCGTACATGAAATCGAAGGCGAACAGCACGTCGAGCGCTTCGCAGTCCAACGGGTTGAAATCGAGGTGGAACGGCGCCACTTCGAGAATGTGTTCGTGCAAGGAGTCGGCGGATTCCAGGTCGGGCGGGTTGACGAAACCGGCGCAGAGCCGCCGCGCTTCGAGCGTGACCCAGCGATAGCTCCCCTGTTCGCGGTCTTCCTCCAGGACGAATTCCCCGCCCTCTCGGCGCTCGAAATCCATCATCTGGGGGTACATCTTCCGCATTCCCTCGAAGAAGTGCAGGACGGTTTCACGGCCGGAGGGAAGGTCCATTTTGGTGTTGAGATAGACGTACACCCCGAAGTCGTCGCATAGGGAGCTATAAGGGGTCATCTTCTATACCTCAATGTCCGTAGAAGTCGCGTTCGACGTGCGTCGTCCCGTTCTCTCTCTATCATTGTTCGGGTTTGCGCGCGCGGATGCAAGGTCCGTAACGACTTTTCTCATAGTGGCCGACTCGCTCCGCGAGTCGGTTGGAGCGTAGCCGACTCGCTCCGCGAGTCGGTTGGAGCAAAGCCGCTCGCGGAGCGAGCGGCCTACAAAAAACCTCGGCGCCGGCCGCCCGACGGGGACCGGCGCCGAGGTGAGGACGGCGCCTGCGAGAACGGAGGCCGGGTTCACGCACTGCGGGCCAGCTTGGCCTTCATGGGAACGGTCAGGTTGGTCTGGTGCAGCCAACGGCCGGCGTCGGGGGCGCCGTGCCAGCGCTGAAGGGAAATGGAACGGACGTGATCGCGCTCTTCCTCATCGAGGACTTCAAAGAACGCTTGGCCGAACTGGGCGCGAACCTGCGTGGACGAACGGCCGAGGTACAGTAGGCGGTCGGTGCGGTCGTCGAAGACGGCCACAGCGCGCCAACCCTGCGGCTTGGCCTCAGTCTGGTAAAACATGCCGGACCCTCCTTGGTCGTGACGATTCAATACGCGCTCGGCGTTCCAGCCGGGCGGCGTGTAGCGGGTTATGATAAAGTGGCTTTTTGGCGTAAGAAAGTCAAGAGCAAGATGGTCAGGCAAAGTTTAGCCGCGACCCAAAGGGGAGCGCGGCGCGGCCTCGTTCACAATCAATGGCCGGCCGCGAAAGGGTTGGCCGTTGAGAGCGTCGATGGCCCTTTGAGCGTCGGCGCCGTTCATTTCCACGAAGCCGAAGCCGCGCGATCGGCCGGTCTGCCGATCCGTGACGACCTGCGTGTGAGCCACTTGCCCATGCGCCTGGAACAACGCCAACAAATCGTCGGCGCTGGCCTCCCACATCAAGTTGCCGACGTAAAGGGTCTTCGTCATCGCGGCGCCTTTCCTGATACGGACGTTTGCTCCTCCTTTACTTTACTACCAGTTGTTGTAGATCTCGCCGCCGGCGCGGGTGGCATACCTGCGTCAATTGTTGTTGGGAGATCGGCCAAAATAGGCGCGCCGCAGGCGGGGAAGCCGTCCTTTCTTCCGCAGATTGATTAGGCGCCGCATGATCTCCTGCGGCTCGAATTCGACGGAGCCGGCGCCAACTTCAACCGCGGCGACGAAGGCCGCGATCAAGCTGGAATCCCCAAGGAATTTATCGACGGGGACGTTGAAATCCCCGTAGGTTTTCACCAAGACGCCGTCGAGAATCGCCCTATTCATTACGCACCTCCCTTCATAATGAGTTCGACGATTTGGCTATCTTCATCCTGCTCGGCGTCCGTGACTTCCGCGCGGTCCTCGATTTCTTCGCCGTTCTTCAAAGAATCAAACGCCTTTGGAGCATCAAGACAACCCGCCGGCAGCTTCTGGGCAAGTCCATCAACGGCACGGAGGCGTTCGATGTCGCGCTCGGTCAACGGCAGGCCGCCGACCGCCTTGACAATTGAGCCACCCAGTTCAATCACGTTGCCGCCGCGCGAGACGCCGGGGCCGACCCGCAGCGTTCCTTCCCAAAGGGGATTGTCACGCGCCCAGTCGATCTTGGCGACGGCCGACACGACGGGGTCCATCGCAGCGCGGCCCAGAACAAGTTCGTGTCCCACCATTCCCATGACGGCGAGGCCGACGCTATTAAGGCACATGTAATCCTCGCGCTGCCTCTTGAAGTCGATGCTATCCGGGTCGTCCACGATCTGGCGAAAGCAATGCACTTCCAGTGACAACCGGGAGAAGAAATCAACCGTGAGGTCGCGCAATCGGTCGTAATCCGCTCCGTCAAGTTTTTGTGTCAGCTTGCGCTGGGCTTCCGCGGCGCCGAGACGCGTGTTGCCTAGAAGCATCGCCTGTACTGCCGTCTTGAGGTTCGACAGGCTGTAGATGTTAATGGAGTCTTTGCGGATCGACGGCCGTTTGAACTCGATGAACTGTTCCGCGAAGATCGGAACATTCTCCACCATGTCCTTGACCAGCTTCGTCACTGGCTGGCGATAGTCCATGGCGATCTTGATGGTCGGCTGGATCGGCGCCGTCTGGCCAAGATCGACGAAATCTTGCTGCCGCTTTTGACGCCGAGGCTCGATCAGAACCATGGCAGCGATCCCCTGAGACGGGTGGGTCAAAGTCGCATCGCCTTTCTTGATGCGGTTGAGCGCCGTCAGAATGCGATGCTGGCCGTCAGTGACTTCCAGACGGACCCCGTAGGGAATCCACAAGTTTCCAGAGCAGACATCGATCTTGTCGTTGCTCTCGTCTAAGGCCGCCGCCAGGGTTCTTCGCTCCGACTCATCTCTGGTCTCGCACGCTTCCTGGTACTTCTTGTCGAACTCCTGGAGCAACTGATCTGCCTCGTCATCGGTCGCTTTGAACGCCACTTGGTGTGCCGCTGCCGCAAGCACCAGACCGCCAAGAACGAATTCTGGTTCCTGCTAAACGAAGGGCAACTCGACTAACGTCTTGCAACCGATGGCCAGGCATTTTTCTTCTCAATAAGCAATTGAGGGCCACATTTCTTGAGTGTCAAGAATAGCCATCTTCATCTAGAGAGTCAAGACCCCTTCTTTTTTTTCTTCTTAAGGGAACGTGGCCGACCACGAGGCTCTTTGTCCACTTCCTCCAAGTACGTTCGTAGCTCCGAGAGCCGAATGGCGTACACAGGCCGCGTCTCGACAACTTCGGCTTTGAGTCTTCCCCTGCGAATTGCGTCGCGTATACCTTCAATTGACATGCCAGCCTGTCGAGCGGCTTCCGCAACCGACATTTGTTCGTCGCCTGATGGAGCCATGAGCGAGCATCCGGAATGGGCGATCCGATGGCAAGTAAATGTACAATATCGTTTTTCCGTGTCTGCTGTCGAGTGCGGGTCGCGAAAGGCGGCAGCCGCTTTCCTCTCGCCAAGGTGGCGCGAGTGGTAGAATGGCCGGGAAGAGGCCGGCAGGGCAAAAAACGCGGCACGGATGCCGATGATCTGAATGCTGGAAGGAGATTCATCCCTTGTCAGAGGAGCATACCAGCCAAAGCCGCCCCTCGACGCGGGAAAAGCACCAGAAGGGGCAGCGGCGTAAGAAGAAAGATCGCAAGGGCGGAGAAAAGGGCGATAAACGCCGACCGCACACACGATAGAGGAATCGACTATGGCAGGCAATCGCGTCGGAGCGCGGATCGAGTCCCTCATCGGGGCCGGCGATTGGGCGGCGGCCCAACGCGTTATTGAGAAACAACTCGTCAAGGAGCCGGACGACCACTGGTTATGGGCGCGCCTTTCCGGGGTGAAGTACGAGCGGCGCGACTACCAGGGAGCGCTCGACGCGGCCGAGAAATCCCTGAAGCAGATCCCCGACTGCCCGCTGGCGCTCTGGAGTTACGCGGGCGCCCTGGACATGCTCGGCCGCACGAAGGAGGCGGGAAAACTCTACATTCAACTGACTCGCCGCGGCCTCCGGGAGCTGAACGAACCGGACGAGGACGCCAACGAATGCTGGGAAGACGCGGATTGGACGCGCGGCGTCGTGGTGGATTGCATCTTCCGAACCGCCGACTGCCTGGCGAAGATCGGCAAGCGCGACGACGCGGCCGAGTGGTATAGCCGCTTTCTCAACCTTCTCGATTTCGGGATGCAGGGCGTCTATTCCCGCGCGGACGCGGCGGCGAAGCTGAAGAAACTGGCGTCAGGCAAGAAAGCGCTTCCCGACGTGATGGCAAGGATGAGGACGTTAGAGGCGGCAATGAGGTAAGACCACTTGCGTTTCCTCCCTCTCACCCTTCCGACGGCGGCCGCGAACCTCGCTCTCGACGAGGCGTTGCTATTGCGCGCCGAGGCGGAGGAAGGCGGCGAAGTGCTGCGTTTTTGGGAACAACCTTCCCTCGCCGTCGTTCTCGGCGCCGGCTGCCGGCTTGCCGACGATGTGGATGAAGCCGCCTGTCGGGCCGACGGCGTTCCCATTCTTCGTCGCTCCAGCGGCGGCGGCACCGTTCTCCTCGGCGCCGGCTGTCTGCTCTACACGCTGGTCCTCGACGGGGAACGCGCCCCGGAGTTGGCCGGCATCCGCTCTTCCTACGCTTACATCTTGGCGAAAGTGGCAGCCGCGCTACCGGAGGTAAACGGCGATGAAGGCGGTTCGCGGCGCCGCCGGGTCGGCCGCCGCGGCCGTAGCCCTCGCTTCGTACTCCGGTGCGACCTCTTGACAGCGCGGGCAGTCGTGGTGGTACAGAACCACGATCCAGCCGCCGTGTGATAATTCGTCGCCCACGTCGATATATTTGAGGAGCGGGCAGCGACGGCCGATCCACTTGTCCGGTTCCAACAAGACCACGGATTGATTCGCGTCGATTTCAGCGTCGGGGTTGAGGGACGTGGGCCGGTGGGCGGCCAGGACAATCCCGGATGGGACGCCGACGAGCAGAAAAAGGAGCAGAACCGCCGCGACGCGGAGCAACCGGGAGCCGACCGGCCGCTCAACGGCGATGGCGGACGGACGCCATAGCCAGAGAGAAAGGCTCGCGGCGAAGTCGAGGACCGCGATATAGCGTGGGCTGACAGGCACACGGCCGAAGCAGCCGCAACTCGACTCGCCCGCCAACGCCATGAATAGACTGACGACAAAGAAAACGAGGAAAGCGGCCAGCGCCGCCCGACGCGCCCCGTGTGGCCAGAGGCCGAATAGCAGCCACAGGCCCAAGGCGAATTCGGATTCAATCACGGCGATCAGGAAGCCGCGCGAAGTCCACAAGCTCGTTTCAGGCAGCGGCGCCGTGAATAACTCGTAGCCCTTCCAGGCGCCGGCTGACAACAGGATGAGACTGAGGAAAAAAGGGATGAGCGCGCACGAGAAGGCGCTTGGCGCTTGGCGCTTCAGGATTGTGACTATCCTAATCAAGGTGATAAACGCTCCAAAGCGTCTTAATTTATCAAGTGGTGGTAATGCTAACACCCGGCCCGAGGGCTGTCAACGAGATTCTGAAGAAATTCGCCAGCGCGCGCCTTGCTACAATAGCCCCGATACGTAGCAACAACAGGGTTCCGTGGTAGAGCCGTTTGCAAAAAGGAGTCGCTATGGGGGCGCAACTGAAGTCGCTGCTGGCCGGCGACCGTGTACTGAACGTCTTCGCCTTGGGCCAGTTTTGCTCTCCGAAATTGGTGGAGGTGATCGGCGGGCGCGGCGGCTTCGACGCGGTATGGCTCGACCAGGAGCACGTCGGCCTGACAATCCCGCAAATCGAAGAAGCCGCCCGCGCGGCGCGCGGCGCCGGCCTCGACAGCTTCGTCCGCCTCAACGCCACGGACTACGCCACGGTGATGCGGCCGTTGGAGGCCGGCGCCGGCGGCGTCATGGCGTCGATGGTGCGCAGCGCCCGCCAGGCCGAAGAGATCGTTACCTGGGCCAAGTTCCATCCGCGCGGCTGTCGCGGCGTCAACGGTACGGGCGCCGACGGCCGTTATGGGTCGCTGCCCGGCGCCGAATACTTCCGCCGGGCCAACGCCGAAAGCATTGTCGCCGTGCAGATCGAACACATTGAGGCCGTCGAAGACGTGGAGCGCATCGCGGCCGTGCCGGATCTGGATTTTCTGTTTATCGGGCCGGCCGACCTGAGCCAGTCGATGGGCATTCCCGGCGAATGGGAACATCGGCGGATGTGGGCCGCCGTGGAGCGCACGGCCCGCGCTGCGTCAGCCAACCGTGTGCCGTGGGCGATCCTGCCGCGCGACGCCGCCCACGCGCGACGTTGCGTCGAGCTTGGCTGCCGAATGCTCTCGGTCGGCATGGACGCCTGGGCGTTTCAGAAAGGGGTGAAGGCGATTCAGGAGGAGTTTGCGGAGTTCTTTAAGGGGTGACCGTCACGCCGTCCCGTTCGGCCGCAGCCGGAGCCGATACGCTCGGCCTTCTTTCAGTGTTTCCCGGCGCGCCTGATCCGTGGAGCATTGGTAAAGGATCTGTCCCGCCAGGCGGTTCGGCCCCTTCCAGACGACGGGTAAGCCCACGCGCTAACACGGACGCGCGTCCCAAGCAGGCGGAAGTTGAGATCAAACTGAGTCCGCGTAGGCTCCATGAGGGTATACACACCGCACGACCCTTCGTTTTTCGTCGGGAGCCTACGCAGACCGCCTGAGGATGCACGCCATGCAATGAAGCCAGTTTCCCGAAGCCAGGCGGATTGCAGATCATCTTCCCGCGCCGCCCGTGGCCCCGTCAAGCCTCCGGCGGACAGATTCCGGCACCCTACATGCAGATCGGTGCTGAGGGTTGCCAGTCGCCTGAATGCCCATGTACTACATCGCCTGGTTAGGCGAGGTCCGGAACCGCAGCCGCAGGCTCGATGTCGATGCGCTTGCCAGCCTGATCGAGCGAGAGCCATCGAGTCATGTTCTCTGGCGGGAGCAACGACGACCATTCGATCTCGTCCCGCGAGTTCACCGGACGGGGCAGCAGAAGAGTGAACTCCCACTCGGCCTGTCGCCGACCATTGCAGATCCACGCCCGACCCGAAATGCGGGGCGCTTGATCGCCCAGGAGGTACTGTTCCGGAATAAAGCCGTCGCACCAGAGATGTCGCAAGTGGGTTTCTGGCATCCCCGCGAACTCGCGGCAGACGCGATACTCCAGACGCGCCCAGAAGTCGGCTTCATTCATCCGGGGGCCTCCGACAGCGTCTTCCCGTGCCTTCACTCCTCCGTCAATACGCTGTTTTCCAAACTGTCGAGGACCGGAACGGATGACGAGAAGCCTGGAATGCGGCGGCTTGGGTCAGGTCCGCTTCCGATCGCGCCATCTCGCCAGTTCCACTGGCCGCGTTGGCTGAGCGACCAACGTAACTACCCAATCACGGAGCGGATAGCTGCTAATTGAATGCGCAGTGCGTTCGCCCGGATCGTGGATGACCTCGTCTTCGACTACGATCCATTGACCGAAACGGGGACGAAGTTCAGCGTCGTTGATGAACACGGCCACCGGACACTGCGCGGGGGAAAACTCGCGGACCCGCGGTTGCGGATGCCAACATGGGAAGAACCGCCACTCAATATCAGTTACGGCCTCCAGAAGCGCGCATAGTTCCTGAGGGGCGCGCATCCGCCCCTCTTTCAGATCGGGCCAGTGCGCGGCCACTTCTTCGTAGCTGCGGTCAGCGAGCATGGCTGCGGTTGCAACGGCGCAGCCCATCCACTGTTGCTTGGGAATGTGGTTCATGGCGTCACCTCACGACAGCGCACCTTCGCACGTCCCACACCGTTTCACCTATCACTCACCCATGCTCCCGCGCCGCCCGTCTCTGGTCAACACCCTGCGGCCAGGATTTCCGAGCACCGGAGACGGATTCGAGACGCCAGTTAATGTCGGCCGGGTCAGGTGCAGCGTTTGGTTCAGCGAGGTCATCCGGCGACCTCTCAGCCAGGGCCGCTCTTCATTTTGGGACACCGTGCAGGAAGATCCGTCGGCACCCGTTGCACATGGTCGCCCGGACGGTTCCAGCTTCTTCAAACATGCTCAGAAAGGAACTGCGCTGGTTCGGCGGCGGCCTGTACTCTTTAGGGCGGCTCGGGATCGGAAACCCCGTATGCGGCCAACACCTTTTCTGTGAAACATAGCGGCACACCTGCCCGTAGGGCAAGGATTAGCGCGTCACTGGGGCGAACCTCTACCTTGACCTCTGTTTGTCCGCGAAACAAGCGGATCTCGGCGAAGAAGTTCTCTTGCCGACGATCATAAACACAAGCCGACCGCAACTTCCAACCTAGCGCCACGACTGTGTTTAACCAGGCGTCGTGTGTCGGTGGACGAGGGATTGGTGCTCCTTTGAGGAACCACCAAAGTGCAGATGCTTCAAAATAACCGGTCATGAACGACAGACGCCGGGAACCTTGAAGCTCACGCAAGATCAACATCTTCTCAGGGGCTTCTGACCACACGATTTTCTCGAGCGCCATGGTGATCTCTCGATCTCCGCCTGGGAACTCGGTTACAGGTCCAGGTAGATTCGGGTTCGGCAACCAGACGTTCTGCGTGCCACATGGCCCGCAATACTTCTTCTCCGTGTTCGTGTCATCTGAGTTCAGCTGGAAAATAACCAGTGTCGCTGGATTCCCGCATTTGTCGCACGCGGGCAAAGTTGGGCTCGGAGATTGTCGGTGAATCAATCGGCCCGCCCAAGAAACAATGCGCCCGAACATCGACAATAGTATCTCCCGATCAAGCCGCCGAACCAGTGATTATACAGCATAGCGCCGTATAACCTGTTATCCTCCCGCGCGGCCCTGCGCCGGTCAAGCCAATGGCGAGCGGATTTCCGGGCCACCGACGATGCGTCCGGTGATTGAGGCCAGGAGCGGGCGAGTGGAGGAAATGACGAGCAAAGAGCAGGCATAAGCCTGCGGCCCGCCTGGTGTCACTGCAGCGCCAGTTTAAGCCCGTTGCTTGGCCGCTCTTTGCGCCCCGCGGATGACCTCGTACACCTTCCGGGCTTCGCCAGCCAACTCAAAGCACGGAACGGCTTGGCGCCCGAACCCTGGCCAGCAAGTACCGCCCTGCCATGAGTAGAACGGAGGCGCCGGGCCGAACGTGATCGTCCCAGACCCATCCTGACGCTCGGTAAAGGACACCTCCGAGAGCGTGTCGATGCTCAGGGATTTGACCTGCCGGGCGAACAGGCCGGAGACGATGATGACCCGCTCGGAGGTGACCGCGTAAAGGGTCTTGGCTCGCTGCCAGGCATCGGCCCAAAACCGGCCGACCATGATGTAGAGCCCGATTAGAACGAACGGGATACCCCATAGGGCGAAGAACCAGGGTACCCCGGACGCGAGCACCGCGACTTCCCAGAAGATGGCGAACCCGCCCCACATCAGGCTGAACGGGATCATGAATGCATCGCCCGCCCGCAGCACGAACCCCTGCCCAGGCCGGTCGGCCCAGAGCAAGTGCTCGCCCAGGCCGAGTTCGCTGCAGATCAGCTCTTCCGGCGTGTCGTCCACCAGTCGCCTCTGCGGGCCTAGCATGTTGTTATAGCGCGCTCACGGCTTAACATGGATGCCCCCTCACGGATCAGCCATTCCAGCCCGGAACATCCTCGCGCGCGGCTATGCCCGTGTCAAGCCTCTACCCCAGCAACCACCCGATTCGTGCGCCGAGTGCGGCGAAGTGATTTATCCGATCGAACAGGTGATCTTCACGCGGTCCCGTTCGACCGTCGCGGCTTGCCGGGTTTTCCTCGCCGTCCGGCGCTCTTCGGCGGCGCCGGAACCTCTGCGAAGACTTGACGCAGCGGCAGCGCCAAACCCGGCAGAACGTCGCGGCCGTCCAGCGTCTGGTCCTCGGTGAGCGTCGTGGACTTGTCGGGCGCCGTGTAGACCTGCACGGTGCGCGATGTCAGGGCGACGAGCCAGACGAGACGGACGCCGCACTGGAAATACTCGCGCACCTTGCGGTCCATTTCTTTTCGGGTGTTGCCTTTGCTCAAGACCTCGACCGCGAGGGCCGGAGCGAGGCCGGCGATGGCGTCGGTCGGGCGCTCGCGCTTCGGAAGCTGGTCCCAGGCGATGAAGGAGATGTCGGGAATGCGGACCAGCCCCGGCATCAGACGCACCGCGCCGTCCGGGCCGGTGAGAAATCCCAAGGGGGTTTTGTCCAGGAAATACCCGAGCAGTTTGATGAGGTCGCAAGTCAGCGCCGACTCGGGGAAACTCATGATCTTCTCCACCAAGACGCCGTCCACCAGTTCATAGAGCCGTTTCGTCCGGTCGTGAATAGCG
Organism: Planctomycetaceae bacterium UBA4732; assembly: GCA_002404095.1. GTDB lineage: Bacteria > Planctomycetota > Planctomycetia > Gemmatales > Gemmataceae > UBA4732. The sequence goes on along the minus strand of DHJA01000282.1, from coordinate 8,712 downwards.
ATGACGTCCTTCTCCGTGGCCTTGCCCGGGGGCGGAGTAAGGCGGATGCGGCGGGCGGCGACGCCGAGTTTCGCCAGCATCTCAGCGAGATTATCAAAGCATGGGAGTTTCGTCGCGACGACCACGGGAGGTTCTCCTACTTTCGTGGGCCAGTGCGTCTATCTTCGCCAGTAACGCGGGGCGCCGCAATGTCAACTTCGGTCGAGGTGTTTGCCTATACGCTGGGAGAATGCTATGCCTTGAGTGTCGGCGCCCGGGGGAGGTTCGAGATATGGATTCGCTGCTGGATACGCTATTTGACGGCTTCAAGAGTTTGGAGGGGCGCGTCGTCCCGAAGGGATCGTCGGCCGCTCTGGTTGTGGGGTCCGTCTTGGGCTTTGCCGCCCTGGCGATGGTCATGGCGTTCGCGGCGTTTCAAAACTAGTTAGCCCGACGCGCAAGCGAGGGGTTTGGAAGGAAAAGGGGACATCGAGTAGCAAATCTACCATGACCTTTTTTTCCTTCCCTGGCTAGACGCCAGACGTGGCGACGGCCAAGATCTTTTCCTCTGCCGCCACCGGGAAATCAACCACAACGAAGCGACTTTTCGGATAGAGATAGTCTTCACCCGAATCATCGACCACGCGCATGTATCCTTCGGCCGCCGCGGCGGCGTCGGGTAGGACGCGGTATAATTTCCACACCTGGAGGTCGTCGCTGCCCTCGTTCGTCACGCACACGGCGAAGGGGGCGCGGTTTTGATTCTTTGGCATGGCGTCTCAATCCAGAAAGCGCTTGATTTTCATCTTCCGACGACCCACCCCGTGAGCCTCATACCAATGGACCTCCGCCTTTCGGACGTTTCCGTTGACCAGCCGAACCAGAGCGACCCCCTTGAGTTTACGCCACCGGCTGCCGCCGTACCGATGCTTCAAGGAGTCGCGCTCGCGGATCGCAAGGTTTACTGCGATCGTCTCGATGCCGGACAGTTCGCCCACTAGCTCAAAGTCCATTCCCGCAGGCTACACCAACCATCCGAAAGTTGCAAGGTTCGCCAAACGGAGACACTACCTGCCGAGGCGATCAAACGCCGCCAAAACCATTTCGCCGGTACTTCCGGCCTTCCATAGACCCTGCCGCAATCGGCGTTCGTTTTCGGGCGCCAGTCCGGTGTTGGTGAACGTCGAGAGCATGGTTTCGGCGTCGGCGCGTTCGACGCCGTAGAGGTGGAAGTAGGCCGCGTCGAGTGCGGCGCGCTCGGCCTCCTTCCAGATAGGAACGCCGTCGCCAGTTGCTAGGGGATTGCGGCGTGGAAACGGCTATGATCTTACGCACGTACTGAACCGCAGCGGACGGGACGTGCGCAGCCCGTTAGATCGTTTCTGGGCGTCGGCAGGATAGCTGGCGAGACGGCACCGCCTATCCTCGGAACGCGAATTACTGTCAATCAATCGTGTTTGTTGGTAATAAATAAGTTAGGGAAAAGAGTGGGAACCAGCGTTCCCACGATAGGCGGCGAGATTTCGCTGCGTTGACGGGTGCTTCGCTGTCTAATCATTGTTCGGCATGAATAGCATCGACCTTGTACGACTGTTCGAGCGTGGAGCGCCTGCTCAGAAGCTCTGGGCGCTCGTACTCCTTCTGGCGATACGGGATGGAGCTACGAGGGTTTGGTTTGACCCCGCCCAGGGAGACAACCGGCTCGGCTATGAGATCGGTGGCGTGGAGAAAGCCATGGTGCCCCCTCCCGAGTTCGTGCGACCGTCTCTCCTGAAGGTGATCGGGAACCTGATGCGCCGGCGATCCGCGTGGGGCATCATCGCCTGGTTGTTTGCCGGCAGAGCCGCTCGATCAGCGACGGTGGAAGACAGTTTCGTGGCCCAGATCGGAGAGCATGGAGTCACGGTGACGGCCGTCCTCGATAGGGCGAGGTCGCGTGTGATTCTACGGCTCTCTCCAGAAACCGGGGCTGTAGCGGTAGCCCGCGCCGCACTTGAAAGCTGCTTAAATAGTGATAAACGAAAACATTTACGCGGCTAGAGGCGTCCTCGACGCGATAGATCACGCACCTGTCGCCGACTCGGTAAAGCAGGTAGCCCGACCACTCGCCTTTCAGGCGCTTGACGTTGGCGCCTTGACGCGGTTCGGTCTCCAGCCGGCGGAAACAGCGAGCCGGCTTCAAGGCCAAGGAGCGAGCCGCTGCCGCGTAAAACGCCGACGACGACGGCGACAGCACGACCTCAAACATCGTCCCGAACCGTGCGCCAATTAACGCCTTTGTCCGCCTTGAGATCGCGCTCGGCTTTTTCGAGTCGCTGTCCAAGGGTCGGGTGATTCAGAAACGCGATGTAATCGGCCAGGGACGGAAGCCGGTCAACCGATAGGCGGTCAACGGCCTTCTTGATCTCACGTCGTAAGAGGGACTCCGTCATAGAACGAGAACTCCTCAAAATGGGCCGCAATCCTTGGCGTCATGGCGTCTTGCTTGCTCGCCGTCGGATTGCCGCGAATTTGCCCCGGAAAGAATAGCCACAGCTGAACACAGATGAACACAGATAAGACAAAAAGCAGTTTATTTCCTGTCTTATCTGTGTTCATCTGTGTTCATCCGTGGCTATTTTGGTTACTATATTACTTCCCCTTCATGGTCTCTATCAGGATGCGCGCCGTTTCCGGCCGCATGACGCGCGCGTCGGGCAGTTCGCCCGCCCGCAGTTTGTCGCGCAGAAGCCTACCGGCAATCGTCACCTGCTTGTAGCCCTTCGGCTCGTTCTCTTCCACAAGGCCGACGCGGCCCAGTTCTTCGTAATAAGCGGCAAAGCCGACCTTCACCGGCTTAATCTTCAGGTCGCCCTTCAACTCGTCGAACTTACGCTGCGCCGCCAGGCCGTCCCAGATGTCCTTGCCGTCTTCAAACGGCGCGTCGGCGTGCTTACGGCCGATCACGATGTCGGTGAAGCCGAAGTTCTGCCGGTAGATCGCGTGCATGATCGCCTCTTTCGGCCCGGCGTAGAACATCTTGATGTCCAGGCCCAACAGAATGATGCGATCCGTAATGTCGCAACCAGTCTTCTTCCATAGGGCTTCGTCTTTGTCGCCCTCGCCGAGCGCCTTGTTCTCAATGAGCGCCTGGTAGGTGCGCATGCGCGTCACGGCGTCCACGTCGTCGCCCTTGGTTTCGCCGACCAGCGGGTTGAGGACGGCGCCGGCGAAGTGACCTTCCTTTGTCAACCGTTCCAGGCCCGCCACCAGCGCGTATTCGTGGGCGCGGTGCAGCGGATTGCGCGTCTGGAAGGCGACGACGCGCTTCCAGCCTTTTTGGTTGAACAGCGCTCGCGTTTCGCGCGGCGACAAAATGAACTTGCCGTATTCCGGGTTTTTCGGCTGCGGCAGCACATGCACTTCGCCGCCCAGCAGGTGAGTGCGCGGGTCGTTCTGCACCATGCGGCCGCCCGGATGGTCCCAGCGCTCGGTGCTGTAAACGCCTTTGACGTAGGCCGGTTTGTCCCACTCGTAGACGTCTTTCACGTCGAGGGAGCCGACGATCTCATCGCGGCCGTTGACCAGCGCGACCGGCTGGCCGGCTTTGAGCGTCGCGGCCTGATCCGCCGACACGGGGAAGGCCAGCGGGATGGTCCAGGCGTACTTCTTGCCGTCGTGGAGAACGACTTCCTCGTTGAGGACGCGCTGGAACGCGGCTTGGTCCATCGGGCCGGTGAGCGGGCTGAGTCCGCCGTCGCCCATGCGGTAGAGCGTGGACAGGTCGGCGTCGCTAACGGCCACGCGCGGCAGCTTGGCCGCGCGGGCGCGGAAGGCGTCGGCCTCCGCGGCCGAGACGTTACGGTTGACAGGTTCGCTCAGGCCGCCGTGCGGCGGGATCAAATCGGCCATGCAGGTCTCCTCCGCGCTCCCCTTCGGGTCGCGGTTAAACAGGGGGTTAAATCTGGTAGGACAAGGCGTTGGTTTGTTGCGATCGGCGGATCAGCTCGGCGAGCGTCAGCGCTTCAAGCAGGCGTTGCTCCTCGGCCTGAATCTCGCGCCAGACGCCGAGAAGCGTCTCCACGGCCGGCGAGCGGTGGGCCTCGGCGAGGGCGGAGCGCGGCGTCAACGTGCGGTCGTCGATGGCGTTGATGATCGACGCCAGGGTGATGCCGTCGGGACGTTTGGCCAGCTGATAACCGCCCAGGGCGCCGCGCATACTGGCGACCAGGCCGGCCGTCTTCAACTGCAACAGGATCTGCACGAGGAAGCGCGGCGGGATGCCCTGGGCGTCGGCGATGGCCTTGATGCGCACCGGCTGGGCGTCCGCGTAGTTGGCGGCAAGCTCCAGCATGGCGACGCAGGCGTATTCGGCCTTGGCGGAGATCCTCATGTCACCTCGAACGCGCTCCCCTTCGGGTCGCGGCTAAACAAATCTTTCAGATGCCGCTGCCGCCCTGCACCTCGATGACGTGCAGCCCGCATTCTTTCTTGCGGGTGCCGGCCCAGCGGCCGGCGCGCTCGTCCTGGCCGTCCGCCACGGCTTGGGTGCAGGGCTGACAGCCGATGCTCGGATAGCCCTGGTCGTGCAACGGGTTGTAGGGAATGTCATTCTCGGTGATGAATTTCCATACGTCCGTCTTCGTCCAGGACAGCAACGGGTTGACCTTCACCAGATCGAACTTGGCGTCCCATTGAACGAGGTCGGCCGCGCCTCGGTCGCGCGTCTGATCGCGGCGAATGGCGCTGATCCAGGCCGAATAGCCGGCCACCGCTCGACGCTGCGGCAACACCTTGCGGTCATAACAGCACTGGTCCGGGCGATGACGATACAGAGGCCCGCCGTGTTCGGCTTCGTATTCCGCGACCGTCAACTCCGGCCGGATGTATTCGACTTCGATGTCGTAGCGGTGTTTGATCCGCTCGCGCAGGTCAAGGGTTTCCTGAAACTGGTAGCCCGTGTCGAGGTTGAAGATGCGGACGGTCGGGTCGATGGCGGCCAGCATATGGATGAGGCAACAGCCTTCGGGGCCGAACGCCGTCGCCATGGTCAACTTGTGGCCGAAAGTGGTCGTCGCCCAGCGCAGGACGGTCTGCGGCGGGGCCGTCGCCAGTTCCAGGTTGGCGGCGGCGATCTGCTCCTCGTTGAACCACGGTTCGCTCATGAACGGTTCCCTCCTACCGCGGGCGGCCGAACGCAATCGGTCGGCAGGAACTCTAAGATTATCATCATTCTAAGGGCCGTGGCATCTTTAGCAATATTATAAAGATTAGGTCAAGGGGCGAGCCGTGGGCCGGAAGGTTGTCCGCATGTAATTCAGGGGCGCGGTGGGTATAATGGGAGGAAAGCCGCCGCCCCAAAAGGAGAGTCTTTATGATTCGCCAAAGATTCGCCCCCGACGACCCTATGCCACGGGACAACCCCGGCGGCCTTATAGCGATGTACGAGGATGACCTTAGTTCAGAGGAGTTGGCTGCGTTTCACGCTCAGGGGCAACGGTACGAGCGCAACTTGGCATGGCTGCTAGCGCGCCTTCCCGAAATCCACGCGCAACACAAAGGCAAGTGCATTTGCGTCGCGGGTCAGGAACTGTTCGTGGCGGATACGACGCAGGAAGTAATCGCCTTGGCCCATGCTGCTCACCCCGAAGACGACGGCAATCTGCTTCGTTACCTCTCCCCGGTAAAAGGGCCTCGCATCTATGCGCATTAACGGCCGATGGCTGCCAGACGCTGAAGGGACCATGCGCCCAACCGTGCTCTTGCGGGTGCGGGCCCGCAACGGCGGCTGGCGCGCCATCGATTTTTTGGTGGACACCGGAGCGGATCGGACGGTCTTTACCGAGAACCTCGTGACCGCCCTTGGGCTGCCCTCATCGCCCGCTGTTCTCCTAAGCGGCGTGGGAGGCTTGGCCCCTTCCGTTTGGGTGCAAACGTCCCTTCGCCTTGGACGCGACGACGGCGGCACGGTTACTTTTACGAGCCACTTCGTCGGCTTCACCGCTCCTTCCGCTCTCGATATGAGTCTTCTAGGCCGCGACGTTCTGAACTTCTTCGCCGTGATCGTGGACAAACCAAATAACATTGTCTGTCTGCTTGCCGAGCGCCATCAATACACCATCCAGACCGTATGAATGCCTTTCCGCCCTCATCCGTCTACACTACCAATACTCGCCTGACGAACATCCCACCCAAAGGAGACTCCTTGATGCGCAGCCGAATCCTGGGCTTGGCCGCCGTGTTGGCCTTCGCCCCCGCCGTCCTCGCCGCCGATAAGGGCAACGAATCCGCCAAAGGAGACAGCAAAGTGCCGGCCGTTCTCAACTACAAGATGAAGTCGCTGGACGGCAAAGACGCCGACCTGTCGCAGTACCAGGGCAAGGTGCTGCTGGTCGTCAACGTCGCCAGCCAGTGCGGCTATACGCCGCAGTACGAAGCGCTGGAGAAGCTCCACGAAAAGTACGCCGACAAAGGCTTAGTCGTGCTGGGCGTGCCGGCCAACGAGTTCAAACACCAGGAACCGGGCAGCAATGAGGAGATCGCCAAATTCTGCTCGTCGAAGTATGGCGTGAAGTTCCCTATGCTGTCCAAGGTCGTGGTCAAAGGCGAAGGCATTACGCCGCTCTACCAATACCTGACCTCCAAGGAAACGGACCCGAAGTTCCACGGCGACATCAAGTGGAACTTCACGAAGTTCCTCATCGGCCGCGATGGCGAAGTCGTCGCCCGCTTCGAGCCGAAGGTGAAGCCGGATTCCGAGGAAGTGACCAAGGCGATTGAGGCCGAACTGGCCAAGAAGTGATGACGGACGTTAGATCGACGGGGTTAGCCCGACGCGCGAGCGACGCAATCCCTCGCTCGCGCGTCGGGCTAACTTTTGTTACTTATCCTTCTCTTTGTCCTTGGCCGGCGGTCCCTTGTCCTTATCGACTATGACCGGCTTGTCCTTGACTTCAACCTTCGTCTTGTCCTTATCGACCGTAACCTCCTTGGCCTTGTCCTTGACTATGACCTCCTTGTCCTTGCCCCCGACGTCCGCGGTGAGCAATTCCTTCAGGTGCGTCTTCTGCTCGTCCGTGAGAACATTGACGACATCGTTATGCTCGGTCTTTTTCAAGTCGGCGAGCTGCTTTTGCAAAGCCTCGACTCTGTCAACATAGCCGGCCTCGATCTTGAAAATCTCTTGCATTTGCTTGTCGCTCAGGCCGAGCTTTTTGTAGTGAGCCGGCAACTTGCCCTTGAGCTTCGTCGGCTCGTCGGGTTTTTTATCGTCGCCCATCAAGAAGCCGCCGGCCAGCAAACCGACGGCCAAGGCCGTCACACCGAGGTAGAAGCCTGTCTTCACGGTTCCTCCCGTCGCTAAGGGGTCGAGATTAAATACGCTTCCCGTATAGTATGAAACCCCATAAGCGATGAAATGGCAAGGAGAAACACTGGAATCGTCGCGGGTTTTCTGGATGAGCTGGTACGATTATTCCGACGCCGCCTGGTCTGGCGAAAGCTAAACCCGGCCTCTATGAGGATATAAGCATGGATTTTAAGCCGGAACATTACTTCCGAGCCGCGATCCAGCGCATGGAGCAGGCGCGCTACCTCTATCAAGAAGGTCGCAGTTTCGCCCTGTCCATCTACGTCGGCGGGGTAGCCGTCGAGTGCATGTTGCGAGCGTTCAAGCTGCTGCGCGATCCGTCGTTTGACGAGCGACACAATCTGTTGCGGTTGTTCTCGGCAAGCGGTATGCTGCGAGTGGGCTATGAGACCCTACGTGTCAAAGGACTGACCGATACTGAAATCGACAGTCATTTGGACGGCTTGCAGAAGGCCGTGAACGCCGTTTTCGACCTCTGGGCGAACAACTACAGATACGCCTCCGAAGAACGACTGCTCGCCCACTTGAAGCGCTTAACTGGCTTCCAGAAAATAAAGGGCGACTACCTGAAGGATCGGGCGCGGAAATTTCTCCTCTCCGCCGAGACATTCATCACTAAGGGGACGTTACAATGGCCATCCTCCGGAAATTAAAGCGAATCCTGACCGAGGAGTTTCCCGCGCCGGACAAGGTGCGCCTCGAAGACCACGACGGCGTCATCGGCTCTATTAGTTCCGAGCGCTTCAAGCAGATGGACTCGATGGATCGCCACGACTTGATTCACAAAATACTCGCCGCCCATCTGACCCCCGAGGAAATGCGGAAAATCCAAGTGATCGTCGGCGTCACTCACAAAGAGTACGATTTGATGACAGTTTGATTAGGAAGGAGCCGTCCCTGTTCTCCGCGCCGCTTCCTCCAAACACAATCGCTGAATAAACGCCTCCGGCGCCGTCGCATCGCCGAGCTTCGCCAGTACGCCGCGACGCGCTTCCTCGCGCTCCGCCGGCGGTAGGCCGTTCCACGCTTCCTGTAATCGCCGCTCCGTCTGCTCGCGCGTTCGCAGCGATTCTTGCTCCTGGCGCCGCGCCGTCTCGGCGGTCTCGCGCGCGGCCTCTCGACGCTGTTCCAGTTGATGTAACCTCAGCGCTTCCGGCAGATACTTCTGCACCGCCCCGCTCAACGACCGGCAATCCGGCCAGCGCTTTTTCGTCACCCGCACCAAGCACACGATCAGCGCCTCAGCCGTCTCTGGCCCGTGTTCGCGCAACAGAATTTGAGCCTGCTCCAAATCACGCGCGCCCGGCGGAACCACGGCCGTCGCGTCCCATAGCCGGTAATACTCCGTGGCCAGCATGGCAGGCGCCGCCCCCCCACCCCCACCC